>NZ_JALQEK010000053.1:0-193073 GCF_023630765.1 Caballeronia sp. ATUFL_F2_KS9A | reverse complement strand
CTATCGCCGATTCCGAAGAACCAGCCGCACTCGCCATCAAGCGCCCACACTTATCGGCTGTTAGTTTTTAAAGAGCATTTGCGCAGTTATTTGCTTCGCTATTCGCTTGCTTTCTTGCGCGCCGTCATTCAACGGGAGGCGAATTATGCGGGGCTATTTCGACGACGTCAAGCGCCTTTTCCAAAAAAATAATCGGGTCATTTCGGGCGGCAAATTCGAAGCCGAGCAGCGGCGCGTGTCACCGGCGTCTGTGCACGTCAGATCGCACGCGCACGAAGAATTGACCAGGCACAACAACGCGGCGATGGCATTGGGCGGCAATTGACGCTCACCGGTACGATGTCGGCCGGTCACACGATTCAGGCGTCCTTCATCGCGCGCTCATCCCGCGCTAATTCTCATCTTCGATCATGTGCGCAGTCGCATGGTCGAAGCAAAGCCGCCCGACTGCCACCGTGACCGGTTTGAAGCACAACCTGGAGACAACTCAGATGAGCACCCTCGCCGACCGCAGCGTCCCGACATCCACGAAAACCGGACGATATGGTCTCTTCGTCTGCCTGATGGCGGCGCTCGCCGGCCTGCTGTTCGGCCTCGACATCGGGGTGATCTCGGGCGCACTGCCTTTCATCGCGAAGCATTTTGTTCTGAGCGATCGCGCACAAGAATGGATCGTCAGCTCGATGATGGTAGGCGCGGCGATCGGCGCACTGGGTGCGGGCTGGCTATCGTGGCGTCTCGGACGCCGCTATGCGCTCGTGCTGGCGGCTATACTTTTCATTGCGGGATCGCTATGGTCCGGGTTCGCGGCGAGTCCGGCTCATCTGATCGGCGCACGCTTGCTGCTGGGCCTCGCGGTCGGGATGGCGTCTTTCACCGCGCCGCTTTATCTTTCGGAGGTTGCGCCGCGACAAGTACGCGGCGCGATGATCTCGACGTATCAGTTGATGATTACCGTCGGAATCCTGGCCGCCTTCCTGTCGAACATCGGACTGTCGTACGTGGCCGACTGGCGCTGGATGCTCGGCGTCATCGCGATTCCCGCCGTCTTCTTCCTCGCAGGCGTGCTCGCCCTTCCCGATAGCCCGCGCTGGCTGCTTCAGCGCAACCGCGCCGACGAAGCGCGCGCCGTCCTGCAACGCTTCTACGCCAATCCCGCCGACGTGCAAGCCGAACTCGAACAGGTCAACGAAGACAACACGCGGCCCCAGCGAGGATGGAGCCTGTTGCGGCAAAACGCGAACTTCCGTCGCTCGGTATTGCTCGGAGTCGTGCTGCAGGTGTTCCAGCAACTCACCGGCATCAACGTCGTGATGTACTACGCTCCGCGCATCTTCGAACTGGCCGGCTTCGCGACTCATGAACAGCAACTGTGGGCGACAGTCATCGTCGGCCTCGTCAACGTCATTGCGACCTTCGGCGCCATTGCCTTCGTCGATCGTTGGGGCCGCAAGCCGATCCTCTATGCGGGATGCGCCATCATGGCAATCGGCATGTGCTCGCTCGGGTTCCTGCTGCATGCCGGAGTCGCCGGCCTCACGGCACAGATTCTGGCGGTCGCGTCGCTGCTGCTTTTCATCGCGGGGTTCGCCATGTCTGCCGGCCCGCTCGTTTGGATCCTGTGCTCGGAGATCCAGCCGCAGCAAGGGCGCGACTTCGGCATCGCCGTTTCGACGCTCGTCAACTGGGTCGCCAACATGGCGGTCGCGGCCACGTTCCTTAGCTTGCTGTCGACTGTCGGCGAAGCGAACACCTTCGTGCTCTATGCGATCCTCAACGTCATCTTTGCGGTCGTCGTGTTCTTCTACGTGCCCGAGACGCGCGGCGTTTCGCTCGAGAAACTCGGCAACGATCTGATGGCCGGCAAGCGTCTGCGCGATCTCGGGAAGAAAAACTAGTTTCGTCGTTCGATGGAAATCTTCACGGGGCGGATATTCCAGATCCGCTCGCAATATTCGTGAACCGCGCGGTCCGAAGAGAACTTGCCTGCATAGGCGGTATTCAGGATGGACATGCGAGTCCAGCGCCGCTCGTCGCGCCAGGCGGCGCTCACATCCTCCTGACGCGCGACGTACGCGGCATAGTCGGCAAGCACCAGAAACGGATCGTGGTGCAGCAGGTTGTCGACCAGCGGACGGAACATCTCTCGATCTCCGCGCGAGAAGTGCCCGCTGCCGATCAACTCCAGCACTTCCCGCAACGTCTGATTCGCATCCGCATAGTCGGCCGGACGATACCCTTCGCGCTTCACGCGTTCCACTTCGTCCGCATTCAGGCCGAACAGGAAGAAGTTTTCATCGCCGACTTCTTCGCGGATCTCGATGTTCGCGCCATCGAGCGTACCGATGGTCAACGCGCCGTTCATCATGAACTTCATGTTTCCGGTGCCCGAAGCCTCCTTGCCCGCGGTCGAGATCTGCTCGGACAGGTCCGCAGCCGGGTAAATGAAGTGTGCGTTCTTGACGTTGAAGTCCGGGAAGAATACGACTTTCAGGCGGCCGTTCATCGCGGGATCGTCGTTCACGACTTCGGCGATGCCGTTGATCAGCCGGATGATGAGCTTGGCCATCGCGTAGCCCGGCGCGGCCTTGCCGCCGAATACGAAGCAGCGCGGCGTCAGCGCGAGTTGTGGATCGCGGCGCAGACGCATGTACTGCGTCACGATGTATAGCGCGTTCAGATGTTGCCGCTTGTACTCGTGGATTCGCTTGACCTGTATGTCGAACAGCGCCGCAGGATCGACGACGATGCCCGTCGCGCTCTTGATCTTATCCGCGAGGATCTGCTTGTTCGCCTGCTTCACGTTGCGCCAGCGTTCCTGAAATGCGGCATCGTCGGCGTATTCGGACAGCTTGCGCAGTTTGCCGAGATCGGTCGCCCAACCTTCCCCCAGCCCCTCGTCCAGCAGTTTCGCGAGACCCGGATTGCTGAGCATCATGAAGCGGCGCGGCGTGACGCCGTTGGTCACGTTATGGAAGCGCTCGGGCCATAGCTCGGCGAAATCTCGCAGCACCGTCTTTTCGAGCAGTGCCGAATGGAGCGCGGCCACACCGTTGATCGCGTGACTGCCGACCGTCGCAAGATGCGCCATGCGTACGCGCTTCGTGCCGCTTTCGTCGATCAGCGACATGCGCGCGATCCGCGCTTCGTCGCCGGGATATCGTTGGCGGACATCATCGAGGAAGCGGCGATTGATCTCGTAGATGATCTCGATCAATCGCGGCAACAAGCCCTGAAACAATGGCAAGCCCCACGTCTCGAGCGCTTCGGGCAACAGCGTGTGATTCGTATAGGCGAGCGTGCGCTGCGTGATGTCCCAGGCGTCGTCCCAAGGCAGTTGCCGCTCATCCACGAGCAGGCGCATCAACTCGGCGACGGCTATCGACGGATGCGTGTCGTTCAATTGCGCCGTGAACATGTCCGGCAAGCGATTGATCGGCTCGCCCTTGAGCGCAAGCAGGCGCAACATATCCTGCAACGAACACGAAACGAAGAAGTACTGCTGCGCGAGCCGCAAGCGCTTACCCGCTTCGGGCTCGTCATTTGGATAAAGCACCTTCGACAGCGTCTCCGAAAGCACCTTCTCGTGCACGGCTTCGTAATAGTCGCCGGCATTGAAATCCTGAAGATCGAACGACTCGACTGCCTCGCTTTTCCAGAGCCTCAACGAGTTACATGTATTGACGTGAAAACCGGGGATCGGCGTATCGCAGGCCACGCCTTTGACCGTATAGGCAGGAATCCAGCGCACATGAAAGCGGCCCGCTTCATCGGTCGAGCTTTCGGTGCGGCCACCGAAGTTCACGTAGAACGCGACGTCCGTGCGCAGGATTTCCCACGGGTTGCCCTTCTGCAGCCATTTGTCGGTGATTTCCACTTGCCAGCCGTCGCGGATTTCCTGATCGAAGATGCCGAACTCATAGCGGATTCCGTACCCGATCGCCGGGATTTCGAGCGTGGAAAGCGAGTCGAGATAGCACGCGGCCAGGCGTCCGAGGCCGCCGTTGCCAAGGCCCGGTTCCTCTTCGATCGACAGCAGCGTATCGAGGTCGAGTCCGAGCGCCTGCAACGCTTCGCGCGCGTTGCTTTCGATGCCGAGATTGATCAGGTTGTTGCCGAGCTGCGGGCCGATGAGAAATTCAGCGGACAGATAACACGCGACTTTTGCGTCGCGCGCTACATAGGTGTGCGTGGTGGCGACTCGGCGGGTCATCATCCGGTCGCGGACGGCGTAGGCGAGCGCCATGTACCAGTCGTGCGGCGTGGCGATCTCCGGATAGCGCGCCTGCAGACAGATGAGGTTATCGACGATATCGCGCTGCAGCGCCTCGACGCCAAGTCCGCTGCGCGCGGGCTCGGCGCTGATCCGCGATTCGATGGTGGGCGTGTCATCCATGATCTGTCCTCTCTCCCTGCGTAGCGGGCTTCGACAAGAATGTGCCGGCTCTATGTCCGGCCGTTGACAGTGCTGCGTCATGGCGCATCGATGAATAGCATACGCCCTCAAGTCGTGCGCTTCCATGCCGTTATCCCCAAGGGGAAGGCCAAATTCGGCAATCGCGGGACCGCGATGGCCTGCCGCTTCAAAGGCTGTCGGACCAGTTCAAGATTCCGGTCATCGCTTATTTCATTCGCTTGCCGCTAGCGCAAGTTCAGACATCAGAAAAATATGAAACGCGTCGTCGCAGTACCTGCAGTTACAGTCGTTTTGGCCGCATGCGGTGGGGGCGGCGGCAGTTCCGATAATGCGCCGAGCGCGCCCGAGGCTAACGCTGCACAAGGCCTTTATTCCGGAACCGATGCGAACGGCAACGTCGTGGGCGGCGTAGTGCTCGAGACTGGCGCTTTCTATTTCGTGTATGCGAACACGACGACAAACGCGCTAGGTCTGGTACAGGGTGCGGCATCCGCATCTCATGGCACTTTTCAGTCGGACAATGCGCGCACCTTCGACATAAGCGGCAAGGCTGCGACCGATACGCCCGTCCTCGCGGGCTACAACGCGAAGAACAGCGTTCAGGGCGTGATCTATACGAGCACGGCGAAGCAGAACAGCATCAAGTTCAACGTGGTTTATGACGCCAACTATGAACGTCCGGTGGCGCTGTCGTCCGTTGCCGGGACGTATTCGGGCGCGGCCGGATCGACGAAGGACGGCGAGACCGCCACTTTTGTAATCGGGCAGGACGGCTCGATCAAGGGTGAAGGCTTGAGCGGCTGCACGTTCAGCGGAGCCGCCACGCCTCATGGCGACAAAGACGTGCTGGACGCCACGATCACGTTTGGACCCGCGCCCTGCATATATCCGGGTGCGAAGCTTACGGGCGTCGTTTTTTTCAGCAACAGTCAGGTATTAGGAGCTTTGACGCTACCTGACAGATCAGACGCCTTCGTGGTGGCCGCTACGAAGTGATGTCGCGTGGAGTGCGCGTCGCGCACTCCCAGTTGCGGATCGGAATGCCGGCGGCCTGTTGAGCTTTGCCCGTCCGGATTTATTTGCGTTAAGCATCTCGCGCGCATTTTCACGGCCACATTATTTCGGATACCGAAGAAATATACGAGGTAGGCGTTGCGCAGGGGCCTTTCCGCCGACAACTCGCCACTTGCGTCTGACTTTGAATTTCGACGCGCCGGACGCCCGCGGACGCTTTCGGTCAGCCCGCGCGCATTCCAGACATTAAGCGCGGACGGAAATTTGAAGCGTCGAACAGATGCCTGTTGTCCCGGCTGATCGCGACATCGACTTTGCCATGCCTCGCTCACACTGAGTCCAGTAGATCTCCAATACAAAACTATGCGACCGGACGAGGTGAATATGTCTTTGCTCGAGTTTCTTGGCGCGATGGTCTTCGTTGCCGTCGTATTGCTCTCGATGGTCGCGGTGCTCGACATTTTCTTCCCGCGACTGATCCCGGTCGCGCATGATGAGCGCTCTTCGGGATTGTCGCGCGCGCGGAAGTTCGCGAGAGCGAACGCGCGGGGACGCTGAACCTAACTTTCAGATACCTGCGGCTCGCGCATGTTCCGTCCGAGCTTTTTCACCAGCACGCGGGCGGCAAGCAGTCTGAATGGACGAGGGAGCAAGCGGAAAGTTTGCTGATCCGCGCAGCGTTTTACGAAGATTAGCTGGCGGATCGATGTCTTCCGTCGCCCCATCCGGATTCGCGACGGGTGTTCTTCGCCGCGACCAGCGAAACGCCGTCTAACGCAGCTTCGACGCCTCACTGCGGACGTATCGAGCGCTACATTTTTCGTCTTGTTCGTCACGATGCGGCCGTTATGCGCATTTCGGACCGCTCGCCGGTTCCTTTTATGCCGATACCCTGTGTTCACGCCGACGATTTCGTGAAACATCTTCCCAAGAAGAGCGTAAAAAATGGCCGGCAAGCCCGTCCTGTCTAGCGGTCGCAGGAGTGGAAAGGGGGCGTCGATTGTTTCACGAGCGTTCGGAGCGATCATTGTTCAGCAGCTTTCTAGGCGAAGTACTTGCTTGAGTGGCGGTGACCGCCTTCTCCGTTGGTTTCGCATCGCTAAGAGGACGTTCAGGCTTTACATTCAAGCTTCGGCTGCTGGCGGGCTCCGCCTTTCCCAAGCTGCTATTCACCCACGCTGAGAGTGACTGGCATCGACGCGCTTGGAGTAGTGGCTGCGTCGTCCTCTGCGCCAAACCGGATGACCATGCGCCTGGATCGAGATATTTCGCGCGCCTCATGTGCATCGATGGTGCTTGCCATCAATAGTCCTGCCGTTGAGACAGCTCGTTCCCACTGGGAAATAGCATCAGTTCACGAGTTGGCGTGCAAACAACCGTGGGAGTCCTTTCGATGCGCGCGTGTGGGAAAGTTTGCGCCCCGGGCGTGAACGGCGGAGGCTGCTGCGGAGATCGAGTGTCCCAAGTCGGGACACTCGTTAGATCAACCTAGAGGAAGTGCACGAGCGTGACTTCGCGCTGCGCGTGTCCCAAGTTGAGACACTCTTGGAGCTTCGGAAATTGACCCAGATGCTGAGCGCACCGCATCGAGACCAATTGCTGGAGGGAATCGACTAGCTGTTATCGGCAAACAACTGTGTCACCAACTCCCGAATTTGCCGTTCCTTTTCTTCGGTCAGTAATCCGGCTTTGATCTTGACCGTGAGCCCCATTGAGTCTCTCGTGATCGACCCTGCCTGCGATCCACCCGCAAAAATCTTGTCGATACTGCGATCGCTTACGGCCGGCGCCGGCTTACGCTCGTCATCCAAAGCCTGCTTGATCGCCTTGCCAAATTTCGACTGATCCAGATCGCCCGAAACGACGCGCGCCCAAAGGCCCTTGGCAACGTCGAACGCCGCCGCATTCCGCCCACGCAGTACCGAGACGACATTCTCCGCGGCGGTGGCTCCCAACAGGCGAGGCTGCACATCTAGATCTTGCACGACGAAATCCGGCAACTCGCCAAACGAAAGATACCGGTACAACTCGGAGCGCGAGATGCCCAACGCTTCAGCCATGCGCTTGCGGTTAGGAAATTCCTTTTCGGTCCGTCGAATCGATCGCGAGATCTCGTAGTCGCACAGATCTTCACGCGCTACGTTTTCGACGAGGGCAAGCATCGCCATCTCTTCGTCGGAAAGATCGACGACAAGAACCTTGATCGATTCCTTACCGATCATCTTGTGCGCGCGCCAGCGACGCTCACCCGCCACGATCTGGTATCCGGTGCCGATGCGCCGTACAACGATCGGCTGTACGAGACCCGCTTCGCGGATCGACTCGGCGAGTTGCACAAGCTTCGCGTCGTTGAATACCTGCCGAGGCTGCCAGGGATTCGGAACGATCTCCGACACCGGCGCTTCCGACGCGGGACCCGCCTGCTCGAGTTGCGCGATGCGCTGCTGCGCCGAGGCCAACGCCGCTGCCATTCCGGGCGCAGTGCGCGGACTCGTCGCCTTCTCTTGCTGCGGATCGAGTTGGATGTCCTTTGCCGCACGAACTTCCGCGGTCTTGCTCATCATTCGGTCGCGAAGGCTGCTCATTGTCCCGCCCTCCATTGCTCAACGTACTGGTCATCGATCCATTTGCAGTAGTCGACCATCGGCTGTTTTACGCGCGCCAAAGTTTTCGCGACTGTCTCGGCCCGTGAAAGATCGAAGACAGTAGAAAAAGCCAACGCGCCATTGCTCATGACCGAACTCGCCGGAATCTCAGTGGTGTGCAACCAGTCGCCATACGCGCGCTGAGACCATGAGCGAACGACCGGCGCCGAAGATGTATTGCCATAGTCGACCCGCGAGAGAAGCACCGAAACGAAGTCATATGTTTTGTCGACTTCGTGTTCGACGAAACCATTCGCGACTTCAGCGAACAACGACCAGAACGACACCGACGAAATGAAATCCAGACTTTCGGGTACGAGCGGCATGACCATCGAATCGGCCGCCATCAATCCGTTCAGCGTCATATAAGAGAGCGAAGGCGCGGTATCCAGGATGATGTAGTCGTACTCCGCGCGCAGCGGCTCAATCCCTTTTCGCAACACCGACCAGAACTCGAAGTTCGCGTTCGTCTTCTGCGCAGTAGGCAGATGGAATTCGGCGTCGTGAAGATAGTTGTGTGCCGGAATCACATCGAGTCCGTCCCAATACGTGCTTTGCACTTTCGACGCGAGACCGCCTTCCATGTCCGGATCGTAAATGTATGGCAGGACCGTATCCTCCCAAGTCACGTCCTTTTCCGCGTACAGGCCGCACAACTCCGAAAGCGACGCTTGTGGGTCGAGGTCGATCATGAGAACCTTGCGACCACGCAAGCTCAATCCTTGGCCGATGCACATCGACGTCGTCGTCTTGCACGATCCGCCTTTGAAGTTCGCCGTGATTAACACGCGACCGCGATGTTCGCGCGTACCAGTGACAAGCGGCGTCTGATAAATGTCCGAGACCTGCTGAACCCACGTTCGGGCATCCTTCAGAGAGAAAATACGCGCACGCCCGGTTCCGTGCGTTTCACCCGGCGGGAGGTCAGTACCTTCCTTTGTCGCCAGATAATTGATCTTCTGCCGGTCGATCCCGCACATGTCCGACAGCTCGCCTATCGTAAACACGGGCGCTGTCTTCCTTGGCCGTGGTGCCAAGATCTGATCACGCAGTTCGTTCGTCATGACCGACAAACGCTCTGCGAACTCTCCTAGGTTGGAGAGCTTCACCCTTCGATTAATCCCTGGCAGTTCGCTCAAATTCATTCGGTGCTTCCTTTTTAGTCCACGGTGAGGCGTTTTCTTCACGCTCTCCGATGTTTCCACGGTTTTGGTGTAACTAGATGTCGAACCGTAGAATACTCGCCGCAGTGATGAATAGCTATTGGAATTGATCGAAATTTGCAAGCACTGGGGCGGAGGTGCAAGACTATCAATAAGATCAACCACTTATACAAGCTGTCTTCAGTGATTCCCGACACGCTCAGAGGACAGCGAAACGCTCCACGGCATCGGAAGCTCAGTGGAACGCCGGATCCCATCACAAAAAACCTCACCTCCGCGAACGTCGGCGCAGTTGAATTCCAGCGTCTCGACGGCTAGTCACAATTCACTTCACCTAACCGAAGCGCGCGAAACGCCATAGTCCCGCTGGTTGAAAATCGAATGCACCGTCTATGTGAGTAAGGCCGTTGGTTAGTTATTTTTGTAAACACAAAGACTCACCACCACTAACGTCTCACGCGCACGCTCATGAAATCAACGACTTACACCCATAAGGTGAGGAAAAGTGTGCTTGAAGTGATGTTGATTGAGCGTCAAGGTGCTGTGTTTACCCCGTCAAGGTGAGATGAAGTGGACCCCAAGGTGAGGCGTCCAGGCAAGGATGGTGAGGAAATTTGTGTAGGTTGCGACGCAATGGTGAGGTTTCCTGTGTCCGCGCCTGCAAAAGGTGAGGTAGTTTGTGTTGACAGCTCACCTTGCAGCCGTTAACGTACCGCTCGACACAATGAACTAGCGCCGGACACGGAGACGGAATGACGACAGCAGGGCAGGTGGCCACGTCCAGACAACTGGCGCTGGCCCTATTCGACGATGCGAATGCGCAGGGCTTGCCCGTCGACGCCGCCCGCTCGGACATCGGCTTTTCGCGCAAGAACGTCCTGATCCGCATCGTCGATCTTGGCGTGGCGGCTCGTCGCTTGATTGACGCGGCCTATTTCATCGTCGCGCAAGAAGAAAAGATTCACGACCTGTACGACGTCGAGCTCGACTATTTCAAGTGGCTCATGCGCTACTCGAGCCGGAACAACGCGCATCTGGAACAGGTGATCACCGAGGCGCAGAGGGCGCTCATTCAGGCGACCGCGGAAGCCGACGCCGATGGCTCCAAGCCGTTCGGATCGGTTCAACTGATTGGACGCATCTCATACGTCGGCGGACGGTTTCAGTTCCGCGTTCCGCCCGATCTCATCGGAATCATTCGCGGTCCCGGGAAATCGCATTGGCTGAGCTTGCGCATCACGTCGCTTTTCACGCTCAGCTATGCGCGCGTGATGTACGACCATCTGCTTCCCTACGCGTCCGAGGGTATAACCGATTGGTTCACGCTCGACGAATTGCGTGCCTGGCAGGGGACGATGGGCGCAAAAGCGCAGGAATTCAAATACTTCAAGCGCGACTGGCTCGCTCCGGCGGTGGATCAGATTAATGAGGTATCCGATCTTTCCCTCTCGTATGAGACGCGCAATGAACCGGGTTCACGCAAGATCGGACGCATGCGATTTCGCGTCGAGCGCAAGGAAATGGCCGAGCGCCTGCTGCATACGCACGAGCACGCGCAGGCGCTGTATCTGACGCTGAAACAGGAAATCGGTCTGTCCAGCGCGCAGTTGAATCAGATCGCTTCCGACCGCGATACCTTCACCGACGAA
Organism: Caballeronia sp. ATUFL_F2_KS9A; assembly: GCF_023630765.1. NCBI lineage: Bacteria > Pseudomonadati > Pseudomonadota > Betaproteobacteria > Burkholderiales > Burkholderiaceae > Caballeronia > Caballeronia sp. ATUFL_F2_KS9A. Next base: position 182,185 of record NZ_JALQEK010000053.1, on the reverse strand, counting down.
CGTCTGGAGCAGGCAATCGAGCGTACGCGTTTCAGCCTCAAGCTCGGCAAGGTGTCGAAGAGTCCGGCGGGCTTCTTCATGAAAGCGCTGAAGGAAGGCTGGATCGTCTCGGATGCGGAACGCCAGATGGTTCAGATTCAGGAGAATCTGGCGCTGACCGATCAACGCGACACCGAAGCGAAGCAACAGGCCGAGGCGCGTCGGGCATTGCAGGTCGCGGCACAGGATGTGAACGCTCAGAACCGGATCGTCGATGAAGTCCGTCGCGGCTGGGAGATGTACGAGGCCGCGACGCCGCGGCAGCGCGAAGACTGGCGGCGCACCTACAAGACGAGTCCGGCGGGAAAGCTGACGCTGCGCAGATTGGGCATCGATCCATCGAGCGAGCTCGTCGAAACCATCATTCAGAAATATCCCGATCTGAGAGACGGCTTCTCGGGCTACGTCTTCAACAAGTCGAAAAGCGCGAAGGGCAGGGACTGACCATTACGCAATCGCATCGATCGCAACTAACGGTCTTTAGCAACCGCGCCACCATTTGCTTCGCGATCCCGATGCCCGACGGCAAGAACGACATTGGGCATTTGCACTATCGGCTCTACGCCAGTTCCGCCCTGACGCTCGCCCGGCTCCCGTTCGAGCGCGTCGAAATCGTGAATCCAGTCTTCGACCTGTTCGCGGATGCCGCGAAGGGCACGCGCAAACCGACATCGGCGATTTGAGCTAGTCTGTCCGACTCGATTCCAATCTTCACGAACCTCATGTCCCGCACTCTCCAAATCGACTTCGTCTCCGATATCGCGTGCCCGTGGTGCGCCGTCGGACTCTCTTCGCTGCAACGCGCGCTGGAGCGTCTCGGCGATACCGTCGATGCGCGCATCACCCTTCATCCCTTCGAACTGAATCCGGACATGAGTCCGCAAGGCGAGCGCATCGTCGATTATCTCGGCCGCAAATATGGCCGCACGCCCGAACAGATCGGCGAGACGCAGGCGATGATCCGCGAGCGCGGCGCGCGCGAAGGCTTCGCGTTCGGCGAACGCAAGTGGGTCTACAACACGTTCGATGCTCATCGGCTGCTGCATTGGGCGCGCATCGAAGGCAAGCAACTGCCGCTCAAGCTCGCGCTGCTGCGCGCTTATCACGGTGACGGCAAGGATACGAGCGACCCCGACGTCCTGATCGAAGCGGCTCGCAGCGCCGGGCTCGATGGCGACGAGGCGCGCACGGTGCTGCAAAGCGGTGCGTACGCCGACGAAGTCCGCGCCGAAGAGCGCGAGTTCCAGCAACTCGGCATTCAGTCCGTGCCGGCGATCATCTTCGACCAGAAGTATTTGGTGAGCGGCGGGCAGCCTTCCGAGGCGTTCGAGGAAGCGATCCGGAAGATCATCGACGGGACCGCCTGAAGCCGCCTGCTCAATCGGGCGTCCGCTGCTTCGCGAGAAAACGGTCGAGCTGCGCGGCGAAGTTCTTGCCGTCGCGCGGCGCGTACGGCGGCGGCCCGCCGGTCTGCACGCCGGAGCCGCGCAACTGATCCATCATCGCGCGGATCGACAGACGTTCCTCGATGTTCTCCGCGTTCATCCATTCGCCGCGCGGATCGAGCGCGAACGCGCCCTTTGCGATCACCGCCGCCGCGAGCGGAATGTCCGCCGTGATGACGAGATCGCCAGCCTGCGCCATCTCGACGATGCGCGCGTCGGCGACATCGAAACCGGCGGGCACCTGAATCGCGCGTATCCACGGCGAGGGCGGCGTGCGCAAAAACTGATTCGCGACGAGCGTCACGTGCACCTTCATGCGTGTGCCTGCGCGAAAGAGAATATCCTTCACGACGGCGGGGCAGGCGTCGGCATCGACGATGATTTGCATCCGTTGGCTTCCGATAAGTTATGTCGTGACGAATGAAAGTCGCATGCTCGACGGGCGCAGTGCCGAAACGCGCGCCCTATACTTTCCTCAACGCAAGTCCTCCAGGCGAACGGAGAATCACCGTGAGAACGAAGCTAGCAAGCATTGCCGTGTCATTCTTCCTGGGCGTGGCGGGCGCATCCGCGGCCTCGCTTTCCTATGCGCAGGATACCGGTTCGACCGCAACCGGCGCGACGCAAGCTGCGTCCATGACGAAAGCCGAGAAAAAAGCCGCACGAAAACAGGCGCGCGACAAGAAGAACGCCGAGCTGAAGAAACTCGAGGACGCGGGCTATAACCCCGGCCGCGCGAATGATCCCAACTATCCCCAGGACTTGCAGAACGCTCAGAAGAAAGCGGGGATCGGAGCGGGCGCCAGCCAGTAGCTTCCGACGCGACGTTCCGGCTCGCGAGACATAGAACGCAAAATCCATGGCCCGGTTCCTCCGGGTCGGGCCGCGCGGCCGAACGTCGAACCATCGCTCCCGTGATTCCGCCGCGCCGCTCGCGCGTCCTGGCGGCTCGTCAGCCGGCTGCGCCTGTAGCCGCATCCCCTTATCTGATCAAAAAACCCTCGCCAATTAGGGTTCGGGCCGCTTGTGCTCGGAATTTTCTCATCCAACACTGCAGTTCGATCCGATACGCCAGATGTCTGTCCGGTATATCGGACATAGACGAACTTTCGCGTTTCGCTCTGAGCCGGTTCTGGAACCGGTTCCTCCTAACCATCCTTCGAAAGGACCTGCTCATGAAACTCTCGAACATAGGCGTCAGAACCGTTTCGCTGTTCGTCATCGCCGGCGCGCTGGCGTTGGCCGCCTGCACCAAGGTTTCCACGCCGGCCGAAGGCGGCGGCGCAAACGCCGGGGCGGCGGCAGGTTCGTCGACGCTTCAGGCGGTTCTGCAGCGCGGGACGTTGCGGGTCGGCGACTGTCTGACGTTCGCGCCGTTCGGCTTCTACGACAAGGATGGTCAGCCCGACGGCTACGACGTCGATCTCGCCAAGGAACTCGCCAGGCAGATGGGTGTGAAGCTCGAAGTCGTGAACACGACGAGCGCGAACCGCATCCCGAACCTGCAGACGAGCAAGGTCGATGTCGTGTTCTGCAACTTCACGCGCAATCTGGAGCGCGCGAAGGTCATCGAATTCACGACGCCGTATGTCGTCGCGAGCGAGGCGCTGCTGGTCAAGAAGAGCAGCGGCATCAAGTCGGTTCAGGACATGGGCAACCGCACGATCGCGACCGTCAAGGGCTCGACCAACGGCGATGAAGTCCGCTCGCTGAACATCCCGATCAAGATCCAGGAATACGACAGCTCGCAGGCCGCGATTCTCGCCGTCAAGCAAGGCCAGGCCGACGCGATGATCGAGGACAACAACTTCCTCGCGTATCAGGCGAAGCTCGATCCCGAATTGACCGTCACGAACGAAGCGCTCGTGCCGCTCGAATACAACGGCTTCGGCGTGAAGGCCGGCGATCAGGCTTGGCTCAACTATCTGAACCTGTTCCTCTTCAACATCAACGCGTCGAAGCTCAACGCGCAGCTCTACAAGAAGTGGTTCGGCACCGATCCGCATTTCCCGCTCAATCCGCAGTTCTGAGGATGAAGTGATGTCGATATCGCACGAGACCGGACGGATGCGGAGGCCGAGATGAACTACGAATGGCTGACCTTGTGGGGCTACGTCCCCGAGTTCCTGAAAGCCGGATGGCTGACGCTGCAGGTGACGCTTCTCGCGTTCGTGCTGTCGCTGGTGCTCGGCTTGCTGGCCGCGCTGGCGAGCCTGTCGCCGATGGCCGCGATCCGCTTCGTCGCGCGCGCGTATGTCGAAGTCATCCGCAATACGCCGGTTCTTTTGCAGATATTCATCGTGTTCTTCGGCTTGCCGTCGGCGGGCATTGCGCTCGATGCCTACTGGGCCGGCGTGATCGCGCTGGGCCTGAACGTCGGCGCTTATCTGTCGGAAGTGTTTCGCGCGGGCATTCAGTCGGTGCCGCGCGGACAGCTCGAAGCCGCGGGCATTCTCGGCCTCGAACGCGGGCAGATCTTCACCGAAATCGTCTTGCCGCAGGCCGCGCGCGCGGTCTATCCGGCGATCGTCAACTATCTGATCCAGCTATTGCTCGGCACGTCGCTGCTCTCCGCGATCGCGCTGCCCGAACTCACCGGCACCGCGACCGTCATCAATTCGCGCACGCTGCTCTACGTGCAGACGTTTTCGGTCGTGCTCGTCGCGTATCTCGTGCTGAGCAACGTGCTGTCGTGGATCGCGGGTCAGCTCGGCGCGCGCATGTTTCATCCGCCGCTCGTCGTCCGGCCGCGCGCACGCTTCGGCGGCCTCGCGTTGCGCCGCGCCAATCGCGCCTGATGCCCGAACCGGAGTCGGATCATGTCATTTGAACTGCTGAGAACCAGTCTGTCGATCCTGCTGCAAGGTCTCGTGACGACGCTTTTGCTGTCCGTCGCGTCGATCGTCGGCGGCACGCTGATCGGCCTTTTCGCCGCCGTGTTGCGATCGTTCGGACCGTGGGGCACGGACCGCATCGCGCGGCTTTATACCGAGCTCTTTCGCGGCACGCCCGTGCTCATCACGCTGATGTTCATCTACTTCGGCGTCTCGTATTTCGGCTATGCGATCGATGTTTTCGCCGCCGGCGTGATCGGCCTGAGCGTTTATCAAGGCGCGTATATCGCCGAAGTTTTTCGCGCCGGGATCGAAGCGGTGCCGAAAGGCCAGTGGGAAGTCTCGCAGATTCTCGGTCTGTCGCGCACGCAGGCGTTCGCGTTCGTCGTGTTGCCGCAGACCGGCAGGATCGTGTTGCCGCCGCTCATCGGCCAATATCTTTCGCTTATCAAAGATACGTCGATCGTCAGCATGATCGGCATGTCGGAGCTGATGCACGGCGGCCAGGCGATCGTCGATCGCATCGGCAAGCCGGTCGAGATTTACGGACTCGTCGCACTCATTTATTTCGTCGTGTGCTTCCCGCTTTCGCAATGGGTGCGCCACCATGACCGCAGGAGACTGTCGTGAGCAATCAAAGTCAGACCAGGCCCATTATTTCGCTGTCGGGCGTCAGCAAAGCATTCGGCGCGACGCGCGTGCTCAACGAGATCAATCTCGACGTGCGCGCGGGCGAAGTGCTCGTGCTGATCGGCGCGTCCGGTTCGGGCAAAAGCACGGTGCTGCGCATCATGGCGGGGCTCGAAACGACGGATTCCGGCGAAGTATGGGTCAACGAAGTGCCGCTGCACGACCCGAAACGCGCGCGCGATATTCGCGGTCACGTCGGCATGGTGTTCCAGCAGTTCAATCTTTTTCCGCACAAGACCGCGCTCGGCAACGTCACGCTCGCGCTCATCAAGGCGCGCAAGATGAGTCCCGCCGATGCCCGCAAGCGCGCGATGGACGTGCTCGACCGCGTCGGGCTTGCCGACCGTGCGGATCATTATCCGAGCCAGTTGTCCGGCGGACAGCAGCAGCGCGTCGCGATTGCGCGGGCGCTCGCCGTCGAGCCGGGCATCATGTTCTTCGACGAAGCGACTTCGGCGCTCGATCCCGAACTCGTCGGCGAAGTGACCGAAGTGATGCGCGGACTCGCACGCGATGGCATGACGATGGTCGTCGTCACGCACGAGATGGGTTTCGCGCGCAAGACCGCCGATCGGGTCGTCTTCATGGACAAAGGCGTGATCGCGGAGCAGGGCGAGCCGGAGCAGATTTTCGTGAATCCATCCAACGAGCGGACGCGGCAGTTCCTGCATCGCGTGCTCGACCACTGACGCACACGGAGCGAATGAATGGCAGTCACGGAATCGTCGCGAGCGAGGGGAGTCGATCGGGTCATCGCAATGTTCCGGCAATTGCATCTCGCGCAGCGCCCGATGACGATGCGCGAGCTGATCGAAGCGACCGGCGCGCCGCGTTCGAGCATCTACGAGCTGGTCGCGATCCTGGCGGAAGTGGGCTGGCTCGAGACATCGGCCGATGGCAGCGTGTTCTTCGGACGCGAGATGCATTACTACGGCTCCGACTACGCGACGCACAACGACCTCATCAGCCGCGCGCATCAGTCGATACTCGCGCTCGTGCGAAAGTACGACGAGACCACGCAGCTTTGCATGCTCGAAGGAAACAAGTACACCGTGGTGCTGTCCGAAAACAGCGCGCGGCCGTTCAACATCAGCTCGGATATCGGCGTGCGCGTGCCGATTCCGTGGACGGCGACCGGACGCCTGCTGCTCGGCCACCTGAACGCCGATGAAATCCGCGCCCTGATTCCCGCCGAAGACTTCGCGCTCGACAACGGCGTGCGCATCGACTTCGATGAATTCATGCGCGATGTGCAAGCCGCGAAGAATCAGGGCTATTGCTGCACCGAAGGCTTGTCGAACGCGTTTCGCCTGTGCATGGCCGCGCCCGTGCGCGATCGCGCCGGACTGCCGATCGCGGCGCTGTGCTTCATGACGGGCCGCGACACCGATCCGGAGCGACGCCAGTCGATGCTCGACGACCTTCTGCAATCGGCGAAGGCGCTGTCGCATCGATAGCGCACATCACGCGAACGCACATGACGACGCCAGCCGCAGACGACGATCCGCTTCGACGCATCGCGCAACTCGAAGAAGAGAATGTCGCGCTAAGGGAAGTGAACGACATCTTGCGCAAGGCCGTCGCGTTCTATGCGCCGATGTTCGAGCGGGAGATGGCGTCGCAGCGTCAATCGACCGAAGACGCTTAGGTCGCCCAGCCGAGTCCGAGACTCTTCTGCAACGCGACGAAGTCCTTCAGCAGTTCGGCCTGCGCGGCGACCACGTCCTGCTGCGCGGCGAATTGCGTGCGCTGTGCGTCGAGCAGATCGATGAGCGTCGATACACCCGCCGTATAACGTTGCCGCACGAGCGTGGCCGACCGCTCCGCCGACGCCTGCACCTGCTGCAGCCGCACGACATGCTCGCGCTGGTTGCCGTAACGCGACAGCGACGAATTCGCGTCCTTCAGCGCGCCGAGCACGGTCTTTTCGTAGCGCGCTTCGGCTTCGTCGCGCGCGGCTTTGGCGGCATCGACATTCGCCGCCGTGCGCCCGAAGTCGAACAGATTCCATTGCAGATACGGCACGCCGACCCACGAGAAATTCTGCTTGCGCAGCAGATGACTCGGCTCCGATGCGGAGAAACCGATATCGCCGAGCAGCGTCACCTTCGGAAAATAATCGGCAATATGCTCGCCGATCTGCGCATTGCTCGATGCGAGACGACGCTCGGCCGCGCGGATATCCGGACGCTGCTGGAGCATGGCCGCCGGATCGCCGATCGGCACCGACGACGGCAACGCGGGCAACGGCGCACGCGCGCCGAGTTCGGCATCGAGCGCGCCGGGCGCGCGGCCCGTCAGCACGGCGAGTTGATCCAGCGAATCGGTGATCTGCGTCTGCAAGGGCACGAGCGTCGCACGCGTCGTGTCGACCTGCGTCGTGAGCCGCTCGACATCGACTTCCGCCGCCGTGCCGCGCGCGCGCCGCTGCTCGGTGAGCGTCAGCATCTGCTGCTGATACTCGGCCGTGCGTTCCGCGAGCGCGAGACGTTCCTGCTGATCGCGCAAGTCGATGTACACCGACGCCACTTCCGCCGCGAGCGACACCTGCGCGTCCGAAAGATCGGCGTGCACGGCTTCGGCTTCGCCGGATGCCGCTTCGATCGCGCGGCGCGTGCCGCCGAAGAGATCGAGCTCCCACGAGGCATCGAAGCCGACGGTGTAGAAATCGACCGGACCGCGTCCCGTCGAACCCGACGAACCGTCATCGCCCGACGAACCGAAGATCGACGTATCCGGCGAGCGCATGCGCAACGCCGCCGCCGATCCCGACACTTTCGGCAACTCGTTGGCGCGCTGTCCGCGCAGTTGCGAACGCGACTGACGCAAGCGCGCCTGCGCCAGCTTCAGATCGGGATTGTGGGCGAACGCGGCATCGATGAGCGCGTTCAGTTGCGGATCGTTGAGCGCTTGCCACCACGTCGCGGGCGCGTGCGTCGCGACGACGCCCTGCGCCGGCGCGCGCACGAAGGCGGCGCTTTTCGCGGCGTCGGGCGCGATTTCCGGCGCGCCGCGATAGTCGGGGCCGACCGTGCACGCGGCGAGCGCGAAAGCAGCGAGCGGAAGCAGGGCGGTCTGGCGAAGCGTGCGAGGGAACATCGTCGATGAGTTCATGAATCAGTGGCCGGCAGAAGACATGTCGCCGGATTGGCCGCGCGGCGTCTTGAGCAAGAGCGCGAGCGGCAGACACGCGAGCAGCGCGATCGCCAGCACGTAGAAGGTTTCGGAGTAAGTCATGACGATCGCCTGCTGACCGATTTGCATCGACAACTGGCCGAGCGCCTGCATCTTCGCGTGCGCCATGTCGCCGCCCTGCGCGAAAAAGCTGGCGGCGCTCGCGGCCATGCGTTCCTGACCGATGACGGAATTCGCCGTCAGCGATTCGCGGATCGATGCGGTGTGAAAGTCGTTGCGACGGTCGATCACGGTGCCGATGATCGCAAGCCCGACCGAACCGCCGAGATTGCGCGCCATGTTGTAGAGGCCGGCCGCATCGCCGGATTCTTCGCGCGAAACGGCGGCCATCGACGCCTGATTGAGCGGCATCATCGCGAGCATCTGGCCGAAGCCGCGCAAGATCTGCGACCAGAAGAAATCGTGGCCGACGCTTTGCGCGGTGAGCGAGATATCGAGCAGGCAGCTCGCGGCGAAGCACAGCAGGCCCGAGATGACGAGCACGCGAAAATCCACCTTGCCGAGCAGACGCGGCAGCACCGGCATGATGAGAAACGCGGGCACGCCCGACACGAGCATGATCGCGCCGGATTGCAGCGCGTTATAGCCCGCGACGACGCTCAGAAACTGCGGCAGCAGGAACGACACGCAATACAGCCCCGCGCCGACGGCGAACACGATCAGAATCACGCTCGCATAGCGCGGATTGCGCAGCAGCGACAGCCGCACGATTGGCTTCGTCGCGACGAATTGCGAGATCGCGATGAGCAGGAAGCCGAACGCCGTGACGCACGTGAGCATCACGATTTCATGCGATTCGAACCACTGATTGCGCTGGCCTTCTTCGAGCACGACGGTAAGCGAGCTCAGGCCGATGGCGAGTCCCGCTATGCCGATCCAGTCGGCCTTGAAGAACGATTCCCAATGCGACTTCTCCGCCGGCAAGCCGGTGATGAGCAATGCGACGAGCGCGAAGCCGACCGGCACGTTGACGAAGAAGCACCACGACCACGAGATGTTCTCCGCGAGCCAGCCGCCCAGCACGGGTCCGAGCAGCGGCCCGAGCAACACGATCAGGCCGAAGATCGTCATGCCGACGGGCATCTGCTCGCGCGGCAGCCGCGTGCGGATGATGGTCTGCGCGGTCGGAATCATCGCGCCGCCGGTGAAGCCCTGGCCGATGCGGCCCACGACCATCATCGACAGCGACGTCGAGAAGCCGCACATCACCGAGAACAGCGTGAAGAGCACCGCGTTGCCGAGCAGAAAATTGCGCAGCCCGAACACGCGCGTGAGCCACGCGGCAAGCGGGATCATCACGATTTCCGACATCAGATAGCCGGTGGAGATCCAGGTCCCTTCGGTGCCGGTCGCGCCGATTTCGCCTTGAATCTGCGGCAGCGCGGAGTTGGTGATGGAAATGTCGAGCGTGGCCATCAGCGCGCCGAGCGCGCCGGCCGTGACCGCGATCCAGTCGGTCGCGCTCGCGCGATGCGGATGCGCGGCGGCCTCAGTCATGGCGATTTTCCGCCGCGATGCGATGGCTGTCGTCGGTGGCGGTTTTGGTGTCGACATCGACCGTTACCGAGAGGCCCGGCAGCAGCACCTTGCGCGTTTGCGGACCCGTATCGACGCGAATGCGCACCGGCACGCGCTGCACGATCTTCGTGAAGTTCCCGGTCGCGTTCTCCGGCGGCAGCAGCGCGAACTGCGCGCCGGTGCCGGGCGCGAAGCTTTCGACGACGCCGTGCAACTCGGTGCCCTTGAGTGCATCGACGTGCAGCGTCGCCGGCTGGCCGACGCGCATGCGCCCGACCTGCGTTTCCTTGAAGTTCGCTTCCAGATAGAGCGCCTCGACCGGCACGACCGTCATCAAGCGCGTGCCCGGCTGCACATACTGGCCGACGCGCACGGTGCGATCGCCGACGCGCCCCGCGACCGGGCTCACGAGCGTCGTGTCGCTCAGATCGAGCTTCGACTGATTCAGTTGCGCCTGCGCCGCTTCGACTTGCGCGCGCGCCTGCGCGATCTGCGCTTCGGTCGCGCCGATCTGCGTCGATGCCGAACGCGCGGCGGCGAGATTCGCGGCAAGCGTGGCGCGCGCCTGATCGCGCGTGGAGACGAGGCTCGCGAGACGCTCGGCGGTTTCGGCGCCCGTCGCGACGAGCGGACGATAACGGTTCACGTCGTCTTCCGCATGCGCGAGGCTTACGCGCGACACTTCGGCCTGCGCCTTCGCCTGATCGGCGTTGGCGTGCTGCTGCTTCAGCTCGGCTTCGGCGCGGTCGATGTCGGCGGCGCGCGCATCGAGCGCGGCCTTCGCCTGATCGAGCGAGGCCTGATACTGCCGCGTATCGAGCCGCGCGAGCGGCGCGCCGGCCTCGACCGCCTGATTGTCGGCGACGAGCACTTCGGTGATATAGCCGCTTACTTTCGGCGCGATGGTGACGCTGTCGGCCTTGAGATAGGCGTCGTCGGTGGTTTCGACGAAACGGCCGACCGTCCACCAGCGCACGCCCCATGCAATGCCGGCGACGACCGCGACGATGCCGATTGCAATCAGCAGGCGTTTGCGTGACGGTTTGCGTTCGACGGCGTCGGCGGGTTGGCCGCCGTGCGTGGGCGCTGTGACTGACATGTGTTCTCCGGGAGCTTTCGCGCCACCGCGCGGGTGCGGTAGCCTTCGATGAATGCGGGACGGCGAGGGCGTTGCGGCCAGAAATGACTACGATGTCACCGCGACGCGCTCGCCAAACTAGACGATGCCGTCTAGTATGCACGAATCTAGACGCGAGCGTCTAGTTTGACCTTGCTCGAGGAGAGACAATGAAGAAGGCTCGCGCCGACAATGAAAGCGAATTGCAGGATCCGGAGCGCGCCAGCACGGCTCGTTCGCCCTTGCAGGCGCGCGGGCGCGCGCGCATCGAGGCGGTGCTGGATGCGACCGCCGAGCTGATCGTCGAAAAGGGGTTGGAAGGCGTGACGATGCACGGCGTCGCGCGGCGTGCGCAAACGCCGATCGGCTCGATGTATCACTTCTTTCCGGATCGCGACGCGTTGCTCGCCGCGTTGTGGGACCGCCACGCGGCGGCGCTGCAGGAACTCGAAGACGAACTTGCGCGGGTCGACAGCGAGACCTGGCGGGCGTTGTCGGCGGAAGCGGTGATCGATCGGATCATGTCGCCGCATATCGAATATTTCGACCGCAAGACCGATCTCCTGATTCTGATGTCGGTCATGCCGCACGATGAAGCGAAGAAAAAGCGCAAGTCCAGCATGATGCGCAAGGTGATCGACGCACGCATGCCCGGCGTGAAAGCGTCCGAGCGCGAACTGTACGTGGACATGCTGCACGCGCTCGCGAGCGGCGCGCTGGCCGTCAAGCTGCGTCCCGCAATGGGCGACGTGCAACTGGCGCGCCGTTATCTGCGCGAGGTCAAGCGGGCGCTCGCCGCGTATCTCGCCGCCGTGGAGGCGGCGGTGCTCAAATGATGGACGGGCCTTCCAGTCCCTATCGGCCATGATTCGTCGTATTTTGTCCGACGATTCGACGGAAACGGCCATGCGCCATATAGGGCGATTATCTTTTCATCGCAACAACGGCGCGGAAACGGGATAATGACTTGTCCAAAGAAAACATGCCGAGCACAAAAAGCAGGCTCCACGAATGACGAGGGTCGGTCGGGGTGCCTGCGCTCGGTTAAACACGGGTCATAAATGTCCAACAGTCCAGCCAGCATTCAAGGCGATTTTCTCAACGCGCTGCGCAAAGAACGCAAGCGGGTTTCCATTTATCTCGTTAATGGGATCAAGCTGACGGGCCATATCCAGTCGTTCGACACCTATATGGTCTATCTCAATTCGACGAGCGGAAACCAGGTTCTTTTCAAGCACGCGATTTCCACCATTTGCGAAGATCACGGCGCGCCCGGCCGGCCGAATCATCGCGAGAGCCGTGGTCCGGGCGACCGTCCGCCGCGTCCGCCGCGCAGCTAGTCCGGTCTCGCGCGCGAGTTGGCCCAAGCGACGCGCGCGTGAGCTTGCTCACGCGCGTCGACGGGCCGACTATCCGCGCGCCGCGATCGCGTGGCGCAATTCCTGATAGCCGCGCAATCCCGCCACGCCGAGCTCGCGGCCGATTCCGCTCAGTCCGAGTCCGCCCCAGCACGCCTGCGGGAAGATCAACTGCGGTGTGTTGATCCACACGAGGCCCGCGCGCAGCGCATGGCGAAAGCGCCGTGCGGCTTCTTCATCGCGCGTCACGACGGTTGCGACGAGCCCATAACGCGTGCCGTTGGCGAGCGCGATGGCTTCATCGTCGGTGCGGAACGACTTCACGCACGCGACCGGCCCGAACACTTCTTCCGTCCAAAGCACGTTGGCGGCATCCGGTTCGGCGACGACGACCGGCGCCATGAAAAAGCCGTCCGCGCAAGCGCCGTCGAGCGCGCCGCGGAACGCGATGCGCGCGCCGTCCGCCACGCCCTGCTCGACGAGCGCCTGCACGCGCGCACGCTGCGCATGCGATACGAGCGGGCCCATGGCGGCATTTTCGACGTGCGGCGGCGCAACCACGAGCGCGCGCACGGCCGCTTCGAGCGCGGCCACGAACTTGCGATAGACCTCGTCGTGAACGAGGATGCGCGACGTCGCCGAGCACATTTGCCCGGCGTTCGTGAACGCGCCGCCCATTGCGAGCGCGACCGCGTGCTCGATGTCCGCATCGGCGCGCACGATCAGCGCCGATTTCCCGCCGAGTTCGAGCGTCACGCGCTTCATGTCCTGCGCCGCCGTCTGCATCACCTTGCGGCCGACGCCCGTGCTGCCCGTGAACGAAATCTTGTCGATGAGCGGATGCGCCGCGAGCAGCGCGCCGACTTCGCCGCCGCCGTTCACGATATTCACGACGCCATCTGGCACGCCCGCCGCCGTCATGATTTCCGCGAGCAGATGCTCGACCGGCGACGTCAATTCCGACGGCTTCAGCACGGCCGTGCACCCCGCCGCGAGCGCGGGCGCGATCTTCCACGCGGTCGTGACCATCGGGAAATTCCACGGCACGATCAGCGCGGCCACGCCGACCGCTTCGTAATGGCGCTCGCCCGTCACGGCGTCGTCGGGCAATGTCAGCGTCTCGGTCGCAAAAAGCGATGCGTCCGCGCACAGGTCCGCGTAGTAGTCGAACGTGGCGATGGCGTCGCTGACGTCGGTGTCGGCTTCGAGCGGAGGCTTGCCGCTGACTGCTTGCTGCATCGACGAAAGACGCGTGCGGTTCGCAGCGAGCGACTGCGCGATCTTGCGCAGCACCTCGCCGCGCGATGCGGGCGTGCGGTTGCGCCATGCATCGAGCGCGGCGTGCGCGGCACGCACGGCGGCATCGACTTGCGCGGCGTCGGCATGTTCCTGCCAGCCGATGACCGCGCCCGTCGACGCGTTGTGGATCGCGTTGCCCGCTTCCAGAACCGATGCGCCATAGCGCGTGCCCGCGATCGTCGCGGCCGGCAGAAGAATCGAGTGATTGTCGCGGATATTCATGATCGTCCTCGATGGTTAAACGGTACGCGACGCCCGGCATCACGCAGAGCATCTCGAATGCGAGATTCGCGCCGACGAGCGCCGTCGTTCCGGCCTGATCGTAAGGCGGCGAGACCTCGACGAGATCCGCGCCCACGACATTCAGGCCCTTCATGCCGCGCACGATTTCAAGGCCTTGCTGCACGGAAAGGCCGCCGATTTCCGGCGTGCCGGTGCCGGGTGCAAACGAGGGATCGAGCCCGTCGATATCGAAGCTCAGATACACCGGTGCGTCGCCCACGCGCGCGCGGACTTCTTCCATCAACGGCGCGAGCGACCGGTTCCAGCACGCTTCGGCCTGCACGACGGTGAAGCCCTGCTTGCGGCACCAGTCGAAGTCGTCGGCGTGATAGCCCGTGCCGCGCAGACCGATTTGCGTGACCTGATCGCAGCGAAGCAGGCCGTCCTCGACCGCGCGTCGAAACGGCGTGCCGTGCGCGATCTTCTCGCCGAACATCGTGTCGTTGACGTCCGCGTGCGCATCGACGTGCACGACCGCGACCTTGCCGTACTTCTTGTGCAGCGCGCGCAGGATCGGCCACGCGATCGTGTGATCGCCGCCGAGCGTGATCGGGCGACAGTCGCTCGCGACGATCTCGTCGTACGCCGATTCGATCAGCCGCATCGAATTCTTCAGGTCGTAGGGATTCGTCGCGACGTCGCCGATATCGGCCACTTGCAGCGAATCGAAGGGCGCGGCGCGCGTCGCCATGTTGTACGGACGCAGCAGCACCGATTCCGCGCGGATCTGGCGCGGCCCGAAGCGCGCGCCCGAACGGTTCGACGTGCCGATATCGAGCGGCACGCCGACGAAACACGCGTCGAGACCAACGGTGCTCGCCGCCTGCGGCAGCCGCATCATGGTCGCGATGCCGGCGAAGCGCGGCATGTCGTTGCCGCCGAGCGGCTGATTGAGTTCGCGCTGCATCGATACGTCTCCCGTCATCGTTGTAAGGACGGGGCGATGTTAGGCGAGGCGAGCGCCGCGCGAATCACGAAATGGAGATGTTCACATCGAGCCGGTTCGATGTGAACGCGGCTTCAGGTGGCGTGCAGACGAGGATGCTCCTGCCCCCACGCGATCAGATCGCGCTTGGTCCGCACGCCGAGCTTCGCGAACGCGCGCTTCACATACGACTCGGCCGTACCGATTCGCACACCGATGATTTCCGCCGCTTCGGGCACCGTGCGGCCCGTGATCAGATGCGTGCAGATCTCGTATTCGCGCTTCGACAGACGCACGCGATCCTCGGCGATGCGCGCATCGAACTGAGCGAGCGGATGCAGGAACGACGTCGGATGCGCGACGCGTTTCGCGGCGCTCGTCGAAGCATGCAGCTCCAGCAGCGGAAACAGGAACTCGCTCACGTTGCGAAAGCGGTTCATCTCGGCGAGCGTGAACGGCGGCGCATCGAGCGCGCGTTCGAGCGCGATGGAATCCTGCGCGTGCGGCGTGCCGCGCGCGAGCACGCATTCGTGCGCGATCGACGCTTCGTCGAAGAGCCGCTGACGGAATTCGCCCGGCGGAATCGCGCCGATATCGCGCACGACGAGCATCGTCCCGACCTTGCCGCGAATGCCCGCGAAGAGCGGATCGCTGTCGTAGAAGCGGTCGTAGTACAGCGTCATGACATCGGAGATGACGCTCGTGTCCATGCCGACGCCGCTGCTGCCGATCCACTCGCAGCGAAACCCCGTGGGCTTGCTGCGATCGACGCGCGAACGTTCGATGTGCACGACATTGAGCGGCACGACTTCATTGAGAAGCAGCGTGAGACGCGGCACGAAATCCGGCGTGCCGACAGCTTCGATGACTTTGCCGAGCGTCTTGAAAGACAGCGGAAACGCGGCTTGATCCTGATTGAGCGGGGGTACGTTGAGCAGCATGGCGCGCCCCAAAGAAAAGGCTGTCCGATTGTAGATCAAGCGCCGTATCGCCCGCCAGACGGGGATTTCGAGGTAACTAGGTATTTACCCGCAGATCGCTGAAACGCGGCTTGTCCCCCCTGCGGGGGGGCATACCGGGGCATGTCGACCCGGTAACTTTGGCGCACCGATTCATTGAAAACGACGCACCGAAGGAAACACATGAGCAAGCTGATTCAGGACATCGCGCCGCTGGGCGCAGGCATCGGGCAATTCACGCAACTCGATTACGGCATGGACGAAAGCGACTGGCGCGCGGCCGAAGGCAAGACCGGCAACTACGTGATCGGCTGGTGGGAAGGCAAGGTCGGCGCCGTCGATTTCCCCGCGACCACCGCCGACGAAGCCGTCTGGCTCGTCGAAGGCCGCATCGCGCTGACCGATATGAACGGCGCGCGCCGCGAGTTCGCGGCGGGCGAGGGCTATCTGCTGCCGGCCGGTTTCGCGGGCCGCTGGGAAACGATCGAGGACGCGAAGAAGTTCTACGTCGTGCTCGAACCGCAGCAATAACGTCGCGCACCGCGCCCGAGGAGGAGACACGTCATGAACGAAAGCGCGCAACTGTTCGAAGCCGACTTCGCCGCACCCGGCGCATCGCGCGATGTGCGCCGCAAGCCGGCCCGACTGACCGTCGAAGAAGCGCTCGCCCGCACGAAGCTCTCTCCCTACTGGCTCGACAATCCCGCCGAGCCGCCCGCCGAACCGTCGCTCGCGGGCGAAACACGCGCCGATCTGCTGATCGTCGGCGGCGGCTTCACCGGCTTGTGGGCCGCCGTGCAGGCGAAAGAGCAGATGCCCGAACTCGACGTCGTGCTGATCGAAGCAGGACGGGTCGCGCACGGCGCATCGGGGCGCGCGGGCGGCATCATCTCGACATCGGTGATGCACGGCCTGCCCAACGCCGTGCGGGTCTTTCCGAACGATATCGCCGAGCTCGAAGCCTTCGGCCAGCGCAATCTCGACGGCTTCGAAGAGACGCTCGAACGCTACGGCATCGACGCCGATATCGAATGGAACGGCGAGATGACGGTCGCCGTCGATCCCGAGCATATCGACCATCTGCGTGCCGATTACGATCTGCACAGATCGTATGGCCACGACGTCACACTGCTCGACGCCGCGGCCACGCGCGAACAACTCGATTCGCCGCTGTTCGCGTGCGCGCTGTGGTCGCGCAATCGTAGCGGCATCGTGCATCCGGCGAAGCTCGCGTGGGGTTTGAAACGCGCGGCGCTCGAACTCGGCGTGCGGCTTTACGAGCACAGTCCGCTGATCGACGTGATCGACGAAGGCGCGACCGTCTTCGTGACGACGCCCGCGGGCAGCGTGCGCGCGCCGCGCGTGCTGTTGGGCAGCGGCACCGCGAAAGTCGGCATTCCGGATATCAACCGGCGCGTCCTGCAAGTGCGCGATCACGTACTCGCGACCGAGCCGCTCACCGGCGAGCAACTTGCGCGCATCGGCTGGAGGCAGCGTCAGGGCATTTACGACACGCGCACGCAGCTCAACTATTTCCGCCTCACGAAGAACAACAACATCATCTTCGGCGGCCTCGTGAGTTATCACTTCGATGGCGATCCGAATCCGCCGCGCGATCGGCAGCGCGACACGTACTACCGTCTCGCGGAGGCGTTCTACAAGACGTTCCCGCAACTGAGCGACGTGCGTTTCTCGCACGCGTGGGGCGGTCCGATCGACTACTGCTCGCGCGGATCGGTATTCGCGAAGCGCTATCTCGGCGACAAGGCCGTGTTCGTCGCGGGCTACACCGGCTTCGGCGTGGCCGCGAGCCGCTTCGGCGCGTTCATGGGCCTGAACATCCTTTTCGATCGCGACAGTCCCGAGCGCGCGCTCGACATCGCCAATCGAAGCCCGACCTACATTCCGCCCGAGCCGGTGCGATGGCTCGCCGCGAAAGTCACGTTCCACGCATTCGACGGCGCCGATGCCGAGGGCGGCTGGAAGCGCGCGTGGATCAAGGGCATCAAGGCGATGGGCTTCCCGATGTGAGCGCGACGACATGTTCTCCAATACATCCGATCTCGACCTTCGCCTCGTGCGCGTCTTCCTCGCGGTCGTCGACGCGCGCGGCATCACCGCCGCGCAAGCGTCGCTCGGCGTGCGCCAGTCGACCATCAGCTCGCAGCTTTCCGCGCTCGAGGCGCGCGTCGGCTTCAGGCTGTGCGAACGCGGACGCGGCGGCTTTCGGCTGACGTCCAAAGGCGAGCGTTTCGTGATGTCGGCGCGGGCGCTGATCGGCGCGACATCGCAATTCGTCGCGCAGGTGCGCGACATCGATCGCAAGCTGGTCGGCACGCTGTCGATCGGGTTGATCGGACAGGCATCGCATGTCGAGAACGCGCGGCTCGCGGAAGCTATCGGCGCATTTCGCAAGCGCGATCAGGCCGTGCGTTTCGCGATGCACGTCGCGCCGCCGCAGGAACTCGAAGAAAGCCTCGTCAATCGCGAACTCGATCTGGCGATCGGCTATTTCTGGCATCGCGTCGCGGGGCTGTCGTACAGCAGGCTGTTCAACGAGCGGCAAGTGATCTGCTGCGGGCGCGGACATCCGCTCTTTCATGCGGACCCGCTCGTGACGCTCGACGATCTGCGCGCGCACGACTGGATCTGGCGCAGCTATCCGGTGCCGGAAGAACTCGCGGGCATCGGCGAGCGGCGCGTGACGGCGATCGCGGACAGCATCGACGCGGCCACCGTGCTGATCCTGTCGGGCAGTCATATCGGCTATTTGCCCGCGCATCACGCCGACGCCTTCGAGCAGCGCGGACTGATCCGCGTGCTGGGACGCACCGCGTTCGGCTTCGACGTGCCGCTGCATCTCGCGATGAAGCGCGACATGGCCGACAAAGCCATCGTTCGATCCTTCTGTGAAGACCTTTTCGGCGTCTATGGCGCGCGCGAGATTCATCACGATGAGCCTGGACGCGCGGTAGCAACGTGCCCGATGTGAACGCCTTGACGACGCCTTGATGACGCATTACGGCGCGCATTCCGACGCAACGGAATGACCGCCGATAACAATGGAGCGAGACAACATGGCAGACAACACCAGCGACAGCACCAGCATCACGAAGATCGAAACCTACGGTTTCGAGCGCATTCCCGACGCTTCGCGATACGCGCGGCCCATCGATCTGTTCCGCCTGCTGTTCGGCGGCTGCAATACGTTTTCGACTTCGGTGCTCGGCAGCTTTCCGGTGCTCGTCGGCCTTTCGTTCGAAGCGAGCGTGTGGTCCATCGTGATCGGCGTGCTCGCGGGCACCTGCATGCTCGCGCCGATGAGCCTCTTCGGGCCGCGCAACGGCACGAGCGATCCGGTGTCGTCGGGGGCGCACTTCGGCATTCATGGCCGCATCGTCGGATCGTTTCTCGCGGTGCTCACATCGGTCGCGTTCTTCTCGCTCGCCGTATGGAGTTCGGGCGATGCGCTCGTCGGCGGCGCGCACGACATGATCGGCTTGCCGGTCAATCCGTGGACGCTCGGCACGGCGTATCTGGTGTTCGCGGTGCTCGTGCTGATCGTCTGCATCTACGGATTTCGCTTCATGCTGTGGGTGAACAAGATCGCCGTGTGGGCGGCGAGCCTCATGTTCGTGCTCGGCGCATTCGCGTTCGCGGAGCCTTTCGACGTCCACTACGCGGGCACGCTTCAGCACGGCAGCGCGGGCTTCTGGGCGGCGTTCGTCGGCGCGGCGCTGGTCGCGTTGAGCAATCCGGTTTCGTTCGCGTCGACGCTCGGCGACTGGGCGCGCTACATTCCGCAATCAACGCCGCGCCACCGCGTGATGGGCGCCGTGTTTCTCGCGCAGATCGCGACGTTCTTGCCGTTCCTCTTCGGCCTCGTCACCGCGACGATCATCGCGACGCAAGCGCCGAGCTTCATCAGCTCGAACGACTACGTGGGCGGCTTGCTTGCGGTATCGCCGCGCTGGTTCCTGTTGCCGATGTGTCTGATCGCGATCATCGGCGGACTGTCGACGGGCACGACCGCGCTCTACGGCACGGGCCTCGACACGTCGAGCATGTTCCCGAAGTTCCTCAACCGCGTGCGCGCGACGGCGCTGATCGGCCTGCTCGCCATCGGCTTCATTTTCGTGGGGCGTTTCGCGTTCAACCTCGTGGAAAGCGTGGCGACGTTCTCGACGCTCATCTGCACCTTCAGTTGCCCGTGGATGGCGATCATGGTGATCGGCTTCGTGCAGCGCGGCGGTTTCTATCTGGCCGACGATCTGCAAGTGTTCAATCGCGGCGGGCGCGGCGGCCACTATTGGTATAGCCACGGCTGGAACTGGCGCGCGATGGGCGCATGGCTGCCGGCCGCGTTCATCGGGCTGACGTTCGTGAATCTGCCGGGACAGTTCGCCGGGCCGCTCGGCGCGCTCGCGGGCGGCTGCGATCTCAGCGTGCCGGTTTCGTTCGTCGTGGGCGGCGCGCTGTATCTGACGATGCTGCGGCTCTTTCCCGAACCCGACGCCGTTCACGGTCCGCAAGGGCGCCGTCTCGTCGGCGCGTCGCGCGAATCTTCACGCACGAGCGCGCACGTTCCGATCACGGCGCGCGTGCGCGAGGATTGACTTTCATAACGCTCGTCTATTCGAACATTCGGACGATAGATTTAATCCACCGTTGATCCAGCGCTTTTCCAGTATCGGTTCAACACATGGACGTTATTCACGCGTGTGTTTCAGTGCGGATCGCAAAGGCGATCCGAGACGGAATACATCGCGTTCCGGCATTCCCCGGCAGGAGACGAGATGTCCGAGCCGAAACATCCAGCCGATGCAGAAGCGCGTCGAGTCTTTCTGAAGAACGTTGCGGTCGCCGGCATGGCGACGGGCCTGTCGGGCGTCGTCGGCGATGCGCTGGCGCAGGCCGACGCGTCGCCATCGGGCGGGACGGGCGCGGCGTCGAAGCCGGCGACGCGCGCGACGCTCGACATCAATCAGCAGTACGCCAACTTCCTTAACTTCGCGGATGCACAGGACTTCGAGGACGCGCGCCGCGGCCTGATCGCCACGCTGCCCGAACCGGTGGTGATTCCCGGCCAAGGGAATTTTCCGGCCTGGAACCTTCAGACGTTCGCGTTCGTGAACGGCGGCCCGGACAACAATGCGCCGCCCACAGTCAATCCGAGCCTGTGGCGCAACGCCAAGCTCAACATGAATCACGGCCTGTTCACGGTCGTCGAGGGCATCTGGCAAGTGCGCGGCTACGATCTTTCGGTGATGAGCATCATCCGCGGAGATCAGGGTTATATCGTCGTGGATCCGTTCATCACGACGGAGGTCGCGTCGACGGTGTGGAAGCAACTCGTCATTCCGCATCTGGGCGACAAGCCGATCACGCACGTCATCTACACGCACAGTCACGTCGATCACTACGGCGGCGTGCGCGGGCTCGTCAGCGATCAGGATCTGCAATCGGGGAAAGTGAAGATCGTCGCGCCGGTCGGATTCACCGACGCCGCCGTGGGCGAGAACGTCATCGCCGGCAACGCGATGGGACGCCGCGCGAGCTACATGTACGGCTCGCTGCTGCCGCGCAGCCCGACCGGCATCGTCGATGGCGGCCTCGGGAAGACGACGTCCGTCGGCACGATCACGCTCGCCTTCCCGACGATATTCGCGGAGAAGACCGGGCAGAAGATGACGCTCGACGGCGTCGAGATCGAGGTGTTGATGGCGCCGGAATCGGAAGCGCCGTCCGAATTCATGTTCTACCTGCCGAAATTCAAGGCGTTCTGCGCGGCCGAGGACGCAACGCACACGCTGCACAATCTCTACACGCTGCGTGGCGCGAAGGTTCGCGACGGGCTGCTCTGGTCGAAGTATCTGCAGACGTCCATCGACATGTGGGGCGCGGATGCGCAAGTGCTGTTCGCCTCGCATTACTGGCCGACGTGGGGCAATGACCGCATCCAGCCGTTTCTGCGCGCGCAGCGCGACATGTACCGGTATCTGCACGATCAGACCTTGCGGCTCGCGAACATGGGACAGACGCCGCTCGAAATCGGCGAAGCGATTCGTCTCCCCGACAGCCTCGCGAAGCACTGGTATTGCCGCAGCTATTACGGCACCGTTTATCACGACGCGGTCGCGCAATACAACTTGCGTCTGGGCTTTTTCGACGGCGTACCCGCGAATCTGCACAGGCTTCCGCCGACCGAAAGCGGCAAGCGCTACGTCGAATACATGGGCGGCGCGGCGGCGGTCATCAGGAAGGCGCACGCGTCCTACGACAAGGGCGAATATCGATGGGTCGCCGAAGTCATGAATCACGTCGTGTTCGCGGAGCCGCAGAACGTCGCCGCGAAGCAGTTGCTCGCGGACGCCTATGAGCAGCTCGGCTATCAGGCCGAATCCGCGCCGTGGCGCAATTTCTATCTGACGGGCGCGATGGAGTTGCGCAAGGGCATTCAGAAAGTGCCCGCGCCGCAGCCGCAAAGCCCGGACACGATCCGCGCGATGCCGCTCGACATGTTCCTCGACTTTCTCGGCATCCGTCTGAATGGCGAACGCGCGGCGGGCAAGACCGTCACGTTCAATCTCACGCTCACCGACACGAAAGAGCAGGTCGTGCTCGGCGTGGAGAACAGCGCGATCCATTACTCGAAGGGCACGACGTCGGGCGCGGCCGATGCATCGATCACGATGACGCGCGAGAACCTGAACAACATCATGCTCGGCACGACGAACATGCAGAAGCTCGTGATGTCCGGCGAAGCCAAGGTGGACGGCAACAGCCAGCAGCTCGGCGCGTTTCTCACCTGGCTCGACACGTTCGAGTTTTACTTCAATATCGTCACGCCTTGAGGGGCCGACATGTGCGCCATCTGCAACTTCAAGATCGAATTCGGCGTCGGTCATCCGGCGGCGCTGACGGTCGCGGTCGCCGCGCGCAAGGCCATCGAGGCCGGGCTGATCGATCCCGCCGATACCGGGCAAGGGCCGCTCGCCGCGGCGCGCGCGCGCATGTCGGCGATCGATGCGCTGAATCTGCTGCAGGCGCGCATCGAGGAAACGCACACGCCGGACGAGCTTCTCGCGCTGCCGGAGTTCTACGTGTTCCTCGTCGAAAGCGATACGTGGGGGTTCTTTCGCGCGACCGTCGATGGCTTCGATCCCGACATCGTCCCCGAGCTGCCGGACGTGACGGCAACCGACGCATCGCGGCGCAGCAACATCGTCGTGATGCCGGAGGCGGGCTTGCGCGCATGGCTCGCCGGACGGATCGGCGCGCGCGCGGCGCTCGGCGATGCGCTCTTTCACGTCGACGCGCCGGCGCTCGCCGGAACGACGCTGGCGACGATGCTCGCGAGCGCCGAATCTTCCGTGGCCGACGCGCGCTGAAGGAGCGCCGATGACGGTTTTAGTCGATCATCCGGAAGGTTTGTTCGTCGTGCTGCTCGCGCTGTTCATCGGCGCGGTGGCGTGCGGCGCGCACGTATTGCGGCGCTTCGCCGTGCTGCCGCCGGAGGATCGCGAAGACTTCAACATCATCCAGACTTCCACGCTGACCTTGCTTGCGCTGCTCGTCGGCTTCAGCCTGTCGATGGCGGTGAATCGCTACGACTTGCGCAAGACGCTGGAGGAAAGCGAGGCGAACGCGATCGGCACCGAATATGCGCGCGCCGATCTCGCCGATGCCGCGACCGGCGCGAAGATCAAGTCCGCGCTGCTCCGCTATACGAAGCTGAGACTGGCGAACTACACGACGCGCGCGCCCGATGCGCTCGCGACGATCGTCCGCGATACGTCGAATGTCGAAACGGAGCTGTGGCAGCTCGCGACGCAAGTGGCGAAGGATCAGCCGACGCCCATCGGCGCGCTCGTCGTCGCCGGCATGAACGACGTGCTGAACTCGCAGGACTACTCGGAGGCAGCGCGCATCAACCATATTCCGCTGGGCGCGTGGTATCTGATGATCATCATCGCGCTGCTCGGCTGCGTGATGCAGGGCTACGGCGCGAAGGGCAAGCTGACCAAAGGGCTGCTCATCACGATTCTTCCGGCGACGGTCGCGCTGTCACTCGCGCTGATCGCCGACATCGACAGTCCGAAAGGCGGATTGATCCGCGTCGAGCCGCGCGATCTCACGCGGTTGCTGCAGTCGATCGGAGCGTGAGAGCCATGGCGCGCGTCCGGCTGCGTGCTATCTTTTTGAGTGGAAGCAGATCTTCCGCCCAGGAGAGATCGTGGACGTCGCCGCCTGGCTGCGCAGCCTCGGAATGGAACGGTACGAGCCGGTGTTTCGCGAGAACGCCATCGACGCCGACGTGCTGCGCAATCTCACCGCCGACGACCTGAAGGAACTCGGCGTCGCGCCGGTCGGGCATCGGCGCAAGCTGCTCGATGCGCTGGCCGGACTGCCGCATGCGTCCATCAAACCGGGCGATGAAGGAGAGCGGCGGCAAGTCGCCGTGCTTTTCGCCGACCTGTGCGGCTTCACGCAGATGAGCCGGGAAATCGACGCGGAAGAAGTGCTCGACGTGCTCGATCGATACTTCGAGCAGGTCGATCGCATCGTGGAGCTGCATGGCGGCCATGTCGACAAGCACGTCGGCGACTCGGTGATGGCGGTCTTCGGCGCGCCGGTCTCGCATGGAAACGATGCCGAACGCGCCGTGCGCGCCGCGCTCGCAATCGACGACGCGATGCCCGGCCTGTCGCGCGCGCTCGGTCGCGCGGTTTGCGTGCACATCGGCATTGCGGGCGGCGAGGTCGTCGCGAGCGGCACGGGCAGCGCGACGCATCGGGCGTACACCGTCACGGGCGACACCGTCAATCTCGCGTCGCGTCTCACGGACGCGGCCGGCACGGGAGAAATCCTCATATCGGAGGCCGTGCGGCGTCATCTGGCCGAGCGTCTCGATTGCGTCGAACGCGGCGCGCTGTCCGTCAAGGGATTCGCCGGTCCGGTTCCGGCATGGCGCATCGCCGGCATTCGACACGCGCCGCCGATCCGGCCGATGGTCGGCCGCTGCGAAGATCTGCTCGCGTTCCGGACCGTGCTCGGCTCGTGCCGCGCGACGGGCCATGGACGCACGATCGTGCTGCGCGGCGAGGCGGGCATCGGCAAGACGCGCCTCGTCGAAGCGTTCGAAAGCGCCGCGCGGGATGCGGGATTCGTCTGTCACGGCGGGCTCGTGCTCGACTTCGGCGCGGCGACCGGACGAGGCGCGATTCAATCGCTCGTGCGCGGACTGCTCGCGCTCGACAATCCGAACGATGACGCAACGATAGGGCAGGGCATCGCCCAGGCGATCGCCGCCGGTTCGATCGATGAAGGCGATGCGCTCTTTCTCGAAGACCTGCTCGACATGCCCATGCCGCTCGCGGATCGCACGGTCTTCGAGGCAATGGACAACGCGATGCGCGTTCGCGGCCGGCGCGATGTCGTGGCGCGGCTCGTTCGTCGCGCGAGCGGCCGGCATCCGCGGGTTCTTGCCGTCGAAGACATTCACTGGTCGGATGCGCCGACGCTGGCGGACCTCGCGGCGCTATCCGCGACGGCGGCGGATTGCGCGGCCGTGCTCGTACTGACCGCGCGACCGTTATCCGAAACCTTCGACGCGTCCTGGCACGCCGCGCACGGCGCGCCGTATTCGCTCATCGATCTCGGACCGTTGAGCGCAAGCGAGGCGCGCGTCATGGCCGAATCGTTTCCCGGCGCGACGGCGGATCTCGCGGAGCGCTGCATCGCGCGGGCGGCGGGCAATCCGCTGTTTCTCGAACAGTTGCTGAACCACGCGCAGGACGGCGCGGAATCCGGCGTGCCCGGCTCGGTGCGCAGTCTCGTGCAGGCGCGGCTCGACCGGCTCGATTCCGCCGGCAAGACCGCTTTGCAGGCGGCGTCGGTGCTCGGGCAGCTCGTCGAGAAGGATGCAGTCGATTTTCTCGTCGATGAAACCGGCGCCGGCGCCGCGCTCGAATCGCCGTCGATGGATCGCCTGGTGCGACGCCAGGGCGCCGGCTTCATCTTCCACCACGCGCTGATCCGCGACGCGATCTACGACGGGCTGCTGAAAAGCCGTCGCCGCGCGTTGCATCGTCGCGCGGCGCAGTGGTTCGGCGAGCGCGATCCGGTTCTGCGCGCCGAGCATCTCGATCGCGCCGCGGATCGCGCAGCGGCGCTCGCCTATTGCGACGCGGCGCGCGTGCAGGCGTCGGCGTATCGGCATGAAGCGGCGCTTCGGCTCGTCGCGCGCGGGCTCGAAATCGCGGATGCGGACAGCGACCGCGCCGCGCTCGAATGCCTGCGCGGCACGATCCTGCACGACGCGGGCGACATGACATCGGCGCTCGCGGCGTTCGAAACCGCGCTCGGCTTCGCCACGACCGACAGGGCGCGCTGTCACGCGTGGATCGGGCGCGCGACGGTGAAGCGCGTCATCGACGATCTCGATGGTGCGTGGGCCGATCTGAATCGCGCCGCATCGGCCGCGACCGCGCAAGGACTGCTGCGCGAGGAAGCGCGCATCCATTTCCTGCGCGGCAACCTGTGTTTTCCGCGCGGCGATATCGAAGGCTGCGTGCGCGAACACGAACGCAGCCTCGCGCTCGCGCAGCAAGCGGGCGACGCGGAACTGGAGGCCGCCGCGCTCGGCGGAATCGGCGACGCGCAGTACATGCGCGGACGGATGATCAGCGCGAACGACGCCTTCAGCCGCTGCATCGAGCTGTGCCGGCGTCACGGATTCGGACGGATCGAAGTCGCCAATCTGCCGATGCACGCGATTACCGCATGGTTCGCGGGCGCGGCGAACGCGGGGCTCGATGCGGCGCTCGCGAGTGTGGCCGCGGCGGAGAAGGTCGGGCAATTGCGGGCGCTCGCGGTTGCGCATCATGCGGCGTTTCACTGCCTGCACGATCTCGCGCAGTGGGATCGCGCGTGGGAGCATGTCGGCCCGGCGCTGCGCTGTGCGCGCGAACTGAAATCGAGGCGCTTCGAAGGCGAGGCGCTCGCGTTGCGCGCGGAATTGCATCGTGTCGCGGGACGCCGGCGCGACGCGCTCGACGATATCGAAGAGGCGCTGTCGATCAGCCGCGAGACCGGCATGACGTATCTGGGCGCCGCGTATCTCGGCGTGCTGGCGCGTTCGACGGACGACGTCGCGGTCTTCGACAGCGCGCTTGCGAAAGGCGAAGCTCTGCTCGCCAGCGGCGCGGTGAGCCACAACCATTTTCTCTTTCGGCGCGACGCGATAGACGCGTGCCTCGATCGCGGACTTCTGGACGCGGCCGCGCATCACGCTGCGGCGCTCGAAGATTACGCGCGACGCGAGCCATCGCCGTTTTCGGCATTCGTCGTGGCGCGGGCGCGCGCGCTCGTCGCGCATGGCAAGGGCGACCGGAAAGCGGCGTCGACGGATGCGCTACAGCGGCTCGCGCAAGAGGGCAGGAAGCGCGGCTTGCTTTACGCGCTCGCAGCAATCGATGACGCGCTGCGTCGATGAGGACGGCGATCATGTGGAACGAATGGACGCGTCGAATCAAGGTCTTCGTTCAACGCTTCTGGCAGCCGACGAGCGCATGCATGACGTGCATGCCCGGCAGCTGGGGCAATATCGCCAGCGCCGCGCACTGGATGGTGGCGTTCAAGACCGGCCTTCTGACCGGACTGCTCGCGCTGCTTCTGACCTTCACGCCCGCCGCGAAACTCTACGGAAACCGGTACGGCAATGCGGCGCTCGTCGGCGTGCTCACCGCGATCGGCGACGCGTATGCGCATCCGGGCCACTACCGTCTGCCTTACGTCGAGCATGTGCTGACGGGCGCCGTCTCCATGCTTCTCGCGCTGCTCGCTTCGTATCTGTTCGAGGACCGCGCGCGGCGCCTTCGGGTGGCGTGGCGACGCGTGTTCGGGTAGCCGGCGTCGTATGATCCGCGAGCAAGCCAATCTCGAATCAGGATCGCCAATGTCATCGAGCATCAACAAGCAGGATCTGGAAGCGATGTCGAGCTTCCGTTACGAGCTGCGCAAGTTCCTGCGCGTGTCGGAGGAAGTCTGCAACGCGGCCGGCATCACGACGCTTCAGTACCAGTTGCTTCTGCATGTACGCGGATTTC
Source organism: Caballeronia sp. ATUFL_F2_KS9A (assembly GCF_023630765.1). Classification (NCBI taxonomy): domain Bacteria; kingdom Pseudomonadati; phylum Pseudomonadota; class Betaproteobacteria; order Burkholderiales; family Burkholderiaceae; genus Caballeronia; species Caballeronia sp. ATUFL_F2_KS9A. The sequence continues at coordinate 154,414 of NZ_JALQEK010000053.1, read as the reverse complement.
CCGAACGGCGCTGGGCCACCGTGGGCGAGCTCGCGGAGCGGCTGCAGGCCGCGCCGAACGGCACCGCGGCGCTGGTGTCGCGATGCGAGACGGCGGGACTCGTCACGCGCAAAACCGACAAGACCGATCGCCGTCAAGTGCAGGTTCACCTCACCGCGAAGGGCGAGCGGTGCCTGCTCAGGCTCGCTGCAGAACACAAGGCGCACTATGGATCGTTCGGCTGGGTGTTCGGTCCGCAGGAAGTGTGATGCAACTTTTATGTCACAATGTGCCTTAAATTTAAGGCGGCTTCCCCGATGCACATTCCTGGATTCATCGACCGGCGCACCATCCTGCGCGCGCGCAGACTGTGGCTGCATTACGGCGTGTTCTGGCTCGGCGCGATCGCGACCGGGCTCGTCGCGGTCATGTATGCACGGCTGATCGACTTCGGGTACGACGCCTTTCTGCGCGTCGTCGCCGTCTACTGGTGGTTGCCGCTGCTGCTCACGCCCGCGATCGGCGCGCTCGCTGTCTGGCTGACGCGCCGCTTCTTTCCCGGCTCCGAAGGCAGCGGCATTCCGCAGGTCATCGCGATGCTGCACGACAAGCGCGAGCTCGGGCCGCGCTTGCTCACGCTGCGCATTCTCGTCGGCAAGATCGCCATATCGTTTCTGTCGATTCTCGGCGGCTTCACCATCGGACGCGAAGGGCCGACCATCCATGTGGGCGCGGCGCTCATGTTCAGCTTGCGCCGCTTCTATCCCACACGCTTGCGCAACATGCGCGGCGGCGCGCTGGAACGCAATCTCGCGCTCGCGGGTGCGGCTGCGGGATTGTCGGCGGCGTTCAATGCGCCGCTCGCCGGCGTGGTGTTCGCCATCGAAGAGCTCACGCGCAGCTTCGAGCAGCGCACGAGCGGCGTGCTGATTACGGCGATCATCTTTGCCGGCATCGTTTCGCTCGCGCTGCAAGGCAACTACGTCTACTTCGGCACGATCGATCTCACCGGACACTTCCCCGAATCGCTCGCGCTCGCCGTCGTTTTGCTCGGCGTGGTGACGGGCATCGCGGGCGGCATCTTCTGCTGGCTGTTGCTCAACACGGAGCGCTGGATGCCGGGCCGTCTCGCGAGCTGGCGTCAGACGCATCCGGTGGCGTTCGGCGCGGCGTGCGGGCTCGTCATCGCGGTCATCGGCGTGGTGGCGGGCGGCCATACCTTCGGCAGCGGCTATGCGGAAGCGCGCGGCATGCTCGAAGGCCACACGGAAGTCGGCGCGAGCTATCCGTTGCTGAAAATGGCGTCGATGGTCGGGTCGTATCTGCCGGGCGCGCCGGGCGGACTTTTCGCGCCGTCGCTCGCGATCGGCGCGGGCATCGGCAATGCGCTGCATCTCGTGTTCGGCAACATGGAATTGCCGATGCTGATCGCGCTCGGCATGGTCGGCTATCTCGCCGCCGTCACGCAGAGTCCGATCACGGCGTTCGTGATCGTCATCGAGATGATCAACGGTCACGCGCTCGTGCTGTCGCTGATGGCCACCGCGCTGATTGCGAGCCAGGTGTCGAAGCTGTTCGCACCGCCGCTCTACGAAGCGCTCGCGCAGAAGTACATGGGCAAGTGACGCCGCGCGTCACGATGCGAGCTTGCGCGCGAGGCGGCGCATGCCGTCGAAGATCGTCTCGGCGACGTCCATCGGGAAATCGCGTGGCAAGCGTGCGGCCACTTCATCGATGACGTGCGGCGTGCGCGCGCCGAGTTCATCGATCATCGTTTCGACATCGTTCGCGGCAAGGCCGACGCGCCGCCCCTGCGCGATCCAGTGCCGCCGCTGAATCTCGCCGATCAGATAGTGCGCGTTCTTGCTGCGCACGGCCATCGCGAGGCGCACGCGTTGCGCGGCGAATTGATTGGCCCGCGTACCGATGACCGGATGCGCCGAGAGCACGTCATAAAGCGGCGTCGATTCATACCGGTTGCCGGGCAGATGCGCGATGCTGAAGTTCTTCGCGTGACCATCGGTGGCGGCGAGTATCCAGAAGATCATCTGCGTGCGAAAGAAGCGAAGACGGTCCTGTGCGGCGTGCGTCGATCCGGCGAGCACCTCCATGATTCGTTCGATGCCGGGACCGCCGTCCGACTCGTACTTGAGCAGCGCGGGCGTGCCGGTGGCCTGACACATGTCCTCTTGCGGCAGGCGCAGGATCCACGATTTGTCGCTCGACAGACGGCGATCGAAGCGCTCGACGACGAGCACCTTCTGATCGTCGAAGCGTTCCATTTCGCATCGCGCGATGGGCAGGCCGAACGCCGCGACGATCTTCGAGCAGAGCCATTCGTTCTCGACCGACGTACGCATGTCGGCGCGCATGTTGCCGACGAGCCCGAGCGGCAGCTTGAAGATATGCGTGGTCGGCGTGCTGCCTTCGGGCAGAAGCCAGCGCTTGCCGTGACGCAGAAGCGCGGTCTTTTCCTGCGCCCCGGCGATGGACAGGCGCAGCTCGTCGACCGTTTCGTGCTGGCCGAGTTGCGGCGCCGATGTGGTCTCGCGCAACAGACGCGCGATCTGCGATGCGGTGAGCGCACGGCCTTTTATGGTGTCGAGATCGACGGGCGCTTCGCCGGGCGGCAGCATTTGAAGGGCGCCGACGCAATCGCGGCCCAACTGCGCGAGCAACTGGAACGGCGCCGTGCCGCCGGTGCGGAATCGCGTGGCGATGCGGCGGCGGATCGGCTCGCTATCGGGCAGGAGATTGTCGAAGAAGTCGGTGACGACTTGCCCGCGCCACGGCTGATTGCCCGGCGTGAAGGGCAGCGACAGCGATAGCGGACGGCCTTGAGGATCGGCGATCCAGTCGTCGCGATAGACGAGGCGTTCGCCGGCCGCGCCTGTTTCCCAATGCCCGACGGGCAGGCCGTTCATCCACAGGTCGAGTCGGCCGGATTGCGTGCGGCGCGCCATGTTTACCAGTTCTCCCGTTTCTTCGAGGCCGCAGCGGCGGCCGTGGCGCGCTTGCGTGCGGGGCGCGCGGCGGTGGCCTTGGCCGCGATGGGCGACGGCGGGTGTATCGACGCGGCTTCGCTCGCCTTTTCCGCTCGCGTGAGCGCGAGTTCCACGTCGAGCACGCGTAGAACCTTGAAGAGACGTTCGACGCTCACTGCTGCCGGATTGGCTTCGAGTTGCGCGTACGTCTGCTGCGTAACGCCGAGACGCGCCGCGACCGCCGCTTGCGTGAGGCCCGCCGCCTTGCGAAAGCCGATCAGGATCGGCCTGAGCTGGCTCAGTGTTTTCAGCGAATAGTCCATCGCGTGCTCCTACAGGTTTTGATCTGTAAAGCCATTTTACAGCCTTTGATTTGTTAAGCGTGAAAACAGATCATAGCCTGTAAATCGATGCGTGCCCGTCGATGCCTCGTACTTTGGGTTTGTCCCAATGGCCTCGTCGTCAAGGTCTCAACTGATGCGCGAAATGGCGGGCGGGCGTCCCGGCCTCATCACGAAGACCGGGCTCGGCACGTTCGTCGATCCGCGTCAGCAGGGCGCGCGTCAGAGTCCGTCGACGGAAGAGATGCTCGTCGAGCTGATGCATATCGACGGCGAGGAATGGCTGCGCTTCAAGCCGTTCCCGATCGATATCGCGTTCCTGCGCGGCACCACCGCCGACGAAGACGGCAACGTCACGATGGAACAGGAAGCCGTGCTCGGCGAAATGCTCGCGATGGCGCAGGCGACGCGGCGCGCGGGCGGCATCGTCGTCGTGCAGGTGAAACGCATGGCGCGGCGCGGCACGCTGCCGCCCAAGCAAGTGAAGATCCCCGGCATTCTCGTGGACTTCGTCGTCGTCGAGCCGGAGCAGCGTCAGACTGATCGTGCGGCGCGCGGCGATGGAGCTGTATCCGCATGCCGTGTGCAATCTCGGCGCAGGCATTTCGACGGGACTCTCGACCGTCGCCGCGGAAGAAGACCTGCTCGACTCGGTGATCCTCACCAACGAGCAAGGGCTGATCGGCGGTGCGCCCATCACAGGCCGCGATTCGGGCGGCGCGCAGAACTTCGCCGCGATGATCGAGCAGCCGTCGCAATTCGACTTCTACGATGGCGGCGGTCTCGATCTCGCGTTCCTCTCGTTCGCGGAAGTCGACGCGCACGGCAACGTGAACATCAGCCGCTTCGGCGACAAGATCGTCGGCGTCGGCGGGTTCATCAACATCAGCCAGAACGCGAAGCGCGTGATCTTCAGCGGCACGCTCACCGCGAGCGGGCTCGACGTGCAATGGGAGAACGGCAAGACGCGGATCCTGCAGGAAGGCAGGCATCGCAAGTTCGTGCGTTCGCTCGAACAGATCTGCTATAGCGCGCCGCTCGCGCACGAGCGCGGCAATTCCGCGTTGTTCATCACCGAGCGCGCGGTGTTTCGTGTCGGCGATAAAGGGCTGGAGTTGATCGAAGTCGCGCCGGGCATCGATATCGAACGCGATGTCTTCGCGCAGATGGATTTCGGTCCAGCCATCGCCACCGACGTGCACGAGATGGACGCGCGCATCTTCGCGCCGCAACTCATGGGCATCAAGGATGAAACGGTGGCCCGGGAATGTAGGCATCGTTCGCAACGCATCGCCGAGTGGTACGGGAGCCGCGCATGAGCGCCGCGTCGATCACGGGGCGCACGCGCTTGTACGGCATCATCGGCGATCCGATCGCGCAGGTGCGCTCGCCCGAAGTCTATACGCGCAAGTTCGCCGATGCGGGCATCGATGCGGTGCTCGTGCCGATGCACATCGAGGCAAGCGAGATCGATGCGGTTCTGCCCGCGCTGCTGCGCCTGAAGAACCTCGACGGCCTGCTCGTGACGTCGCCGTTCAAGACACGTGCGCTCGCCATCGCCGATGAAGTGCATTCGCGCGGACGGCGCATCGGCGCGGTGAACGCTTTGCGTCGCGATGACGAAGGCCGCTGGCACGCCGACATGTTCGACGGCGAAGGCTTCGTGCGCGGCCTGCTCGCGAAGGGCCACGACGTGAAAGCGAAGCGCGCGCTCGTGCTCGGATGCGGCGGCGCGGGCGCGGCCATCGCGGTATCGCTCGCGGATGCAGGCGTCGCGCACATCACGCTCTGCGATATCGATCGCGCGAAGTCTGCAACGACGTGTCCGAGCGCGCGTTCCAGCTCGAACACGGCGGTCAATGGGTGAAAGGCAAGATGGCGCCCACCTTCGGTCCGCTCGGTCCGTGGCTCGTCACGCCCGATGAACTCGGCGACGTGCAGAATCTGCCGCTGTGGCTCGAACTGAACGGCAAGCGCATCCAGAACTCATCGACGTCCGACATGATCTTTCCGATCAGCAAGCTCGTTTCGTACATCAGCCAGTTCGTCGTGCTCGAAGCGGGCGATGTCATCACGACGGGCACGCCGCCGGGCGTCGGCCTCGGCATGAAGCCCGAGCAATACCTGAAACCGGGCGACGTGATGAAGCTATCCGTCGAAGGGCTCGGCGTTCAGGAACAGACCGTCGCGCGCTGGGACGATCAGTAACGCCGCAACCCATGCGACGCAAAAACGGCGGACATACGCGTCCGCCGTTCGCTCACGCTTCGATCAGAAGCGGTGACGCAAGCCCACGGTCGCCGAGACCTGGCTGTTCGTCGACGATGCCGACAGTCCGTTGATCGCCGCCGTGATGCCCGAATCGCCCGTATCGCTCACGTGCTGATACACGCCTTGCAGATACACGTCGGTGCGCTTGGACAGCGCGTAAGCCGTTTGCAGGCTGAACTGATTCCACTTCGGATCGACGCCTTCGAGATGGCCGTCGGTGAAGGTGTACGCGCCCGACACCGACCACGCGGGCGTCAGGTTGTAGCGGCCGTTCACTTCGTAGTTGGTGAAGCGCGCGCTGCCGCCATCGAGCGTGATGCCGTTGGTCGTGCCCGATGCCGATGCGCCGATGCCCGTCGCGCCGTCGAGTCGCGTCTGCGTGAAGACGAAGCCCGCTTGCGCCGCGCCGAACGTGTAGCTCAGGCCCGCGCCGAACGTGCGCTGACGGCTTGCGCTGAACGTGGCGTCATCGCTGACTGCGCCGCTCGAATTCAGCGTCGCGCCCGCGTTGTTCAGCTGCATGTAGCTCGCCGCTACGTTCAACGGACCGTAGTTGTACGATGCGCCCACGCTATACGCGCGATTCGTCGCGAAGCCGCCCGCATCGTTCGAGAAGCCATACAGGCCGCCGAACTTGAAGCCGCCGTAGTTCAGGCTCTGGTACTTCACGGAGTTGCTGACGCGGAACGAGTTGTCGAGGTTGTCGTTGTCGAACGGGTGCGCGGCCTGCGTGCCGCCGTATTGCGTGCCCGTGAGCGCGAGCGGGCCGAGATAATCGACGACGGAATCGTACTGACGGCCGAGCGTGAGTGCGCCCGCGCGATCGCTCGACAGTCCGACGAACGCCTGACGGCCGAACTCGCGTCCGCCCTGGCCGAGCTTGCCGTTCATGATGCTGAAGCCGCTTTCGAGGGTGAAGATCGCCTTCAGGCCGCCGCCGAGATCTTCCGTTCCGCGCAGGCCCCAGCGGCTGCCGTTGACGGCGCCGCTCGTCGCCTGAACGTTATGCGCGCCGCCCTGATTGTTCGTGTAGGTGAGGCCCGCGTCGATGAGGCCATAGAGCGTCACGCTGCTTTGCGCGTGCGCCGTGCCGGCGACGGTGCCGAGCGCGGCCAGCGCGCTCAGCGTGAATAGGGATTTCTTCACTGTGGTATCTCCAAGAGAGCTTGAGGTTCTTTCCGATCGATCGGTCGACGCATCGGACGGCGGATTAAATCACGGCACATGACGTGCTTTCGTTGGACGCGAGTTACCGAATGTTGTGTAACGCGTGCGCCTGCGGAGCACAGCGAAAGAGGAATCCCTTGAGCACCAATGCGTTCGCGTGCGCGCGATGCCGCAATGCGGCGCGAATCGCGATTACCTGCGGTAATGCCTTGTGCGAATCGGAAGGACGTTGTGGTCTGCGCGCGACATCCGCGTACTGAGTAAGATGGCCGAGTGTGTCCGGATTGACATGAAGTTGAGGTCCGGATTGATGGACAATCTCGTCTTGAGGCGCGACGCCGCCCGCTCTCGAACCGGTGCAACGAAGTGAACGAATCTCAACTGCTGCTCGTGGAAGACGACCCGGAAATCAGCGAATCGCTCGCGGATTATCTGCGCGGCAAGGGCTTTCGCGTGCAGGTCGCCGGAAGCGCGGAAGCCGGACACGAACTGCTCGCGCGCGGCGGCTTCGACCTCGTGCTGCTCGACGTGATGCTGCCCGGCGAAGACGGCCTGAGCTTCTGCCGTCGCGTGCGTGCATCGGGCGGGCCGCCCATCATCATGCTGACCGCGCTGTCCGAACCGACCGACAAGGTCGTCGGCCTCGAACTCGGCGCGGACGATTACGTGTCGAAGCCCTTCGATCTGCGCGAGCTGCTCGCGCGCATCCGCGTCGTGTTGCGCCGCGGCCAGACGAACGAGGCCGCCGCGCGCGCGCCGGCAAGCGAAATCGTGATGACGTTCTCCGGCTTCACGTTCTATCCGTACCGGCGCTTTCTACGCTCGCCCGCCGGCTTGCGCGTGCCGTTGACGGGCGCCGAAACCGACTTGCTGCTCGTGCTGTGCCAGCATCCGCGGCAAGTGCTATCGCGCGAAGAACTCATCCGTCTCACGCGCGGCAAAAACTTCCCGATCGCGACGCGCTCCGTCGATCTGCTCGTGAGCCGGCTGCGCCGCAAGCTCGCGGGCGACGATCCGCTCGATGATCCGATCCGAACCGTGCGCGCCGACGGTTACGCGTTCCAGCCCGAAGTGACCGCCCAGTGATGCGCCGCCTGATGCCGCGCGTTTTCGCGACCACGCTCGGGCAGATTCTCGCGATCGTCGCGGGCTCGTCGGCGGCGACGCTGTTGCTCTTCATCGTGTTGCTGTTCTATCCCGGCGCGCCGCCGAGCCCGCCGTGGCCGTGGCAGACGTCGTATCGCATCGTCGCGCTGGTGGACATGCTGAGCGCGACGCCCGACGCGGACCGCGTGCGCGTGCTGGCCGCCGCCGGTCGCGCGCGCATGACGGCGAAGCTCGTCGACGATGCCGTCATCTGCAAAGGCTCGACGCTCGACACGCACGATCTCGAAGCCGCGCTCAGAGCGGAACTGCACGCGGGCGCGGCGCTGACGGTGCGAACGTGCGATGCGCGTCAGCCGACGCAGAATCTTCAAGTGCTGATTCCCCTCGGCCAGCGCACGCTGGAGATTCGCACCGACCGCAACGAACGCGAGCCCGATCGCTTCACGATTCCGTTCTTCGGCGCGCTCGCGTTTCTGTGCGTGGGCGTCGCGGGATTGTCGGCGTGGGCGGTGTCGCGCGTGATTCGCCCGTTGCGGCGATTGTCCGAGAAAGCCGATGCGTTCGGCCGCGACATCACCGTTGCGCCGATCGATGAAGAAGGACCGCTCGAAATCCGCCGCGCCGCGCATGCGTTCAACCGCATGCAGGAACGCATCGCGCGCTCGATGCAAAGCCGCACGCGCATGCTCGCCGCGATCAGCCACGATCTGCGCACGCCGCTCACGCGCATGCGCCTGCAGCTCGACGCCGAGAAGAAAGAGATCGAGCGTGCCAAGCTGCTGCGCGACATCGATCTGATGCAGACAATGGTGAGTTCCGCCCTCGCATTCCTCACGAGCGATGCGGGCGCGGAGAAAAAAGAGTGGCTCGATCTCGGCGCGCTGCTCGGCACGCTATGCGACGAATACGCGGAGTCGGGCGCGGCGATCCGCTACGACGGGCCGGATCAGATTCCGTTCTTCTGCAAGCCGGATGCGATCCAGCGCGTTCTCACGAATCTCATCGACAACGCCATTCACTTCGGCACGGAGATCGTCGTGACGGCGGCGCTCGATGCAGGCAACGTGGTGATCGACGTGACCGACGACGGGCCGGGCATTCCCGCAGATCGCCTTCAGGACGTGATCGAGCCGTTCGTGCGCCTGGACCCGGCGCGCGCGCAGCGGCCCGGCAGCGTGGGCCTCGGGCTGTCGATCGTCGATGACATCGTGCGTTCGCACGGCGGCACGCTCGCGCTCATCAATCGCGAGCCTTCGGGCCTGATCGCGCGCGTGACGATGCCCGCATCGAACTGAACGTTCGCTCAGATTTCGAGCTTGTATCCGACGCCGTAGACCGAGACGATGATCTCGCCCTCGGGCCGGACGTCCTGCAGCTTGCGGCGCAGATTCTTGATGTGGCTGTCGATCGTGCGATCCGTCACCACGCGATGATCCGCGTAGACGTTATCGAGCAGAAACGAGCGCGGCAGTATTCGGCCCATCGACACATGCAGCAGATGCAGCAATCGGAATTCGATCGGCGTGAGGCGCAGTTCGTGGCCGTCGAGCGTCACGCGATGAAACTGCGGATCGATTTGAAGCGCACTGGCCGCCGCGCCGCTCGCGGTTGCGTTCGCGCCGCCCGCGCGACGCAAGATCGCCTTCACGCGCGCGACCACTTCACGCGGGCTGAACGGCTTGCACACGTAGTCGTCCGCGCCGGTTTCGAGTCCGAGCAGACGATCGATCTCGTCGATGCGCGCCGTCAGGATGATGACCGGCAGCTCCGAAAACGTCCGCAATTCGCGGCAGATATCGAGTCCGCCGCGGCCCGGCAACATCAGGTCGAGCAGCATCAGCGAAGGCGGCGTTTGACGCACGAACGGGATGACCTGCGCGCCATCGGCGAGCGTCGTCACGATGTAACCCGCGACGCGCAGATAGTCGGCGAGCACGGCGGCCAGCTTCGGCTCGTCCTCGACGATCAGGACATGGGCGGGAGAAGTTACGGGCATCGCTTACTCGCGGTGGGAAGGAAAGCGCGCGGTGATCGACACGCCGCCGTGCGCCGAATCGTCCGCGCGGATGCTGCCGCCATGCGCCGTGACGATCGCCTTGCATAGCGAGAGCCCGAGTCCCGCGCCGCCGCTTTGCCGGCTGCGCGATTCGTCGACGCGATAGAAACGGTCGAAGAGATGCGGCAGCGCGGACGTCGGCACGCCCGGCGACGAGTCCTGCACGTTGAGCGTCCAGTCGTCGGGTGCGCCCGCGAGCGCGACGCGCACGCGCCCGTTCGGATCCGTGTAGCGCAGGGAATTCTGCAGCAGGTTCTTCAGCAATTGCACGAAACGCGCGGCGTCGACATCGACATCGGCGGAGGCGAGCGCATCGCTGCATTCGACATCGATGGCGAGCCGCTTCGCGCGGAACGACTGACGCATCGCATCGACGGACGCGCGCGTGAGCGCGTTCACCTGCGCGGGCGCCTTGCGATAGCGCAGCATGCCGACATCGCTCAGCGACAGGTCGTACAGGTCTTCGATGAGCTTGTTCAGCGCCGCGACTTCCGTCTGCAGCGAGGCGAGCGATGCGGCATCGAATATATGCACGCCGTCTTCGATCGCTTCGAGTTCGCTGCGCAGCACGGCGAGCGGCGTGCGCAATTCGTGCGACACGTCCGCGATGAACTCGCGCCGGCAACGTTCCGCGCGCTCCAGCGAATCGGCGAGCGAGTTGAAGTCCGATGCGAGCTTGTCGAGCTCGTCGCGATTCTTCGCGGGCACGCGAATCGAATAGTCACCGCTCGCGAGCCGATGCGTCGCGGCCATCACGCGGCGCACCGGCACGAGCACGAGGCGCGCGAGCACCATCGCGACGACGGCGGCGAGTATCACGGCGACGCCGCCGATCTGCCAGGTCGCGCGCATCTGCTGCGCCTGAAACGCGATGTCGGCGGCGTCGGTGAGCGGCGTCGGCCCGGCGGTTGCGAGCCAGCCGACGATCTTGCCATGCACGCGCACGGGCGACGCGGGCGCATCCGGCGGCGGCGGCTCGTTGGTGGATGCGACGAGCGCGCGATCCGCATCGAACAGCGCGGCAGGCGGACGTTCCCGTCTATGCCCGCGCACGCGATCCGCCGATTCGATTTCGGGCGCTGTATTCAGCGAATCGCGCAGAGGTGCGGATTCGGGCGGCGCGAAAGGCGACGGGTTCGGCAACGCGTTCGAAGGACGCATGCCCCAGTGCGGACCGTGCCACGGCTCGCCGAGCGGCCCGAGGATGCGCGCCACGCTCCCGCTGCCCGGAAAGCTGCGCCACGCGCTCGGCACGGTCGCGCGCATGTCTTCGATCTCGCGCCGCAGGAACTGCTCCTGTGCGTCGTCGAGCAGCGCGAGCCATGCGTCGTCGTTGCCGCGCAGGAACGCCCAGTTGCCGTGCGCGGCGTACTCGCTCGCGACCTTCGCCATCACGGCGCGTTCGCGCCCCGCATCGCGTTCGCGCACGTAATGCAGAAAGCCGTTCTCGAAGCTGACGCGCACGGCGTAGCCCATCGTCAACGTGATGACGAGACACGCGACCAGCACGAGCAGAAAGATCTTCGAGGCGATGCCAAAACGAAACTTCAATGAGGAACCCTTCGCGTGGCAGGCGGATTGAATGACGGCCGATTCTAGTTGATGCGGCCTTCGTCACGCAGTTTCCTCGCGAATCTCCACGACTTCTCCATTTTTTCTCCATGCTGGATGCGGCATTGATCGCTAACGTCGCTGGCAATCTCAAGGGAAAACCACGGAGTTACGCCATGCCACGCACCGAACGAAAGGAGGCCGATATGAAGCGCCCGTCCTGGCCCGGACGAAGTTCCGCCGATGTAGCGCAGATCGCCGACGAACCCGCGACGAAACTGCGCGGCTGCCGCCTTTCCGCGCCGATCGTGCAGCCGTGGGGCGCGTCCTGCCGTGTCGTCGAATGGATCAACTTTCGCGGCGAACGCTCGTTCATCGCGGTGCACGTGAGCGCGACGGAACCGGAAATCCGCGAGCGCATGCGCCTGCACGCCAACGGCGAACGTCACGTCGCGCTCGATGCGGCCGCGCTCGGCCGTCCGAAGCTGCGGAGGGCGTAACGATGATGTCCGGTACGCACGAGCCGCATCGCATCGTCATCGTCGAGCCGGATGACGGCGTTCGGCAAAAACTGCGCGCATTTCTTTCGAGCTATTACCCGGCGATGCGAACGATCTCGAATGCAGAGACGCTCGCCGTCGAGATCGAGCACACGAAGCCTTCGCTGATCCTGCTCAGCAACGAACTGACCGACACGCCCACGGCAGCCGTGCTCTGCGATCTGCGCACGCTGCATCCGGATATCGCGGTGCTCGTCATCGGCGCGCCGCACGGCTGGATGGACGCCATCACCTGTCTCGATCTCGGCGCCGACGACTTCGTGCAACTGCCCTGCAACGAGCGCGAGATTCTTTCGCGGATGCGCAATCTGTTGCGTCATCGCGCGGGGCGTGCATTGCCGGTCACGCCCGGCAACGGCAAGCTGCGCCTCGGCGACTTCGTGCTCGATCCGGCGAAGCGCACGCTGAAGCGCAAGCGCGTGGCCATCGACGTACACGACAGGCTCCTCGAACTGCTCGCGTTGTTCGCGCGCAATCCGATGACGGTGATGTCGCGCCTGCGCCTCACCCGTCAGTTGAGCGAGCAGGGCTGCGCGCTGTCCGAGCGCTCGGTCGATGCGCTCGTGTGCCGTTTGCGACAGATCGTCGAGGACGATCCCGCAGAGCCGCGCCTCATTCAGACGATACGCGGGCGCGGCTACGCGTTCAGTCCGAATGGCGCGAAGCTCGGCGCGGTCATGCCCGCTCATGCGTAGATCGCCGAACCGGGACGGGCCGGGCTCTTCGCCGAAGATTCACGTAGAGAGCCTTAAAACGCGGTGCCGATCTGAAACTGGAACTTCTGATACGTGTCTCCGCTGTGATGCACGATCGGGAAACCGAGGCTCAGCTTCAGCGGGCCGATCGGCGAAATCCATTCGAGGCCCATACCGTAGCTGTAACGCAGGCCGTTCGATCCGGTGCTGTTGCCTTCGTCGCCCCAGACGTTGCCGCCATCGACGAAGGTGAACACGCGCAAGGTGCGGTCGTAGCCGGTGCCCGGCAACGGGAACGTCATCTCGATGTTGGCGACGACCATCTTCGAGCCGCCGATCGGATCGTTCGTCGTCTTGTCGCGCGGACCGAGCGAGCTCGACTCGTAGCCGCGCACGGAACCGATGCCGCCCGCGTAGTAATTCTTGAAGATCGGATACGACTTGCCACCCAGACCCGAGCCATAGCCCGCCTGAAGGTTCACGCCGAACACGAAGCCGCGCGAGAACGAGTGGTAATACTGCGCGGTGAAATCGGTCTTGTAGTACTCGGTGTTGCCGAGCGGCGTGCCCACTTCCGCGTTGGCCTGCAAATAATAGCCGCGGCTCGGCACCAGCGCGCTGTCGCGATGGTCGCGCTTCCAGCTCGCCGTGAGCGGCACGTTGTTCACCACACGGCCGAACTCGCTCACGTAGTCCAGATACGATTGCGGCGTATCCGAATCGGTATTGAAGCGATCCTGCTCGACGCCCGCGCCGAAGTACACCATGTCCGATTCGGAGAACGGAATGCCGAACTTCGTGTCGACGCCCATGCTCACGATACGAAAGCTCGAATCGCTCGAATAGTAGAGCGGATACGTCGTCCGGTAATACGCATCGGTGATGCGCTGAATGCCGTCGACGGTGAAGTACGGGTCCGTCTGCGTGATGCTCAGCGTGCGATACGTCTTCGCCGTATTGACGTTCACGCCGAGACTCGTGCCCGAGCCGAACACGTTGTCCTGCGTGACGCCGGCGGACAGCACGACCTTGTCCGTCGATGAAAAGCCCGCGCCGAGCGTGATCGCCCCTGTCGGTTTCTCTGTCACTTTCATCTGCACGTCGACCTGATCCGGATCGCCTTCGATGGGCACGGTCGTCACATCGACATCGGTGAAATAGCCGAGACGGCTGATGCGGTCTTTCGAGAGCTTGAGCGCCTGACTGTCGAACCATGCGCTTTCGAACTGGCGCATTTCACGGCGCACGACTTCATCGCGCGTGCGCGTATTGCCGATCACTTCGACGCGGCGCACATACACGCGCTTGCCCGGATCGACCTGCAACGTGAGCGCGACCGTGTGATGCGCCTGATCGATGTCCGGCTGCGCGTTCACGCTCGCGAAGGCGTAGCCGTATCCGCCGAGCCTGTCGACGAGCGTCTGCGTCACTTGCTGCAGCTTGTTAGCCGAGAACAGCTCGCCCGGCTCGATGCTCACGAGCCGCGCCAATTCCGCATCGCGCCCGAGCAGATTGCCCGCGAGCTTCACGCTCGTGATGGTGTAAGGCTTGCCTTCGTGCAGCATGATCGTCAGATACATGTCCTTCTTGTCGGGGGAGATCGAAACCTGCGTCGATTCCACGCTGAATTCGAGGTAGCCGCGATCGAGATAGAACGAGCGCAGGTTTTGCAGATCGCCGGTGAGCTTCTCCTTCTGATAAAGATCGTTCTTCGTGTACCAGGAAAACCAGTTGGGCGTGGAGAGCTGCATCTCGTCGTGCAGCGTCTTTTCATCGAACGCGGTGTTGCCGAGAAAATTGATCTGCCTGATCTTCGCGCTCGGTCCTTCGGCGACCGAGAAAAGCAGTTGCACGCGGCCGCGATCGAGCGGCGTCACCGTGGTCGTGACTTCGGCGGCGTAAAAGCCGCGCATCAGATATTGGCGCTTGAGTTCCTGTTCCGCGCGGTTCGCGAGCGCCTTGTTGTAGGTCTGACCCGGCGCGAGTCCGACCGCTTTCAACGCCTTCGACAAATTGTCCTTGTCGAATTCATGCACGCCCGCGAACTGAACGCCGGCGATGGCCGCCGCTTCGACGACGCGCACGACGAGCACGTCGCCGTCGGTCGACACGCTCACGTCGGTGAAGAGGCCGGTGTCGTAGAGCGCGCGGATCGCATCGGTGGCTCCCGTCTCGGTGAAGGTGTCGCCGCGCCGTATCTTGAGATTGGCGAAGACCGTCGACGGATCGACGCGGCTCACGCCTTCCACGCGAATGTCGCGCACGATGAAGCTGCTGCCGGCATGCGCGTGCGCGCTGACGAGGGCGCCCGCCGCGACTGCGAGCGAGCGATAGATGTGATGCTTCATGCGGGAATCGGGAAAAGTGGAGAGAGCGGCGCGGGCTTACTGGATCGGTGCATCGCCGATGGCGGGCAGGGACTGGCCGGTCGCCGCGCCGATGACTTCATGGATCTGCAGCGCGCTTTCGCGGCGTATGCGAAAGGAGAGCTGCGCGCCGCCCTGAAGGACGAAGGAGAGAATCAGCGCGCCGGTGCCATCCGCATCGAGCGCGACTTCCCAGCCTGCGCAATGCATCGTGAATTTGGCCGCGCGATTTTTCTTGCGGATTCTTTCCGAGCACGCGATGGCGTGCGCGAGCGCGGCGATCAACTCGTGCATGACGGAGCAATGCAATGCGACCGACGAGCCCGAGCGCGCGTCGACGACGAGATAGCCGCCGTCTTCGCTAAGCCGGAAGCTCGCGAGCGAATCGATGGTGAGAGCCGGGCGCATGTGCGTTCGAAGCGGGTTATCGAAAGCGCACAGTCTATGAAGGCACGACGCGCATTGGGTTACGCGCCTCTTACCGGATGTTGCCCGGGATGCGGCCAAGAAAGCGGCGCATTCAATCGAATGCTTTCCTATAACCACATCATGAAATGCGCGTGATTTTTTAGGCGTCGCGGTCCGATATTTGCTCGATAAGGGCTAAGCTATCCGAATGCCTGATTTACATCGCATGTCTGGAAAAACGTGCATTGCGTGGCCGTCGAAAGCGGCGCGGCAAGGCAGCGCTCGAACGGTCGGGCGTTTCTCCGGGCGTTCGGACCTTGCATCAGCAGATGTGCTTTTAAACGAAGGACATCATGTACTCCATGAGCGGTTTTTTTGTCGAGATCATTCCAGAACACGTACCGGATGATGGCTGGACCGCGATCGCACAGTTCTCGCGCCAGCGAGATTATCGAAAGCACGACGAAGTGCCCAAAGCGACCTTTCCGACCAACGTGGCGTATGGAACACGGAGCGCCGCCGAGCGCGCCGCCACGCAATGGGCACGCGAATTCGTCACGTCTTCGAGCGAAGTTCTCGAATCGTCCTTGCGGCTGGAAGAGGCGGCGCGCAAGGCTCATTGAAGGCAATTGCCTGCAAACGTACTGGGTCGAGTCCTTTCGATCTCAATCCCACTACGACAAGATGGATAGGCAGACTCTCTCGAGGATCGACCTCACGCTCACGCAATTCGAGCGTAGAGTTTCCGAACAGGAATGGCGTCAGATTCGTCTACGACAGATCGGTTGCAATAGTAAAGAGTGCATGGCATTGCTTCACGAATTGCAAAACAGCCTGAGATGCCTCCCGCGATATCGATTCGCTGTCGGACAAGACTTCGGGCGCCCCGATGATGACGTGGATTCATGCTGGATTCAGGCCCCTTGACGCTTCCCATTCGGTCCGTCATCGCGGTCCCGGGCGCACGGGTTGCTGATCGACACACCAGTGCTGACCACTCCCTGTTGCAGGAAGAACGCCATGAATCGCAAATTACGATCGGGAATGATCCACACGCTCGCGTGCGTCTCGCTGTCGGGCGTCACGCTCGCAAACGCCCAGCAAAACGGTGCGCCGCCAGGCCATTCCACATCGGGAAACCAGGCGTCCGGGAAATCCGCGGGTGTCGCCGGCGGCGCGGGCGCCGCGGGCCAGTCGGGCACGGACCCGGCCACGCTTAGCCGCATGGAAGAAGAGCGCGTGCAGAAGAACAACGCGCAATCCGCGACGAAGGGCGCATCGAATCCCGGCGCGGGCAAGCGCAAGGACTGGAAGGAGTGACGGCCCGCGTAACGGAGGATCAGGAGCGCGCGCGTGTGCGCAGGCGCATCGGCGCCGATCTGTGGCGCGCGGTGTGGGCCTGGCGCTATCAGACCGCCGCGGCGGTCGCGCTGATGATCGGCGCGCGGCTCGCGGTGGTCGGGGTGCCGCTGATGCTCAAGCGCGTCATCGACGAGTTCAGTCATCCCGCATCGAGCGTCGTCTTTCCGGTCTTTCTCGTCCTCGCCTACGTGCTGCTGCGCTATCTCGGCGATGTGCTCAACGAAGCGCGCGACGTCGTCTTCAGCATCGTCACGCAGCGCACGGTCGCGTCGTTCACCGAGCGCACGTTCGCGCATCTTCATGCGCTCGGCGCGCGCTTTCATGCGCGGCGCGAAACCGGCGCGGTCGTGCGCGACGTGCAGAAGGGCGCGGACGGCATCGGCTTTTTGCTCGGCACATCGCTCTTCACGATCGTGCCGGTGATGATCGAGATCGGCACGATCGTCGCGGTCATGGTGCATGCGTATTCGCTGGAATTCATGGCGATCATCGGCGCGACGTTCGTGCTGTATTCGGTGTGGACGGTCATCTTCACGCGCTTTCGCATGCGCTTCCAGCGCGCGGTGAACGGCCTCGAAGCACAATCGGACGGCCGTCTCGTCGACAGCCTGCTCAACTACGAAACGGTGAAGTTCTTCGCGAGTGAAAGCATCGAAACGCGGCGTCTTTCGAGCGTGCTGGAGCAGTGGGTGCATGCGCGCATCGCCAATCAGCGCGCGCTCACGCTGCTGCATGTCGGGCAGAGCACGATCATCACGATCGGCATTGCGGCGGTGATGTTGCGCGCGGCGCAACACGTCGTCGCTGGCACGATGAGCGTGGGCGATCTCGTGCTCGTCAACGCGTATATCGTGCAGGTGTGCAATCCGCTCAACACGCTCGGCTTCGTGTTTCGCGAGACCAACGACGCGATGGTCAACGTCGAGCGCATGTTCAACATTCTGCTGTCGCGCGGCCGCGTGCGCGAGGATGTCGATGAAGCGCACGCGAAGCCGCTCGTCGTGACGGCGGGCGAGATCGAGTTCGATCATGTCGAGTTCGGTTACGATCCGGCGCGGCAGATTCTGCGCGATGTCGATTTTCGCGCGCATCCGGGCAAGAAGCTCGCGGTCGTCGGCGGCAGCGGATCGGGCAAGTCGACGCTCGTGAAGCTGCTGTTCAGGCTCTACGAGCCGACGGCGGGCGCGATACGCATCGACGGTCAGGACATCTCGCAGGTCACGCAGAACAGCCTGCGCGCGACCATCGGCATCGTGCCGCAGGACACCGTGCTCTTCAACGACACGATCGCCTACAACATCGGCTATGGGCGTCCCGGCGCGACGCGCGCGGACATCGCGCGGGCGGCGCGCGCGGCGCAACTCGACGGCTTCATCGAGCGTCTGCCGGACGACTACGAGACGCGCGTCGGCGAGCGCGGCGTGCGGCTCTCCGGCGGCGAGCGTCAGCGCATCGCGATTGCGCGGGCGATACTCAAGAATCCGCGCATCATCGTGTTCGACGAAGCGACGTCCGCGCTCGATACGCGCTCCGAACGCGCGATCCAGAACGAGCTCGACAGGCTCGCGGAGGGCCGCACGTCGATCGTCATCGCGCACCGGCTGTCCACTGTCGTCGATGCCGACTGGATTCTCGTGATGGAGCATGGACGCATCGTCGAGCAGGGACAGCACGACGAACTGCTCGCGCGCGATGGCGTGTACGCGCGCATGTGGTCGCTGCAATGGCAGCAGGGCGAGCTGAAGCACGCGCAACGCAAGGTGTCCGCGACGGCGCTCGGACTGGATGCGCTCGTCGCAGGCGTGGTCGATGCGCTGCACGACGAGATCGTCACGCGCGGCGTGAATCTCTACACGGTCATCAGCGATCCGGGCTTGCGCGTCTCGGGCGATGCCAGCGTGCTGCAGCAGATCGTGGCCGATCTGTGCCGTTCGCACATGAGCTCGGCGGCGCGCGGCGAGCGCATCGAACTGCGCGTGTTCCGCGAAGACAATCACGCGAATCTCACGGTGATCGGTCAGCGCGCGAGTCCCGCCGATCTGTCTTCGCAGCAGATGCGGCGGCTCGAATCCGCATTGAACGAAATGGGCGGCGGCTTCACGGTGCGCTATATCGACGAGCATGTCGCGTATGTCGCGACGATGCCGCTGCGTCCCGTGCTCGACGATCCGCAAGCGTCCGAAGCCACGCATGACGATGCATTGGCCGGCATCACCGTGATGGTGCTCGACGATCAGGAAGACGCGCGCGATGCGCTCGAAGCCGTGCTCGAATCGGTGGGCGCGCGCGTCATGTCTTGCGCATCGGGCGATGAAGCGCTTGCGCGTCTGCGCGAACTGCCCGGCGCGCAGTGGCCGGACGCGCTTCTGTGCGACATCGTGCTAGGCGGCGAACAAAACGGCTACGACGTGCTGCGACTCATTCGCGAGGAAGAGTCGCGCCGCGGCGCGTCGCTGTCCGAACGCATGCCCGCGATCGCGCTGACGGGACACACGCAGGCGGATGCACGTTCGCGCGCACAGGCCGCGGGCTTTCAGGCGCATCTGACGAAGCCGGTCGCCGCGCCGAAGCTGATCGCGACGATCGGCGACGTGACGGCGCGCACATCGCTTCGATGAGGGCGGCGCGAGCGCGCGTTCGAATGTGACGATGCAATGCTGCGCCGTTGAACGGAAGCATCAACCTGACGTGGCGATAGTGAGCGCGTGACGTCCCTGCATCGCCTCGATCACGCCACGGAAATGCTGCGCCGTGCGACGCAGGCCTTCGTCGAGCGGCGTCGTCGGTGTCCAGCCGAGGGCATCGCGTGCGAGCGCGATATCCGGCTGACGATGCCACGGATCGTCCATCGGCAAAGGCTTGAACACGATCTCCGATGACGATCCCGTCAACTCGATGATGCGCCGCGCGATCTCGAGCATCGAAAGCTCGTGCGGATTGCCGAGATTGACGGGTCCGGTGAGTTCATCGGGCGTGTCCATCAGGCGGATGAATGCGTCGACCATATCGTCGACATAGCAGAAGGAGCGCGTCTGCGAGCCTTCGCCGTACACGGTGATCGGCTCGCCCGAGAGCGCCTGCATCATGAAGTTGGAGATCACGCGTCCGTCCGACGGATGCATGCGCGGCCCGTACGTGTTGAAGATGCGCGCGATCTTGATCGACAGTCCGTGCTGCCGCCGATAATCCATGAAGAGCGTTTCGGCGCAGCGCTTGCCTTCGTCGTAACACGAGCGCGGACCGATCGGATTCACGTTGCCCCAGTACGCTTCCTGTTGCGGATGCACATGCGCGTCGCCATACACTTCGCTCGTCGATGCCTGGAAGATGCGCGCATGCACGCGCTTCGCAAGCCCGAGCATGTTGATCGCGCCGTGCACGCTGGTCTTCGTCGTCTGCACCGGATCGTGCTGGTAATGAATCGGCGAAGCGGGGCAGGCGAGGTTGTAAATCTCGTCCACTTCGACGTAAAGCGGAAATGTCACATCGTGCCGCATCAGTTCGAAATTCGGGCTGTCGAGCAGATGCGCGATGTTGTCCTTCGTGCCGGTGTAGAAGTTATCGACACACAGCACATCGTGCCCGAGCGCGAGCAGCCGCTCGCACAGATGCGAGCCGAGAAAGCCTGCGCCGCCCGTCACCAGAATCCGCTTTCTATAGGCTTCTCTCATGTCGCCTTCATCCTTTCTATGTGTGTGCTAACTGCATACGAAGCGCAGCGTTTCGTCCCAGTCGCGGGCGAAGCGCGCGATATTGAATCGTTCGAGCGCGGTGCGCCGCGCGCCTTCGCCGAGACGCCGCGCTTCGGCGGGATCGCGCAGCAGGTGCTGCATCGCGTCGATGAGCGCCTGCGTGTCGGTATGCACGTAGCCGCTTTCGCCGTTGCGGATCACGGTGGCGAGTTCGGTCGTCGCGAGACCGATGATCGGCATGCCGATCGTCATCGCTTCGACGATGGCGAGCCCGAGGCTCGTCCAGCGAATCGGATTGAAGAAGAAGCGATAGCGCGCGCTGAACGCCGCAAGCTCCAGATTGCCGATCTCGCCGATGCCGCCCGCCGACTGCGCATCCATGCCGACGAGATCGAGCGGCACGCGCGCGGCCGCTTGTGCATAGACATCGTTGCCGAGCCGCCTGCCGCGCTGGCGCAGATGATTGATCACCGCGATGCCGCGTTCGAGTTCGCCGCTATAGCGCACGCCTTCGGGCACGATCACGCCGTGTTCGATGACGCGCGTCGGCGTTTCGCCGCTGTCCCACATCAGCTTGTTGAAGTGCGTGACGTGCACGAGCAGCGTGTCGCGTTCCTGCACCCAGTGCTTCTGTTCGAAGGGGTTTTCCTGCGGCGGATCGTGCTCGATGTAGACGCGCGGCAGCCGGCGTTGCGCGTCGCTCAGCAGATTGATGCGGTCGTCGTCCCATTGACGCTTGTGCTGAAAGAGCACGACATCGAAGGATTGCGACTGCACTTCGCTCGCCGGAATTTCATGCACGTTCGGGCCGAAGGGCAACGCACCCGCCGTGCCCGCATAGCCCGGCGGATAACCGGGGCGCGTGACGAGATAGAAGTCGTGCGGCGCCTGGCTCAGATAGTAAAGATAATTGCCGTGAATATGCCAGGTAAGCACGCGCAGACGCCGGGAACTAGTCGTGGGCATGAAGAAGCGTCTCCTCTCGGACGGTCGATTCAAGCTGGGCGAATGCCGTGTCGATCACGGATTGCACGCTTATGTTCATCGCGCATTCATGACCGTAAGGACACTCGCGAAACGCGCACGGACGGCACGAGGGCCAGTCCGCGAGCACGCGATGACGCGCGTGATCGAGCGGCGCCCAGCGACGTGTATCGCTGCCCGACGCGACGACGACACTCGGCGTGCGCATCGCTGCGGCGACATGCGAAAGCCCCGTGTCGTTGCATACGATGAGCCGCGCCTTCGCGACGAGCGCCGCGAGCGAGCCGAGCGACGTGCGGCCGGCGAGATCGATGCCGGCACCTTGCGCAACGCGCGCCGTCAACGGGGCTTCACCCGCGCTGCCTGTGACGGCGACTTGCCAGCCGCGCCGCGACAACGCGCGCGCCACGTCGGCGAAGCGCTCGACGGGCCATCGACGGGAAGGCAGCTGCGCGCCCGGATGCACGAGCACGAGCCGCTCGCTATCGAGCGCGCACGCTTCGATCAGCGCATCGCATTCGCGATTGTCGGCATCGGTCAGCGGAATCTCGAGATCGAGATCGTTTGCGTCGATGCCGAGCCGCTGCATGAGCGCGGTGTATCGCGCGGATTCGGGCAGATCGTCGGGCCATGGCATGAAGACGCCTTTACGCATGGCTTCGTCCGGCTTCAGAAAGCCCGCGTTCAGACGCGCGCCGATGCCTTCGACGATATCGTTCGCCACGCCGCCGCTTCCATGCAGTTGAATCGCGAGATCGAAGCGACGTGCGCGCATCGCTTGATGAAAACGAGGCAGATGTGCATCCGTTTCCTGCTGCTCGGGAAAACCGATAGCGCCGGGAAACACGATGAGTTCATCGACGAGATGCGCGTATCGTTCGACGAAACTTGCCGCCCAAGGCAGACCGATAAGCGCGATATGTGCTTGCGGATAGGCGCGGCGCAATGCACGCAACGCAGGCACGGCGCACAACATGTCGCCGAGCTGCAATGCGCGAAAGATGACGATGCGCTCGACGTTCATAGAAAGAAGACCCTGAACTTGAACGCGCCGCGTATGCGCCAGTAGATCGACAGATACGGAATGATCGCCGACGTCCACAGCATTTCCGCGACGTGCGACGGCGTGCGCGCAGTCGTCTTCAATCGTTGCATACTGAACCATATGGTCATCGCGGCCCAGGCAAGCAATGCGAGCGACCCGGTGCGCGGCGCGTGTGCTGCGAACGATCCGATCGCAACGACGAGCGCCGCGAGCATCGCGTAGTACAAAAGCGGCGGATTGCGGCGGATGCGCGTGCGAAACATCGCGGGATACTTTTTGTAGAGCAGTGCATCGAACTGGCTCTTCTTCTGCTGCGATATGCTCACGCCCCAGCGCGCAGGGCGCACCGGATGCAGCACGGTTGCGTCTTCCGCACGCGCGATGACGAGTCCCGCCTTCATCAGCGCGAATTGCAGGTCCGAGTCCTCGCGCCACGCCGCCGTAAAGCGCGCATCGAAGCCGCCCGTACGTTCGAGTGCGGCGCGCGTGACGAAGGTGTTCGCCGTCGCGAATTCGGCGCTGGCGAGTCCCGCGGCGTCGCGTTCGTAATCGGTCGGGCGTGGTCCCAGCGGCACGACGATGCGGCCCGACACGGCATCCGCGCCCGCATCGAGCGCACGCATGCCATTGGCGATCCAGTTCGGATCGGGAATGGTGTCGTCGTCGGTGAAGGCGATGCGCCGCGCAAGCGATGCGCGCCAGCCCGCGTTGCGCGCGCCCGCCGGACCCTGCGTCGCGGTGACGGGAACGTAGCGGATCAACGGGCCGCGCCGCGCACGCGATTGCGACAGGCGCTGCACGCATGCCTTCGTCGCTTCGTCGGGGCCGTCGTCGCATACGATGATCTCGTAGCGCGCCGGATCGTAGGTCTGCGCCGCGAGCGCCAGCACGCAGCGTTCGAGCATCGCGGGGCGGCGATACGTCGGCACGACCACGGTCACGTCCGGGATGAAATCGCCGCGCGGTATCGCGGGTGCATCGGCCGCGCTCATCGCGCCGTGATCGAAGAGTTCGGCGTAGGTGCTCATGCGTGTGCGCCCGGCTTTTCGACAAGGAACGAGCCGATCACGAGCGCATCGAGCGGCGACGTCCAGAACGATTCGAGTGCGTCGCGCGGCGTATTCACCATCGGCTCGCCGCGCGTATTGAACGATGTATTGACGAGAACCGGCACGCCCGTGCGCGCCTTGAACGCCGCGAGCAGATCGTAGTAAAGCGGATGCTGCGCGCGATTGACGGTCTGCACGCGCGCGGTGCCGTCGATATGCGTGACCGCGGGAATGCGCGTCTTCATGTCGTCGCGCACGTCGAACACGAAGAGCATGAACGGCGCGACGCGTGCATCGACGAACCAGTCGGCTGCGTGCTCTTCCATCACGACGGGCGCAACCGGACGAAAGTCCTCGCGATCCTTGATCTCGTTGAGGCGCGCCTGCATGGACGCATCGATGGGCGATGCCAGAATCGAACGCGCGCCGAGCGCACGCGGGCCGAACTCGGTGCGTCCCTGATACCAGCCGATGACGCGGTTCTGCGCGAGAATGTCCGCGGTTTCTTCGGCGATATTCGTGAGCTTGCGATACGGCGCGCGCGTCCACTTGAGGAAGGTTTCGATCTCGTCGTCATCGAACGACGGTCCGAGATATGCGTGATCCATGCGCCATTTTCGACCGCGATCGCCGGTCTTCGCGCGTTGCTGATAGTCGGTCCACAAGGCAGCGCCGAGCGCCGTGCCCGCATCGCCGGCGGCGGGCTGAACCCAGATTTCATCGAACGGTCCGCGATCGCGCAGGCGCGCGTTCATCACGCAGTTGAGCGCGACGCCGCCCGCCATCGCGAGATTCTTCAGACCCGTACGTTCGTGCAGCCACTTCGCGAGTTCGAGCGCGGTCTCTTCCAGAACGACCTGCAATGAATGCGCGATATCGAAATGATGCTGCGTGAGCGGGCCGCCGCGTTCGCGCGCGGGACCGAAGCGCTCGACGAGACGCGGCGCATCGACGGTATAGCTGCCGTCGCGGCGATACTTCACGATCTCGCGAAACTGATCGACATACGCGGGCTTGCCGAACGACGCGAGCGCCATCACCTTGTACTCGTCGGACGAGTGCAGGAAGCCGAGATAGCCCGTCACCGTTTCATAGAGCAGGCCGAGCGAGTGCGGCAGTTCCACTTGCTTGATGCGCGTGTATTCGCCATTCACGAATTGCCCGAGACTCGTCGTGACGCCTTCGCCGCGACCGTCCATCGTAAGTACGGCGGTGTCGTCGAAAGGTGCGGCGAGAAACGCGCTCGCTTCGTGACAGAGATGATGATCGACGTTATGCCACGCGAAGCGCGGGGCGCGTCCGCCGCTTAGGAAACGCCGCTTCAGATGATGCGGCGCGCCGTCGATCAACTGACCCTTCGCATTGACGATATAGCTCAGGAACAGCGGATCCCAGGGCGATTCGGACGGGTTCGTCATCGCTTGCGCCGAGGGCATCATCGGCAGGGATATGTTCGCGTTTGCGTCCTTCGGCATGCCGGAAAACAGATGCGGATCGTACGAATACGCGATGTGATCCACATCCGCGAGTTCGATGCCCGCTTCCTTCAGGCAATAGTCGATTGCATCGAACGGAAGCTGCCATGTGGAAAACGGCACCGGCCGTTTCGCATGCTTGACGTGCGTGAAGCGCTCGTCCTCGGCCGCCGCGATGACGACGCCGTCCTTGACCAGCGCCGCGGCGCTGTCGTGATAAACCGCGTTGATTCCAAGTGTGTACATAGCTTAGCTTGCCTGTGTTATCGGATGGACGGGCGATGCATGTTCTTCTTCGATGAGCTCGAGCGCGGCGGAGACAACCTCGTCTACCTCGACGCCGACAAGGCACGCGTGATGGCCTTCGGGACACACGCTGCGATAGCACCAGCGGCACGAGACATCGTGATACAGCACGCGATGCGATGTTTGCCACGGCATGTGCTGCGGATTCGTGAGTGCGTAGAGATCCACGACGGGCGCGCCCAGCGCGGATGCGAGATGCACCGGTCCGCTGTTGTTCGAGATGAGAACGCGAGCGCGCTGGATGAGCGCGGCGAGTTCCCCGAGTTCGAGCGCGCCGGACAGATCGTGCGCGTAGGGACTCGTGCCGCAGGCGGCGCGGCACAAGTGACTTTCGCTTCGCGAGCCCGTCACGAGAATCGGCCATTCCAATTGAGCGCCGAGACGTTCGATCGTTTCGGCGAAGCGTTCGACGGGATAGCGGCGCGACTCCGCGCTCGCACCCGGATGCACGACGATGAACGGTGCGTCCATATCGACATCGCGGGCGATGAGCTTTTGCGTCAGCGAGTCGATATCGGCGGGGCGCACGGAGAAGCGCATGCGCGTATCGTCGGCTTTCGCACCGACTCTTGCGACGAGAGCGAGTTGCCGCTCCACTTCATGCCGTGTGCCGTGCTGCGGTTCAGTCTCCTGAACCCAGTCGGTGAGCAAACCATACGGATTCTCGCGGCAATGCGCGAGCCGCAGCGGAATGCCGGCGAGATGACACAACATGGCCGCGGGCAGCGGATTCTGGCTGTAGACGCTGAAGATCACCGCTGCATCGAAATGCGCCGATGCAAGGCGCGCACGCATGGCGAGATCGGCGAGGGCGTCGATGGGCGCATCCTGCTTGACCCACGGCGCGTCGTATTCGATCACATCGTCGATTGCATCGATGAAAGGCGCCGTCGCCTTGCCCGCACGCGATGCGAGCAAGGTCAGATGCCTGCCCGGCTGCGCGGCGCGTAACGCGTGCAGCGCGGGCGTCGTCATCAGCACGTCGCCGAGATTGTCGAGACGGATGCAGAGAATGCGCTTGACATCCGCGCCCCATTCGCGCGCCTGGCTCGCGGCGCTCTTGCGCGCATGCGCTTCGACGACGGGTGCAAGCATGGGCTTCATGCGGGACACTCCGTATTGACGACTGCAATCGCCGCCTCGTACAGGTCCTTCGCGACGATATCCGGCTCGCGTCCAACGCCTTTGAGCCATTCGGTTTCGTTGCCGTTATCGATCAGCGCACTGCGGCAGCCCGCGCGATGACCGGCTTCGACGTCATCGAGAATGTCGCCGATGAACCAGCTCTGCGAAAGATCGATGCCATGCTCGCGCGCCGCACGCAACAGCAGGCCGGGCGCGGGCTTGCGGCATTCACACGCGCGCGTGAATTCAGGCACGACGCCCCGCGGATGATGCGGGCACCAGTAAATGCCGGCGAACGACGCGCCCGCTTCGGCTGCGAGTTCACGCAAACGCGCTTCGACGCGATCGAGTGCCTGCAAGTCGAACTTGCCGAGCGCGACGCCGCTCTGATTGCTGATTACGAAGATCGGCAGTTCGAGCCACGAAAACAGGCGCAACGCGTCGAGCGCGCCCGGCGCGAGGCGCATCTTCAGCGGATCGACGTTCCAGGGCACATCGTCGAGCAAGGTGCCGTCCTTGTCGATGAAGATCGCAGGCCGCAGTGGTTGCGTCATCGTGCGGCTCCGCCCATGGCAACGCGCGCGGCGGCTTGTCCTTCCTCGCCCGCAAGTCGCGCGTAGACCTGTGCGAGCGCCTGCGCGACGCTCGACCATGTGAACATTGCGTTCGCGCGGGCGAGGCCCGCTTCGCCCATTCGCGTGGCGAGCGCGGCATCTCGCTTGAGCGCGACGAGCGCATCCGCGAGCGCGGCCGGATTCTTCGGCGGCACGAGCAAGCCGGTTTCTCCGTGCGCCACCGAGTAGCGAATGCCGCCGACAGCAGCACCGATGACGGGCCGCCCGCAAGCCATCGCCTCCAGCGGCGTGATGCCGAACGGCTCATACCACGGCGTCGTCACGAAGACATCGGCTGCGTTATAGAAGTGCTTCAGTTCACCTCGTCCATGACGGCCCACGAAGTGAACATGCTCTTCGATGCCGCATTCGCGCGCGACCCCGCGCAGCCTGCCGATCTCCGGCGTCGCGTTCTCGTTCGCTTCGTCGGAATTGCCGCCCGCCACATAAAGCTCGGCACTTTCGCCATGCTCACCGTGTAGCATGCCGAGCGCGCGCACGACATTGTCGACGCCCTTGCGCGGCACCATGCGCCCGAGTTGCAGCACGATGAACCGGTCTTGCGGCCAGCCGAGACGTTCTCTCGCTGCCGCCTTGTCTAGCGGATGGAACTCCGCGCGATCGAAGCCGCACGGCACGAGGTCGATGCGCGCGGGATCGGCGTCGTACAGATGAATCAGATCGTTCTCGTCCTGGGGACATTCGGCGATGACCGAATCGGAGCGCCTGACGAGCTCGTCTTCGATATCGAAGCGCGCATCGGGAAAGCCGTCCGATTCGCCTTGATGCAGGCGTCGCACGCGCCCCAGCGCATGAAACGTCGTGACGAGCGGCACGCCGAGCGCGTCCTTGATGCGCAGACCCACGAGGCCCGACATGAAGAAGTTCGCGTGCACGATGTCATACGGTTGCGCTTCGTTCTTCATGAAGTCGATCATGAAGCCGGCGAACGCATCCATATGCGGCAGAAGCTGTTCCTTCGGTAACTGCACGGGCGGACCGGCCGGTACATTTATCACGCGGATGTTTTCGAAGCGCGAGACGAGCGGCAATAACGAACGGTCGCAACGCGTGAACACATCGACGTCGTGACCGATGCGAACGAGCTGACGCGCGACATTCGCCACATAGATGTTTTGCCCGCCGCTGTCTACGCCACCCGCGATCGCCAACGGCGATGCGTGCTCACTGATCAATGCGATTTTCACGGAAGTCCCCTTATCTTGCGATCCCAATGTGCGTGTGCGCGGCGCGCCATCGCGTGGATCAGTCACCAGCGTTCAGCATTCCCTGTGCCACTCGTTGTCGAACTGGCGAGAACTGCGAAACGATTTGCGGTTCGATGCGGGACGAACCAAATTTCGTTTGGTTCGTCGCGCGACGCACGCGTTTTTACGTGGGGCGTGTAGAACCGAAAGACGCCGACGATTTCGTCTGCCTGGCGCGGCGCAAATCGTCTTCGCGCACGACGCGGCGCATGTCCTGGACGCGCGAGGGGATCACGCGGCGCCTGGTCATCGCCCATGCGATGCCGCTTGCGAGGATCGGTAAATCGCGCATCAGCGTGCGCTCGCGCCATGCCACGAGGAAGGCTTTTCCGGTGGCGTGAAGGGCTTGGTCGAATGGCAGGCGCATCCATGCGACCCACGCGGCGTTGCGCGCGAGGAGCCTGCGCCGTTGTGCGCTGTCGCGCAGCGGTGAGGGATGGTGATGAAGGACGAGGTCATCCATATAGACCATCTCGTAGCCGGCGGACAGGACATCCAGCGAGACGAGCGTTTCTTCTCCGCCGATGAAAAGCCTGGGCTCGTAGCCGCCGACTTGCCGGAAGACGTCGGTGCGGAACACGCACGCGCCCGCCATGAAGCCGACGAGCGCGGGACCGGGCAAGCCACGATGCGGCAGCGGGCTTTCGCGCATTCGTTGGCAGGTCTCGTCCGCCGCGCCGTCGGCACCGACGACGACGCGCGCGTTGAGCACCGCGACGCGCGGCGCCGCGTCGAGGATCGCGACGGCGCGCGACAGCGATCCGGCGCTCCACCAGGTGTCGTCATCGCAGAATGCGACGTACTCCGTCGCGACGCGAGCGACGCCGAGATTGCGTCCGGCCGCGCCGAGATTGTCCGGCGCCTCGACGAGTTCGACCGATGGAAACTGCGCCGCAATGCGCTCGGCCGTGCCGTCGGTGGACGCATTATCGACCGCTACGATGCGGATGCGGTCCGGCAGCGCGGCAAGTCTTGCGAGCGTGTCGAGCACCTGATCGGCTCTGTTGTACGTCAGCACGACGACGGTGAGCCGCGCGCGATCGGGCTCGGAAAGTGTTGCCGGTTCAGCCATGGTCGACGGCTCGCAGAGTCCAGAAGCGTTCGGGCGCGAGCACGTCGTCATAGCCGTGGGGCCCGAAGGCTTTGAGCTGACTCGCATAACATTGCACCGCGCGTTGCTTCGCTTCGATGCAGCGCGAGAGCGTGGCGGCATCGATCGGATCGAGCAGCGGCGTCGCTTCGATGCCGCTTCCGATGAGTTCGACGAGCCGTTGCTGCACGAGGCCATCCATGCGCCGATATAGACAGTCTTCGTACGCAATGCATGCCGTCGCGTCCGAAAGGCACGCCTCGCGCGCGGCCGTATGAACCAGCGCGTGGTCGGAATGAAAGAGGCCAAGCGGGATGAGGAGCGTAGTGCAATCCGTCTCGCGCATCACGTCGCGAATGGCCGAAGCGATCTTGGCGGTGGTCGCGCTCGTGCCGCCTTGCGTGTATTGGGAGTCGAGAAAGCCGAGATGCACGGCGCGAGCGCCCAGGACGTGCAGCGCGGCTTTGTCTTCGACACGGCGCTCGCGCATCGCCTGATGTGCGTCCGCGAAGCCGCACTGCGCGTCCCAGTCGGTGGCGAGCGCCGTGTCCGGCGCACCCGCGAATATCGTGCAGACGGATGCGCTCGGCGACGCGGCGAGCAGGGCGCCGCAACTGAAGACGGCATCGTCGAGATGCGGGGAAATCACCAGGGTTCTTTGAGCGGAGAGAGGCATGGCCGGTTGCTTTCGATGAATCGATCCGAAGCCACTGCGCAATGTGCGTGCCTCGACGCGCCGGTCTGCAGGTAATCGTCTGATCGTGCGCGGTCGGCGCGTGTCGATTGATTAGGAACCCAAGCTAATCGCAACGCGGAGACGACTTCAGCCCATTCGCATGAAGGCACCGCCGGGGTCCGCTCCGACCCAGGCGCATCGGCCGCGACCGACGCTTAACAAGAGCGTGAGCACGCCGGCGCACAAGAAGGCGAGCCGGACGATCGTGGGCTATCTGAGATTGTCGCGCGATGCAGAGCATAGGCTCAGCGCATCGCGATAACTTCAACGCCGCCGCTTCTGCTGAAGCGAAGGCGGCCGTTCGGTCAGGCTGTTCGCCGTGTCCTTGACGAGCGCGCCTGCATCGATGAACTGACGCCGGTACTCCGCCGGCGTCGTTTGCTTCGCGGCCTTGAATTGCCGATTGAAGTTGGCGACGTTCGCAAATCCCGAGCGCGCAGCGATGACCGATATCGGCAGGGACGTGTCGCCCAGCATCCGGCACGCATGGCCGATTCGAACGCGAGCGATGTATCGCCCGACGCTCTCGCCGATGTGCTGCACGAAATAGCGCGTCAAGGTGCGCTCCGAAAGGCTCGCCGCTTCGCATAGCTCCGATAGCCGGAGCGGTTCGGCAAAGCGCGCATCGATCATCGAAAGAACGCGATTGATGCGCTCGGGCTCGTGACCGGACGGCCCCGCGTTCGTCTGATTGAAAGCGCTCGGCGACGCGAGCGGGTGGCCCGGCGCATCGGCGAGCGTGCACAGGACATCGAGCGCGGCGCTCAGGCGTTCGCGCGGCGCGGTCGAGAGCAACTGTCCGAGACGGCTGCGCATCCGTTCGCCGGCGGGAGGCTCGAACGCCAGCCCGCACGCCGCACGGCGCAGGAGCTTGCGAAGCGGCTCGTATTCGCGGCAGCAGTCCGCCATGCGCCGCGCCCAGTCGCCGTCGAACCAGATGACGATCGCGACTTGCGGCAACGACGAGTCGATCGACCGGTTCGACGACCACGTATGCGGCAAATCAGGCGGCACGAGGACGAGATCCTCGGCCTGATAGTCGTTCACCGAATCGCCGATATAGCGCTTGCCGTGACTGTTCATCGTCAGCGTCAGCTCGTATTCCGGATGGTGATGCCATTCGAATGGAATACGCGCGAGCCGCCGATGGTAAACCCGCACCGAACAGTCCGCGCCGAATTCGACATGCTCGTAGGCTGGTTTCGGGGGACGCTTCTGTTGCTTGACGAACCGGAGGTATCCTTGCATCCTGGGGCTCAGGAAAGATTGCTCGCGTTCCTTACGAAGTCGGCCCGGCAGAAGCAGATGCAGATCATTTTCTCGACCCACTCGCCGCACTTGGTTTCGTCGCTTCCTGATGATGCGATAAAGACGTTCTTCCAACTTCCCGATGGCTCGTTTTCAGTGCTTCCGGGCACGCATCCGTATGCAGCATTCCGTCGACTAGGCGCGGACCATGGTCGTGATCTGCTTGTTGTCGTCGAAGATCGTCTCGCTAAGAGCGTCGTGGAACTGGCTGTCTCGCTTATTGCAGACGAGGCGGCGAGAAGCGTGTTTCGGGTTGAGGTAGCCGCGGGAGGAGCGGAATCAATACTCAACTATCGAATGCCCGTCTTCGCAGAAACTGGAACACGCGTCCTCGTCTTGCTTGACGGGGATAAGCGGATGTCCGATAAGACATCACATCCGGAAACCATCCCGCCTGCCGATAATCCAAAGCTTGGCGACAAGATATTTGCTGAGCTTGGAGCGAAGCCTTCGTTCCAGATCGACGGAGGCGCGGCGGGCGGCAATGAAGGGCAACGTGTCATTGCACAGCGCAAATACCTTGCATGGGTGTATGAGAACCTCCGGTATATACCGACAAGTTGCCCGGAAGAGTTGATACTCCACGCGGAGGGACTGGTGCCGCTTGAAGCGGCCGGACGTTCCCAAAAGTGCAAGGCCATTCTTCACAACATCGCCTCTGATGCGCTCGGCCGCAAGGCTAACAGCGAGCAAACGGACAGCTATGAAGAGATGTCTCTGGCAAGATGCAAGGCCGACTCGGCTCATCTTATTGAACTTAGGGACACATTAACCGCATGGCTGGCGAGCGTGCGATAGTAGGGCCATTCATAAGAAAACATGCCCGACCATAGTGAATTTATTCTCACCATGTCAAACAGCAAGCAAAAGAACACGAACAAGCGATCTCTGACCGCTGTAGATCTATTCAGCGGCTGCGGAGGGTTGAGTCGTGGCTTGAAAGATGCCGGCTTCGGTGTTGTGGCCGCTGTAGAAATCGATCCTAAGGCGCAAATTACGTACCGCCTTAATCATCCGGATGTCGCGCTCTATCACCGCGACATTCGGGACCTTGATCCAAATGAAATCCTTCGGGAAGCGCGGCTTAAGCCAGGTCAGCTGGACCTGCTCGCGGGCTGCCCACCTTGTCAGGGGTTCTCGCGTCTTCGTACCAAGAATCAACGCGTTTCGGTTGAAGATGATCGAAACAACCTAGTGCACGATTTCTTGCGTTATGTCCGCGCGATGCAGCCGAAGACGATCATGCTTGAAAATGTCCCGGCGCTGGCTCAGGATCAGCGGTTCAACAACATGCTGGAAGAGGTTCGAAGCCTCGGGTATGAGGCTGTCGTGCACGTGCTGGACACGGCCGACTACGGCGTGCCTCAAAGAAGAAAGCGCCTGATTATGCTCGCTTCCCTTGTGCATGAGCCGCGTGTCGCACCAAGGGCCGACCAGCGGGTCACGGTGCGTCAGGCGTTGGGGGGGTTAGCGGCGCCTTCCCGAACAAAGGACCGGCTTCAAGCTATGCCTGAGAAGCGCAGTCCTGCAGTCCGCGAGATCATTGCCCGCATTCCGAAGAATGGCGGCAGCCGGTCAGACCTTGGCGACGAATTTCAGTTGGCTTGCCACAAGAAAAGTGGCGGGTTTCGTGACGTTTACGGGCGGATGGCCTGGGACGATGTCGCGCCTACTATTACCAGTGGATGCCACAACCCGTCGAAGGGCCGCTTTCTTCATCCGTCGTTGAACAGGACGATCACCTTGCGCGAAGCCGCATTGCTACAGGGCTTCCCACCGGAATATTGCTTTGACGTCTCCCATGGCAAGGAAGCGATTGCGCTGATGATCGGGAATGCTCTTCCTCCGCCGTTCATTGCGGCGCACGCGGGTGCGTTGCGCAATGCGCTTCTGCGCGCTCGACGCGCTCAATGACCTCGCGGTTCCGCCCGGCAGCAGTACCGGGGGGTGAATGAGTAAGCTTGCGTCAGCCGAGTCGCAACGTGGCAGAGGATCGCCCCTTTAGCACGAAGCCGCCAATCGTATCCATGCGGTGGATGGCGGCTCTGTCTGGGAAGCCGAACTACCGAGTCAACGTGACTGATCCGCCCGCTCCAGCTTGCACGTCATTTCTGAAGTTCAATCGACTGACACGATGCCAGGACATTGATCATCTCGTACGCTATGTTGCGGTTCCGGTGTCGAGAAGAACGGCCTCAAATTTCCTGTACAGAGAAGCTAGATTCTTCGTTGATATGCGAAACTGGCTTCGTGCTTTCGTTCTCGACAGCGGGCCGCTGGCTGCCACAAGCTTCGGCGCCGGATCGTATATCACAGCACCGTCTACCATCGCCTGAAGAAAAAGCGCAAATTCAGTCCCTTCCCCCAAAAGGACAGGAGTTCTGTAGTAATAGTGCGGAGGAGTCTCGGCGGTCTTCGCATAAGGAACGTACGCGACTGCGGCGTGCTTCCTTCCCCAATGCTCAACGAGACCGGAGAATGTCCACTCGGCTGCGATGTCGCCCGCGGAATCGAGAAGGCGTATGCCGCCGCCAACATCCTTTAGCTTAGCTGACGAAGCGTCGAAGCCTTCGATCACAAGCGTGTGTCCGGACGTCTGCGACCGAACACCGACCTTATGCGAACCTGTGAAGTATATAGTGTCCCCGGGAAGTCGGCGTCCATACTTCCTTAGGAAGGCTTCAACGCCATGTTGGCCGTAGAAGCCTGCGTTGGGTTCGGGTGTCATCAGGGTGATTCTCGATCCGCTATATGCCTTCAGCTCCCAACCCATGAAGTCAGGCGCGGACCTTCCGTTGGGCACGATATCCAGCAATGCCTCAAGCGTGTAGCCTCCGCCGTTCGGAGCGGTATAAGTCACGCGGTTGCCATAGCGATCGAGGCGCATCGAAAGATGGGGGCTCGTGCGGTGGATCTCACTCAGCCTCCGGATAAGCTCCTCCCGAGCGTCAGTTGCTTCGCCGATGCCCACTTCACGTAGTGTTCCGCCGTCCAGCAATGCCGCTCTAGGCGGATTGTCGTGAATTGCCTTGGCGATCGCAGAGTCGGCTCTCGCCAGATACGCGAAAACCATTTTTTCTGCTACGGCGAGGAATAGTACTCTGCCGTCGGGGCCGTTATTGAACCGGCGGTCGGCTTTCGGAATCGGCTGAAAATCGTTGCCGGGAGCCAGCGGGCATCCTTTAATAAAGCCCGACAGACGAACTTCGGGGTATTGCGGGTATAAAATCAGTTGTGCGCCATGAGCCTCCGCAACGTGAAGTTGTGCATCGATCCACGAGAGCGGCATGCGCGCCTTGAAGTTCTGGTACTTGACGCTCGTGTTTGCCTCGATAGTCCCGAACACCAAGAGTTTCAGAACTTCGAAGCTTCCTCCGAGGTAAATCTGCTGCTTGCTGTTGTCATTTTCTGCAAGAAGCTTGCAGTAGACGTGGCGCGTACCGAGTTCCCTGAACCGCGCGAGCAGCGATTCAAGGGACTGAAACTCGTTCAATGTCGGACTCCCTCAGTTCTATGGTCAAAGCCTGAGAGTCGAGGAGCCACGTCTCCAACGAATCAATCACTGTATCGAAACGCTGTTTGCGCCGCCCCTTGATTGAGCACTCCCAGACTGTCGCAACGCGCCAGCCAAGTGTGCGCAAAGCTTCCTGCGCGATTGTATCGCGCCGCATATTCTGTTCAATCTTTTCCATCCAGAACTCCGTTCGAGTGCGCGGCAATTTGAACAGATGGCAGTTGTGCCCATGCCAGAAGCATCCGTGAATAAAGACCACTGAGCGCAACCTTGGAAGCACTAGGTCGGGGGAGCCCGGCAGCTCCCGCGCATGCAAACGAAAACGAAGTCCTCTCCTGTGCAGCGCGCTTCTGATAAGCATCTCGGGGCGAGTGTTTTTAGCCCTGATTGCCCTCATATTTCTAGAACGCACCTCGGGGCTATGGACGTCTGTCACAGCTATGCCGCAATGCTTTGGGCTGCGTCGTCGGTAAAGAGATCGCGTTGGACAGTGATCGTTCGCGATTTCACGATTCGCGACTTCATCAGCTTCGCGACAGCGGCGAAAACGGGTACAACAACAGAATTACCAAATTGTTTATAAGCCTGCGTATCGGAGACCGGAATCTTGAACTCGGACTTTCCCACTCCGTCGTACCCCATTAAGCGGGCGCATTCGCGTGGCGTAAGCCGACGTGGACGGTTCCGAAGGTTTTCTGGATCATGGAAATCCTTGTTCGGAGCGAAGCCGCGATCAATCAATATTTCGGATCCGTCCTTGTAATATCTGGCCGACAGCGTTCGCGTGATGTCGGATCCCTTAACTAGGCCGTACCCGAAGCCGTTGCCTTTTGCCTTATGCTTGATCGAGTAGTTGTACAGGTACTCCCATAGTTTCGGCGTGAGGATGTACTTGTCGTCGACCTTCGTATCCAAGATCTCCTCAAGCATTGGCCGTTGCTTCGGAAATTTCTTCGAGATGTCACGTAGGGTGAATCCGGTATGCAGACCAAGATCTTCCCGGAAACCCACCAACACGATCCGCTCCCGGTGTTGAGGAACGAAGTTCGCGCCGTCGATGATCTTCGGATCGTCGGACCCGGAGGCATCGAGGTCGGCTATCCAATAGCCGAGCTCCCGCAGAGTGTCGACGATAACCTTGAATGTCTGTCCTTTGTCATGGCTCTTCAGGTTCTTGACATTTTCCAGAACGAACGCGGCCGGGCGCTTGGCCGCTAGAATGCGGGCGACATCGAAGAAGAGCGTACCTTGCGTCTTGCATTCGAAACCGTGAACGTGCCCCAAGGCATTCTTCTTTGAGACACCCGCTATCGAAAACGGTTGGCAAGGAAACCCGGCGAGCAGCACGTCGTGGTCAGGAATATTTGCGTCGATGTGGCGGTAAGCATCTGCTTCCGGGACGTCGCCCTGATCGCTAAGGGTAACCTTCCGAATGTCGTCGTTGAACTTGTGGTAGCGAGGGTCCGAATAGTAGTTAGCTTTATACGTTCTAACGGCCTGCTCGTTCCATTCACTTGTGAAAACGCACCGCCCGCCAACGCCCTCAAAGCCTCTCCGGATTCCTCCGATACCAGCAAAGAGGTCAATGAAGTCGAACTCGTATGACGTACGCGTTGGCCGCGACGGTAACAGCGTCTTCAAGGCGCAGTACTCGATGTGTCGCAAACGTGGCGAAGCCTTCCCATTAATCCATCGATTGATGGTCTCGCGACACCAAGAGCCCGGAGCTACCTCGTTGAGAAAGGCCGCAACATACTTTTGGTCGTAGATTTCGAGTACTTGTTTGACGAGATCGAACTCGTCCAGGGACGCATCCATGGTGGCTTTTGGTGATGGGTTGCTCGTGTGATATTTTATCACTCAATTGACCCAGCGGAGAGAATAGGCGATTAGCAACAAGGACGAGGCTTGACTAGCTCAGTCGACGGGATGTCGCAGGTCCAAGCTGCGCAAGAGAGCAGAATGACAAAGCAACGGATCGGTGCGCTTATAAAGACCGTGCTTGCCGCCGCACACGAAGTCCTTCCTCATTGGGAGCACGTTGATGTCTGGCTGCCGCCCGGATCAGCCTTGCACGTTCGCCGCATGGCAGAAGAAGCTCTGTCCCGATTGAAATCGGAAACTTGATACACATTCGCCAACGCCAAAGGTGTGCCCGATATTCCGCAGCGGCGTATCGAAAACATAACGGCTTGTCCAAAAGGCTGCGTCAACACGCCTATTTCAGTGGATTCGTGGCGTGAACGCTGCCGCATCCCGGTCAATGGCCGCGTCTAGTGCGCAGACGTAAGTTTCGCTGAATGCCGAATGCGTGCGATGCCGTAAGCGACCTCACGCCGTCACGGTTCAAACGTGTTTGCAGCGACGGCTAGAGTCTGCGCCAGCCAAATCGGTAGATTACCTTTCTATGAAGAGTCTGCGATCCCTTGCATTGTCGCTCGCGTTTGCACGCCTCGCTGTCATCAGGACCTGATCTTAATGTCCGGCAGGCGGTAGACGCTGAGACTACCTGCGAACTCAGTGGTGACATTCTTTTCCCGCACGCTAGTCAATGAAAGACATTCTCATTGCCTGCCCATCGGCATAGAAACGTAAGCCCTTTCGGTCTCAGAAGTCCGTTTGATGCCTAACACCAAGGATCCCCCAAGGATCGAATTTGGTTCGGGGCCGTACTTAAGTTTTTGCAGGCTTCAGCCGTAATACATCCGGTGTGCCATGACGACTCTGTCGTAGGTTGCATCTTCGTTGAGAATATCGAGAACAAAGACGCGAGGGGAAGATGTATCGACAACCGATGGCTGTGCGACTTCGTCGGACGGGGATGTTCTGCTCATCTCGCGCTACGGCGACGCGATGCTATGCGATGCGACGTGGTGCGACGTGGTGCGAGGCGAGGCGACGATGAATGATCTTGGCTCGGCGAAAGCAACGATGCTGTCGCCACGTCGTGGGATAGCGACGTTAATCGGAGCGCGCACTGCGACCAATGCTGATTTCCAGCGAGAATTGGTTTTCAACATCGCAAATGTTGGTCACTGCGGAGAAGTTGCATGAATAGCCGTTGCGATGTCGCTTTTGCTAATGGCTTCCTCCCGAATCCCGAGCAACGCACCGTGCTTGAAGCGCGGGTCAATGATTGGCTTCTCGTTGAAGCGGGGCCCGGCACCGGAAAGACGCAAATCGCCGCAATGCGTCTCGCGCATCTGTTGCAACAGGGGCTTCGGCCGGCGCAGATTCTCGTTCTAAGCTTTTCGCGCAGTGCTGTCGCTGCACTTATGCGTCGAATTGCAAGTCTCACTGTACAGGACGAGGCTATCGTCGAGGATCTGCGTCATCTCGCAATTCGCACATTCGATGCGTGGGCGTTCCGCATGCTGCGTCAGAACGGCGTGGATGCCGCCGACCTTTTGCGCAGGTCTCACGATGAGAACATTGCGAGCGTGACCAAAGAGCTTGGGGCGGAAACCCCATTCGGCGATCGGCTCTCGACGATTCGTCATGTGATTGTCGATGAGTTTCAGGATCTGCCGGGCGTCCGCGCGGAAATGGTGATGGCATTACTTCGGCATCTCAATCCAAAGTCGGAAAAACGTTGCGGATTTACCGTGCTTGGCGACCCGGCGCAGTCGATCTATCGATTCGCTGCCCGAAGCGAGAACGGCCTCGCCCCTGCCGACCCATGGGCTGGGCTGAGGCAGCGGATGGGGCCGAGCCTGCGAGAGATCGCGCTCATACAAAACCATCGCGCCACGAAGCAGCTTGCTGCAATGGCCGCGGGTCTGCGCAAAACTCTTGGCACTTCGTCGATCGATGCCGACGCGAAACTTGCGGCCATGAAGAGATTTCTCGGTGACCTTCCGCTGTTTTCCACGGACGAGAAACTCGGCGCCGGAGTGCGGGCCCAACTTCCACAGCATTCGATGGCCATTCTGACGCGCACGAACGGGGAAGCGTTGCGCGTCTGGCAAATGCTTATGGGTCACAGCGACGCCGCGTCTGGCACCGAAATCCGCCTTCGCCTTGCCGGAGGCGTGCCGTCCGCGCCCGCGTGGATCGCGGCACTCCTGTCCACCTTTAGACCGCGAAGCATGACCCGGACGGTGTTCGACAAAGTTTATCAGCGGCTTTGCTCGCTGCACGACGAAGCGACCATCGAAAATCTCGGCCTGCCATCAGCCGATGCTGCGTGGCAGAGACTCACTCGCGCGTCCGGTGCGTCGGAGACAGCCACGTTTATCGATCTCGATTCTCTCAACGTGCGACTTGACTGGCCCGACGCGTTTCCGGAGGACGAAAAGGGCAGGCCGGCCGCGGTGCTTGTCACGACCGTGCATCAGGCGAAGGGGATGGAGTTCGACAGTGTCGCCTTGCTGGAGGTGAATCCGCGCAACGCCGACAAGAAGCCAGTGTGGATTTCGTCGCGGTGACGCGTGCCGCCCGTCAGCTCAGCCGGCTTCCGGCGACCATCATCTACGCGCCGTTGTCGAACCGCAACTTCCCGCACGGTCGCGTCAGGCAGGTCGACTGGAAAAAGATGGTCAACGTGCAGACCGGCCTGCCGGGCGACCTTGATACAACAAGCTTCATTGATCCTTTGATTCTGGGTAGCGCCGATGCCGTGAAGGCGCTTCAAGATAACTTGGTGAAGCATGTCGCAGACTGGCGCGGTCACAAGGTCGTTCTTCGCAAGGTCGTGGTCATGACGCCTAAGAGTGACGAATCGGAAGGCGAAATCCGCCGCGTACGCTATGACATCTACCTCACGGCCGCGGACGGCGACGGCCCGCTTCTGGGGAGAACGTCGGACCAACTGACTCAGGACCTGCTCGATCTCCTCTGGAAGCCCGGCTATGACCTTCCGAAGCAGATCTACAACCTTCGCATTGCTGACGTGGTTTCGGTCAGCGCTGACGGACACCTTTCCGAATCGGTTCCTGATCCTTGGCGCACGAGCCGACTCTGGCTCGGCTTCACGCTGATCGGTTCGGGGGATTTCAAGACATGGAAGCGCAATGGGAAATAGCACGCAGGACAAGGCTGTCGTCCGGAACCATCTGGTCGGAATGGCCCGGGCGCTGCTCGTCGGGCCGCTCGGGAATGACGAAACGCTCGAATCAGCACCGGTCGATACTTATCTCACCGGCATTCTCTGGCCGCGCGGAACGAGCACCGATGCTGTCGATGATGATGAACGCGACGCCGATGCGGGCGGCGACGATTCAGGCATGGATGCGGCCGTTCCCGGCTATCGGGCAATCCGGCCGTGCAGCATTGGCATCACGTTCGCCGTTCGCGCCGGCGCGTCACTGCGAATTGATCTTGGCACGACCGCGCGATACCAGCCGCAGGATGACATCGCCGTGGCCGATGACAAGAGCGACTCCGCCGCTGCGGCCTATCCCGCTGAGGAGAATGCCGTCACGCGTGCGGACGGGTCAGGGAGGCCACGCAGGCGATGGGTGCGTCGTGAGCTCGGCTATAACCTCACGTTTGACGCGGACGGAGACC
The DNA here is from genome assembly GCF_023630765.1 of Caballeronia sp. ATUFL_F2_KS9A. Taxonomy (NCBI): domain Bacteria; kingdom Pseudomonadati; phylum Pseudomonadota; class Betaproteobacteria; order Burkholderiales; family Burkholderiaceae; genus Caballeronia; species Caballeronia sp. ATUFL_F2_KS9A. The sequence goes on along the minus strand of NZ_JALQEK010000053.1, from coordinate 113,853 downwards.
CCTGTACGAAGGTGCATCAGCAATTCGTGGGGCGCGATGGCACCACAATTGAGGACAAGGCATTGTCCCTCCACGTGCGCCGCCGCGCTGAAGGCGGACAGTATGTCTTCACGATCACGCTCATCAACGAGGAGAAAGACGCTCCTGGCAGCGGGTCGCGTGACGCTAAATGTCTCTTTCAGACCGAACTCATCATTCGTGCGTCGCTTCGCGACGAACCCGCGATCGAACCGAGGCCGCTGGCGTCGCCCGACCCGAGCGACCGAGAGGCGCTAACCAACGCCCTGCTTTATCGGGATGTGAGTGAATTCGCGACCGGTCATGGAATCGCGGCGATGTGGGACGCGCGCCCGAACGGCGCCGTCCCCGAAGTCCGGACATCGTGGATGCCGCAAGCCATGGTGGCAGGCACGAGTGCTGACGGCCATGCGCTGCTCTCCAAATTTCGCGCTATGTGGCCCGACGCATTGCGCGCCGCGTGGCTGGGCATTGAAACCGCCCGTGAATCCGTGACGAACGCACTCGATGCCTTCGTCGGCTGCTACGGGCGATGGATCGAACAGACGCTGGAACCGCGCCTCGCAGGTTTCGGGGGCGAACTTGACTCCGCGGCTCGAGCTAATTTCGAGCGATGCATGTCCGCATACCGGAGAATGCGCGACGGCGTCGAGGTGCTGCGCAGCGACACCGCAGCCTGGACGGCGTTCGCGCTGGCGAACATGGCAATGGACCGGCAATCGGCTTTTCCTGGAAAGGGCGACTCGCGTCGTCCGCTCGTCTGGCGGCCGTTCCAGCTTGCCTTCATGCTGCTCGTGATTCCGGGACTGGTCGATCCCGCGCGCGAAGATCGCAGTTGCATGGACCTCTTGTGGTTCCCGACGGGCGGCGGCAAGACGGAAGCCTACCTCGGTCTGACGGCGTTTCAGATCCTGCATCGCCGGCTCGTGGACAAGGCGCGTCGCGCGGATGGCGGCGTCGATGTGCTGATGCGCTACACGTTGCGCCTTCTGACAGTGCAGCAGTTCCAGCGCGCGGCAGCACTGATCGCGGCTTGCGACTTCATCCGCCAGACCGACGCTCGCCTCGGCGATGCGCGCATAACGCTGGGGCTTTTCGTCGGCGGCGAAGCGACTCCGAACACGATGGATGCAGCCCGCACGGCGATCGCGGAAGAGCAGGCGAATCAGGCGCCTCCGTCGACACCCCGGCAGTTGCTCCGTTGCCCGGTTTGCGGAACAGATCTTCCTGCGACCGCGTTCCATGCAGACGAGATCCGACCGAAAGTCGACATCCGGTGCCCGAATGCCGATTGCGAAACGGCTGGCCAACCGCTGCCGGTGCTCACGGTCGATGAAGAAATCTATTCCGCGCCGCCGTCGCTGCTGATCGGCACCGTGGACAAGTTCGCCCAGATTCCCCGGCGCACGGACCTCCGGAGGCTTTTCGCGCTGGATGGCGGTGCGCCGCCCGGACTGATTATCCAAGACGAGCTGCACCTGATTTCCGGTCCGCTCGGTTCGATGGCCGGTCTCTACGAGACTGTCATCGACACGTTTTGCACGCGCGGAAACATTCGTTCGAAGGTGATCGGGTCGACCGCGACGATCGGGCACGCGGAGCAGCAAGTGCGCGCGCTCTTCGACCGGAGCGTGCTGCAGTTTCCCCCGCTCGGCTTCGATGCGTCTGACTCGTTTTACGCGGTTCGGGACACGGATGGCCCGGATCGTCTTTATGTCGGTGTTCCGACGGCCGGACGCAGTCCGAAGTTCGCGCTTCAGGCGCTGGTCTCATCCCTGTTGCAGTCGGCTTCGTATCTGAAGGACAAACGGAGCGGCGATCCGCGTCACGTCGATCCTTACTGGACATGCGTCGCGTATTTCAACAGCCTGCGCGAACTGGGCGGCGCGCACGTTCTGATGCAGGATGACGTTCCGCGCCAGATGCAGTTCCTGTCGCGCCGGCTGGAGATGGACAAGCGCGTCCTCGAAGCGCCTCCCGTCGAGCTGAGCAGCCGCTGTTCGTCGCGGGAATTGCCCAGAATGCTGAACGCCCTGTCGAACACGCTCGAGAACTTCGAAGCCGACCCGACTGAAAACGAGCAACCGAAGGACACAGTGCTCGCGTCGAACATGATCTCCGTCGGCGTCGACGTGTCGCGTCTCGGATTGATGGTCGTGAACGGTCAGCCAAAGTCGACGGCCGAATATATTCAGGCAAGCAGCCGGGTGGGCCGAGGCATTCCCGGACTTGTTTTCACCCTCTACAACTCGGGTCGGCCTCGCGATCTGTCTCATTTCGAGCACTTTGGCGCCTATCACGGCGCGCTCTACAGGAGCGTCGAGGCAACGAGCGTGACGCCGTGGGCGCCGCGGGCGCGCGACAAGGCTTTGCACGCGGTCATGGTGTCACTGGTCCGGCATCTGATCAGCGGCATGTCCGGCGATGAAGACGCGGGAAAGTTCGATGCTTCCGATCCCATGGTGCGGACGCTGATTGAGGACATTGTCCGCCGCGCCGCAGCAGCCACCGACGACGAACAGGCAGACGACACAGGCGCGCAGCTCCGCGACTTCGCAGCGGAATGGGACCGCCGCAGCGCCGAGGCGCGGTCGTCGCCCTCGGGAAAGATGCGCTACTGGATCAAGAAGGCGCCGTTCGGCCAGACGGCAAGCCATCTCATGTGCGCGGCAGAAGATACGGCGCCGGGCAGCAGTCAGGGCCGGCCAACGCCGAACTCCATGCGCGAAGTCGAGCCGTCGTCGGCGTTCGTGCTCAAAACGATCAAATCGAAGCCGGAGAACAGATAGTGGCCACTTCACGATACTCAGGCCGCCGTTCCGGCGGTGCACCGGCGGCTACCGCAAAGCCGGGTGTCAAGCCGGTGGGCAAGGTCCGGCGCTCGCAGCTCATTACCACGTATGGAATAGGTGCGATCGTCGATCTCGAAAAAGGTTCTTTCATGCCGATGGGCCTGGAAGACTGGGAAGCGGCGACAAGTCTGCCGACACTCACTATCGGCGAGGCGCGCCTTCAGGCGCAACTGGGTGTAGGCCATTTCCGCCTGCCACCGATCGCCGAGGAAATGCGCAATGTTCGCGGACGCGTCGATCCGTTGCGCTCGGTGCCCGCCACGCGATTTCCAGCATGGCACGAATGCCCGCGATGCCATCGCATCGGGACGGAGGGTGATCCGTTCGTGCTCGAAGCGGATGGCGCGCGGCTCCAGTGCGTGGCGCACAAGGGAGAACCTGTCGATACCGCGCCCGTGCGATTCGTCATCGCCTGCCGACGTGGTCACATGGACGAATTTCCCTGGAAGTGGTGGGCGCACCGGCGCCACGAGGCGGGCGTGTGTGACCGGCCTCAGCTGGAGGTTAAATCGCTGGGCAAGTCAGCATCGCTCGGTGATCTGTACGTGCGCTGCCGGACCTGCGGCGCATCAGAATCGATGGGCGACGTTTTCATGCCCGAAAGCGTGAAAGGGCAGGGTTGTGGCGGTTTCCGCCCTTGGTTGCACGACCGCCAGGCGGGATGCACTGAGAATCCGCGCGTTCTTCAGCGAGGCGCGTCGAACGTCCATTTCGCCGTGGTTGCGTCGGCATTGTCCATTCCGCCCGTTTCCGAAGCGACGTTTCAGATCATCGAGCAACAGTGGATCGTGCTGAGTGCAGTGAGCGCGGAAGCCCTCGGTCCCGTGCTGAAAAGCCTGTCCTCGACATTCGGCGTGCCGGTGGAATCGCTGCGCGCCGCTTATGCGGAGAAGCTGAAGATCGGGGACAGGGCCGCGACGCTGACCGACGCCGTATCGCGTGCCGAGGAGTATGCCGCGCTGTCGACGAATCGTGACGACGCGATCGTCGGCGGCGTTGCGCCGCAATTCTGCAACGAAGTATTCGAACCGCCGGAGTCGTTGTCCGAATGGTTCGACTTGGTGGGTGCGGTCTCGCGACTACGGGAAGTGCGTGCGCTAGCAGGCTTCACGCGTATCGAGCCGTACCCCGTCAGCGTCGAGGGCATCGCCACTGCCATTCGCGAAGGCCACGTCGCGCGGCTGTCAAAGACGCAGAAGGACTGGCTGCCGGCTGCCGAAATTCGTGGCGAAGGGCTGTTTCTTCGGTTCAGAACAGACGCCATCGACGCGTGGCTGAGCGACAATCCCGGAATCGCGAACCGTGTCGGCATATTGGACGATCGCGCGAAGGCCATTGCAGCCGAGCGGGATCGTGCGCCGGAGCATCCGGTCACCGCGCGCCTCCTGCTCGTCCATTCCTTCGCGCACGCATTGATTCGCGCGATCTCGATCGATTGCGGTTATTCGTCGTCGGCGCTCCGCGAACGTCTATACGTCAGCGATGCCGACGATCAGCGTTCCGCCATGAACGGCGTGCTCATTTACACCGGTTCTCCGGATTCGGAAGGCAGTCTCGGGGGACTCGTGCAGCTCGCAGAGCCGGGCAAGCTCGAACGCATCGTCCTGCGCGCGCTCAAGGCGATGGAGTGGTGCGGCAGTGATCCGGTGTGCATCGAAACCGATCCGGCGCAGTCCGGCGACAGCATCAGCGGCGCCGCCTGCCATTGCTGTCTCCTCGTTCCCGAGACTGCTTGCGAGAAGTACAACCGGGAACTCGACCGGACGATGCTGGTTGGGCCGGCTCCGGATTTCCAGGGCGCGGCATGGAGAGGTTTCTTCGAAAAATACGTGGATTGAGCGCACGATGGCCATTCTGATTCCCGAGCAACCGAAAGATTGCGGTTACGGCGAGCGGATCGTCTATGAAAAACTCGGCCGCGATCTCCACGAAGACTGGATCGTTCTGCACTCGCTCGGCCTGCACGGTCACGACACGAAGATATGGGGCGAAGCGGACATCGTCGTGCTCTCGACCAAAGGTATCTTCGCGCTGGAAGTGAAAGGCGGACGCGTGTCCTGCAAGGACGGCGTCTGGACGTTCGGCGAGCCAACAGGGCGCTCTTACACGAAGCGCGAGGATCCGTGGACACAGGCAAAGACGACGATGTTCGCCGTGCAGAAGCGGCTACGCGATGCCGATCCGGTCTTCTCGCAGATTCTCTTCGGCTTCGGCGTGGTCATGCCAATGGAAACTTTCATTGCGTCCGGCGCGGAAATCGAACCAGCCGTGCTGCTCGACAAGAGGGATTTCCGAGACAATCTGGGAATGTACCTCGGCACGTTGCAGCGCCACTGGACCGAAAGCTATCGACTGAAGCACGATCGGCACTATCGGGCTCCGACTGTCGCCGAACTAAAGCTTGCACGCCGCATCCTGCGCCCGGACGTTGATTCCGCCTTCAGCTTGGGCAGCTATCTTACCGGCGTCGAGTCTGAACTCGTGTCTCTGTCGAAGGATCAGGTGCGCGCGTCACGGAGAATGGCGGCCAATCCGCGCACGCTGGTGAGCGGGCGTGCCGGCACAGGCAAGACAGTGATCGCAATTGAACGGGCACGCAGTCTCGCGCGGCAGGGGGCGCGCGTGCTCTATCTTTGCTTCAACAATCTGCTTGCGCAGCATCTGCGCATTGCACTTGCGGACGACCCGGCACCGGCGCACGTCGACGTCTGGCATGTGCACGCGCTCTATCGCAAGATCATCGGCGATGCGGGCATGCTGGACCGGCTCGAAGGCGTCACGAATCCCGCTCTGCTGTATGGCCGAGTGTTTCCGCGCGCGTTCGTGGACGCTGCACTTGAAATCGGCCTGGAACCGTGGGACGCTCTTGTCATCGATGAAGCGCAGGACCTTCTGACGCCCGACAACATCGATGCGTTCGATCTGATGCTCGGTAATGCGGGCATCAATCGTGGGCGCTGGCACATCTTCTTCGACAAGCTGCAGAACATCTACGGCACCGACGTTCAGGACCAGGTCGGGAAGCGGCTGGCCGAAGCTCAGCCGACATTTGATGATCTCTTCGAAAACTGCCGCAATACGCAGCAGGTCGCGGTTCAGGCGTCCATCATCTCGGGAATCGATCTGGCGCTCGAACAGGCACCGAAAGGCCCTCCTTGCGACAACGTCTACTACCGGGATCCTCGGTCGTTCCTCACAAAGCTCAACGAAACGGTGGCGCGGCTCATCAGGCAGGACGTGTGTCCACAGGACATTGCGATCCTCTCGACGCGCAAGCGCGAAAATTCGCTGCTCGCCGAAGTGGCCGAAGTTTCGGGCATTCCGCTCGTCGACGCGGCTCACGCGAAAGAGGGTGACATGATCTTCTCGACGATGCACGCGTTCAAGGGCCTCGAGCGGGTGGTGATCCTTGCAGTCGACATGGAACAGATGGGAGTGGCGGAGCAGTCGATGCTGCATTACGCCGGTCTGTCGCGCGCGCGCGGGCTCCTGCATACGTTCCTGCCCGAAGCGTGCCGGCAAACATATGCGAACCAGGCTGCGCAGTTCGGAGAGCGCAGGACTCACGAGACGCTTTGAAACCGGATCAATGATGCAACAAGAAACACACCGCTTTTGCGGAACTCGATGACATGAGCGGCGGATTTCATGCGGGAATCAGGGTTCGGCTAAAGTCGAATCCGGCCAGAACCGGCGTTGTCGGGGGAAACAGCGGGCAATCCGGCGTCGCCCCGCTGGCAGGTCATCTTCGCCGATCGCACCGATTTCGTCCCGGGGCTCGCGCTCGAAGTCGTCCCGGCCGAAGGCGGAAACGTCTTCGACGATGTGCGTAGACTGCGCTTCGGACATGCGCGGGAACTGCGATCAGCGCTCACCCATTCGCGGCTCGGCGGAAAGCTCGCCGACCTGATCTACAGCCTCTACACGACGAACACCGACTTCTACGCCTATCAGTTCAAGCCGGTACTATCCTTTCTCGACTCGCCTTCCCGCGGCCTGCTTATCGCAGACGAAGTAGGTCTGGGCAAGACCATCGACGCCGGGCTGATCTGGACGCAGTTGAGAAGCCGGGAGGATGCACGGCGTCTTCTCGTCGTCTGTCCGGCGATGCTTCGGGAAAAATGGCGCGATGAGCTTGCCGAGCGCTTCGGCGTCGATGCGCGCATCTGCAACGCCGGGGAAGTGGTCGAGCTTCTCGAGCAGGCGCAGGGAAAGCCGAATGCGTCGTTCGCGGCGATCGCGAGCATGCAGGGTCTGCGCGCCCTCGCTCCGGAATCCGACGACGATGACATGGCCGAAAACGCAAATGAATTGCCTGAATCGTATCACCGCCGCAGACGGACGCATCTTATGCTGTGTCCACGGCAATTCATGTGGAGACGATCATGGCGCTGAAAATCGATGACTTGCCGGGCGCGATCCGGCAAGCAAAAAAGGAACTGCGCGCCGCGCTGCCGAACTACCGCGAAGTGTTCGCGCAAGTCGAGCAGACGATCGGCGAGGAAGCGAAGCGGATCGCCGCGCGGCGCGATCGCGGCGAAGACGTCATTCCGGAAATTCAGTTCGCCGACATCACCGAAGGGCGCGTGAGCGGCGAGCAGATCGCGCTCGTCAAGTCGAGCGGCGCGTGCGTGATCCGCAATGTCTTTCCACGCGCACAGGTACAGCAATGGGATGAAGACATCGCGCATTACGTGGAACGAAATCGCCTCGACAAGCGCCTCGAAAACCGCGCCGAAGACAAGTACTTCGGTCAGCTCGCGTCGAGCAAGCCGCAAATCTACGGCGTGTACTGGTCGAAGCCTCAAGTGCTGGCTCGCCAGTCGGAATCGCTGACCGCGGCGCGCGTGTTTCTCAACAAGCTCTGGCGCAACGAGAGCGAAGGACGCGTTCACTTCGACCCGGAACATGTGCCGGTTTATGCCGACCGTCTGCGCCGGCGGCCGCCCGGTTCCGCGTCGCTCGGCTTGTCGGCGCATTGCGATGGCGGCTCGGTCGAGCGCTGGATCGAAGGCAATTTCCGCAAGGTGTATCGCCACGTCTTCGCGGGCAACTGGCGCGATTACGATGCGTTCGACGCCGCTTTCCGTCCCGATGTCGAAGAGATCGCATCGCCGGCCGTGTGCTCGATGTTCCGCACGTTCCAGGGCTGGACCGCATTGACGCCGCAAGGTCCGGGCGACGGCACGCTGCAGCTCGTGCCCATCGCCAACGCGATGGTGTACATCCTGCTGCGCGCGCTTCAGGACGACGTCGCCGACGACGACCTGTGCGGCGCGATGCCCGGACGCGCGCTGTCGATCAGGCCGGAGTATCACGCGCCGCTGTTCGAGGCGCTGTCGTCGATCCCGAAGATGGATGCGGGCGACACCGTGTTCTGGCATAGCGACGTCATTCACGCGGTCGAAGACGAACACAAGGGCGCCGGCTACAGCAACGTCATGTACATCGCTTCCGCGCCCGGATGCGCCAAAAACGACGCGTATCTGAAGCGTCAATTGCCGAGCTTCCTGAAGGGCGAAAGCCCGCCCGATTTTCCAGGCGATCATTTCGAAGTCGATTTCGAAGGCCGCGCGACGCCCGACGACCTGACGCCGCTCGGCAAGTCGCAACTCGGATTCGAACAGCGCGCGTGAACGCGTCGCTTCATAAATAAATAAAACCCGGAGACAAGCAATGAAACGATCAACGATGTCGGTTGCGGCAGCCGTCGCGATGTTCATCGCCGGCACGCACGCGGTAACGGCCGCCGAACAGATCTCGGTCCTGCACTGGTGGACTTCCGGCGGCGAATCGAAAGCGATCCGCGTGCTCAAGGACGACATGAGCAAGCAAGGATACGAATGGAAGGACTTCGCCGTCGCGGGCGGATCGGGCACGGCGGCCATGACCGCGCTGAAGACACAGGTGATCTCGGGCAACGCGCCCTCCGCCGCGCAGATCAAAGGACCGCTGATTCAGGACTGGGCCGATCAGGGCGTGGTCGTCACGATCGATCAGGCCGCGGCCGACTGGAAAGCGCACACGCCCGCGCAGATCGACAACGCGATGAAGTCGGGCGGACATTACGTCGCCGCGCCGTTCTCGGTGCATCGGATCAACTGGCTGTGGATCAACAAGGCGGATCTCGACAAGGTCGGCGGCAAGCCGCCCACGACGTGGCCGGAGTTCTTCGCCCTTGCCGACAAATTTCGCGCGGCGGGCATCACGCCTGTCGCGCATGGCGGTCAGCCGTGGCAGGACATGACCATCTGGGAGACGGTCGTGCTGTCGCAAGGCACGGACTTTTATCGCAAGGCGCTCATCGATCTCGATCAGAAGACGCTCACGTCGCCGCAAATGATTCAGGTCTTCGAGACGGTGCAGAAGATACGCACTTACTTCGACAAGGCCTATCACGGCCGCGACTGGAATCTCGCCACCGCGATGGTGATCTCGGGCTCGGGCGGCATGCAGTTCATGGGCGACTGGGCCAAGGGCGAATTCGCGAACGCGAGCAAGAAGGCGGACGTCGACTTCGTCTGCGCGCCCGCTCCGGGCACGTCGAACGCCTACACGTACACGGCGGATGCCTTCGTGTTCTTCCAGCAGAACGGGAAGAAGGATGCGACGCCGGGACAGATCGCGATGGCGAAGACGATCATGTCGCCCGAAATCCAGGAACAGTTCAGCCTCAACAAGGGTTCGATTCCCGTTCGCCTCGATGTGCCGATGGACAAGTTCGACAGCTGCGCGAAGAAGTCTCGCGCGGACGAGCAGGCGACGATCAAGTCGGGCGGCTTCCTGCCTTCGCTGGCTTTCGGCGAACTTCAATCGCCGGTGACGGCGGGCGCGATCACCGACGTCGTGACGAATTTCATGAACTCGAACGAGGATGCGAAGGAAGGCGTGCGCAAGCTCGCCGCCGCCGCGAAGATCAAATAAAAGGCGCATCCGCAGCGCCGACGCCTTCATAAGAAGCCTTCCCGCCGCCCGATGGAATGTGGACTCAACGATTGTTCCCGTCTGGCACTAACTTCCTGGATTTTTCGCTGTGGATACTCGGTCATCGGTTCGCCGCTTGCGCGACGGACCGCACCGAAACGGGGAATGCCGCGCCGGCGAGCCCGATTTTCCACTTCTCCAGGAACCGTCATGAACACGATCCGCGTCTGTGGCTTGAAACGCCTGCCGGGCAAGTTGCTTAGAAAGTTCTCGCCGGCGCGCGCGCTGGCGACACTCGTCGTCGCCGTGTGCGCGTGGGGCGGCGCGCAGGCCGCGAACGCCGAAGACAAGGAAGTGACGATCGCGTATCAGCAGATCGTCGATCCCTGGGTCGTCGGCATCGCCGATGGCTCCATCGCCAAGGCGACCGGCTACAAGATCAACTGGCGGCAATTCGAATCCGGCGCGAAGGTGGCGACCGCGATGGCCTCGGGCGACATCAAGATCGGTGTGATCGGCTCCAGCCCGCTCGCCGCCGCCGTCAGCCAGGGCGTGGACGCGCAGCTCTTCTGGATTCTCGACAACATCAACGAAGCCGAGGCGATGGTCGTGCGCAACGGCTCGGGCATCGCCAAGCCGGCGGATCTGAAGGGCAAGACCATCGGCGTCCCGTTCGTCTCGACGACGCACTATCACACGATGTTCGCGCTGCAGCACTGGGGCATCGATCCGTCGTCGGTGAAGATTCTCAACATGCAGCCGAATCAGATCGCGGCGGCGTGGGAGCGCGGCGATATCGACGCTGCCTACGTGTGGGATCCGGCGCTCTCGCAACTCAAGAAAAGCGGCAAGGTGCTGATTACGTCGGGCGATCTGTCCAAGCTCGGCAAGCCGACGTTCGACGGCATCGCGGTCGATCGTGCGTGGGGCGAAGCGCACAAGGACTTCATGGCGAAGTTCGTCAAGGCCATCTCCGATCTCGATGCGCAATACCGCAACGATCCGGCCAAATGGACCGCGCAGTCGCAGCAGGCCGCGGCCATCGCGAAGACGATCGGCGGCGCGCCGGCCGACGTGCCGGGCTCGCTTTCGCTGTATGGCTATCCGTCGGCGCAGGAGCAGGCGACGAAGCAGTGGCTCGGCGGCGGCGCATCGAGCCGCGCGGCCTTCGCGCTCAAGGACACGGCGGACTTCCTGAAGCAGCAGAAGCGCGTCGACGCCGTGCTGCCGGACTATTCGAAGTTCGTGACGGCGGAATACGTCGAAGCCGCGGAAAAACTGAAATAAGCCCGGCCGCGCGCCGCTTGCCCTTGGCACATCCGAGTCCGGAGGACATATGGGTTGCATGCAGGTGAAGAACGTGAGCGTGGTGTTTCCGGGCCGACGCCCGGGCGAGCGCGTGCAAGCGCTCGACGGCATCGATCTCACTATCGGCGATGGCGAATTCGTCGTCGCGCTGGGTGCGTCGGGTTGCGGCAAGACGACGCTTTTATCGCTGATGGCGGGTTTCATCGCGCCGTCATCGGGTGAGATGCTGCTCAACGGCAGGCCGGTAGAAGGGCCGGGCGCCGATCGCGGCGTCGTGTTCCAGAAGCACGCGCTCTTGCCGTGGCTCAACGTGCTCGACAACGCGACCTTCGGCCTGAAGCTGCAAGGCGTGCCGAAGGCGCAGCGCGAGGACATCGCGAAGCGCAATCTCGCGCTCGTCGGCCTTCAGGATTTTCATCGGCACATGATTTATCAGCTGTCGGGCGGCATGCAGCAGCGCGTCGGCATTGCGCGCGCGCTGACCTGCGATCCGGCGATGCTGCTGATGGACGAGCCGATGGCCGCGCTCGATGCCCTCACGCGCGAGACCATCCAGGAGCTGCTGCTCGATGTCTGGCAGCGCACGCAGAAGATGTTGTTCTTCATCACGCATAGCGTTGAGGAGGCGCTTTTTCTGGCGAGCAGGCTGATCGTGATGTCGCCGCGTCCGGGCCGCATCACGCATAGCTACGATCTCGATTTCAACCGCCGCTTCCTCGCCACACGCGATGCGCGCGCGATCAAGTCCAGCCCCGATTTCATCGAGATGCGCGAGCGGGTGCTCGGCATCATCTACGGCGACGAGCGCGCCGCTCATCATGCGGAGGAGATTCATCATGGTTAAGCGCGCATCGATGACGGTGCCCGGTCCCGCGATCGACAGCGGCATCGGCGCATCGCGGCGTCCGCCGGGCCGGCCCGCGCGGCAATCGAAGAAGAAGCCGGTGAAGCCGGGCGACACGTTCGGCGTGCCAGGCTACGGCAGCAGCTTCGCGATGAGCATCGCGACCGTCGCCGTGCTCGTGGCCGGCTGGTTTCTGATCACCGGCATGCACTGGGTCAAGCCGCTCTTTCTTCCGTCGCCGCAAGCGGTCTATGCGAAGTTCATCGCGGTGGCGAGCGATGGCTTCGCGAACTCGACGCTCGCGGAACACGTCGTCGCGAGCTTGCTGCGCGTGTTCGGCGCATTCGCGCTCGCGTGCGCGACGGCGATTCCGGTCGGCGTGATGATGGGCGTCTCGCGGCACGCGCGCGGCGTGTTCGATCCGCCGATCGAGTTTTACCGGCCGCTGCCGCCGCTCGCGTATTTGCCGCTCATCATCATCTGGTTCGGCATCGGCGAGTTCTCCAAGATCTTCCTGATCTATCTCGCGATCTTCGCGCCGCTCGCGATCGCCGCGCGCGCGGGCGTGCGCTCGGTGTCGATCGAGCAGATCCACGCCGCGTATTCGATGGGCGCGTCGCGCACGCAGGTCGTCACGCATGTGATCCTCAAGTCCGCGCTGCCGGAGATTTTCACGGGCATGCGTATCGGCATCGGCGTCGGCTGGACGACGCTCGTCGCGGCGGAGATGGTCGCTTCGACGCGCGGTCTCGGCTTCATGGTGCTCAACGCGGCCGAGTTTCTTGCGAGCGATGTCGTCATCATGGGCATCATCGTGATCGGCTTCTTCGCGCTTTGCTTCGATCTGCTGATGCGGTATCTGGAAAAAGCGATGGTGCCGTGGAAAGGCCGCGTGTGAGGCCTTTCAATAGCCGATCCTGAGCGGCTCGGGATGCGTGCGGCTGATCGCGAGTGTCGCGCCGACCTTGAAGCCCGAAAGCGTGATGGATGCCGTGAACGGACGGCATCCGTTCGCCGCGTTCGGATCGAGCGCCGAATTCGCCTGGAACGACTGCGTGACGCCTTCGGCCGCGAAGTACACGGTGACGTCGTTGCCGCGTCTGACCGCGAGCGCGGCGCGCGGTCCGTTGAGCGAGTCGAGGATCGGATCGCCGCTGCAATCGGGCGATGCGAAATCGACGACCTTCGTCGCGAGCCAGTTGAAGTCGGTCGCGGAAAAGTGAAAGGTCGCGTCCTGTACGCGCGCAATGGGAATCACGGCGGTTGCGTCTCCGGCCGTCAGCGCGACGCCGTTTTGCGCGGCGAAGATCGTGAGATCGCCGATGACGTGACCGTTCGCATCGAACACCCTGACAGGGCGATGCCTTGCCTGATGCGCGAAGTCATCTGCGGGCGATGTTGTTGCGTATAGCGCGATCAGCGCTCCGATCAGCCAGTGCCTCATGTCGGTCTCCGTGCGGTCCGTGCGCGTCTTCCGTCAATAAGCCACGCGCAACGGCTCGGGATAATGCTGCGTCAGCGGATACGTGCGCTCGATGGCCCAGTAGTTGGCGCCTTGGTCAGACAGACTCGTCAGGCAGGTCGTCGCCCCGGTAGACGGATCTGTCTGCCTGAACGACCACACTTGCACGTTGCCGGACATTTGCTTGCCCGCGATATAGACGGTCACGTCGGCGCCTTCTCTGAGCGGCATCGCCGGAGCGGGGCTGCCGGCATCCGCGACGGCGACGCTTCCGGTGCAATCGCGCGATGGGTACGGCACGAACGTATAGCCGACCCATTCGTATTGCGAGGCCGAATACTGCAACGGACCGACGCGCTTGTGATTCACCGCCACGAAGACGGGCTCGCCGTCTATCGCGAGATACACGCCGTTGACGCCCGAATAAACCTCCAGCGGGCCGACGCGCTTTCCCTGTGCGTCGTACACCATCGGCTGGCGCAATGTGTTCTCGCCGGAATGCGCGCGATCGTCGCGTTTATCGCGTTTATCGGCGGCGCTCACGCTCGCGCACAGGACGAGCAGCACAACAAGCATTCGACACATGAAGCGTCTCCGTCGATCGTGCCCGATCAATATCTGATGGTGAGCGGCTCGGGATAATGAGCCGTCAGCGGATAGTTCGTCTCGGCCGTGAATGCGGGCACGGGCGCGGTCGATGGCGGCATGTGCCCGATAGTCGGCGGCGGCGTGCACTGCTTGCCGTCGAAGACCGCGACGACCTGAGCGGGCGACGAGTCCGTATCGCCCGCGATCAGGAGCGTGACGTCCGCGCCCGTTCTCATCGCGATCGACGGTCGTGGGCCGCTGCCGGGAGGAATGATCGGCGAGCCGCTGCAATCGGCGGTCGAGTAGTCGAATGGTCCGTAAGTCGACCACTGGAATTTCGCCGAGTCGTACGCTTCGCCGTTGTTGTTCAGGCGCGTGATCTGCGCGAAGACGAGCGCGCGGTCGATCGTGAGGAACACGCCGTCGTAGCCGCCGTAAGAAGCAAGGCGTCCGATAAGTTTGCCTTGTGCATCGAATACTTTCAGGGCGGGCTGGTCGCGATGTCGTCGCCAGTCCTGCCGGTCGTCTGCGTCCGCATGCAGGGACATTGCGCTCACGGCCGACAGGACCACGAAGATAAGCGACAGACGCATGAGGCGTCTCCTTCCACTGACGACGTCCGCATGGGGCTTGCGGACCGGATTCGACTGTTCAATGAGCATAGGTTCGCGATGCGCTTATTTCAAGCGCCGCGAAGTCATGGATAGCTTTGCAAATCGCCGTCGGCTCGTTCGTCTTTGAATGAGACCCGAAGGAGCACGCGATGAGCGGACGCGATTTTCTCGAACAAGGCCCTCTTGCGGCCATCGACGGGGTGAGGATCGGCGAGTTGATCGGACTCGATGGCGACGCTGCGTCCGCGTTCGTCGTCTACCCTGGCCAGCCGGGGAGCGCGGCGCTCGTCGCGCGCACGGTCGTCGATCTGCGCGGCATGCATATCGGCCGTCAAGTCGCGCTGATGTTCGAAGCCGGAGACCCGACGCGCCCGATCATCATCGGCTGTCTGATCGGATGCGAAGCCTGGCCGTTCGACGATGCGCCCGCACAGATCGATGTCGACGCCGATGGCAAGCGGCTTCTCGTGACGGCGAAGGAGCAGATGGTGCTGCGTTGCGGAAAAGCCAGCATCACGCTCACGCGCGACGGACATGTGCGCATACGCGGAAGCAGCGTGTCGAGCAGTGCGTCAGGACTGAATCGCATCATCGGCGGATCGGTGCAGATCAACTGATGCATGTCGCCGTGGACACGACGAAAGCCGACGAAGCCGAACCGGTCGCGGACTCGGCGAGCGGCGTGCTTTTCCGCGTGCTGGAGCAACATGTCGAAGACGCCGCCGCCTTGCGGCGAATCCGCTCCCGTCTCGTGCGCGCGCCGCATGTGAGGCTCTCCGATCTGACACGGCTCGACGAACGCATCGCGGCGCATCTCGACGGCATCGCCGTGGCGGGACGCGCCGGCCTGCGTTCGAGCATTCGGGCGCTGGAGCACGCGGGCAAGGGCGAACTGTTCACCGCCGCCGTCGGTTGCATCGAGGCGCGTTCGGACCCGGCGATCATGCGGCTGCTCGCTTTGAGTCAGGCCACGCCCAATGCCAGAGCGGGCTTTCATTCGGCGTTCGGCTGGGTGAGTCCGGGCCGTCTCGCCGGTGTCGTCTCGATCCTGCTCGCGTGCGACGACCCCGCCGCGCGACTGGCTGGCATCGAGGGATGTGCGCAGCATCGCGTCGATCCGAAGCGGCATCTCGACGCGGCGCTCGTTTCCGACGACGCTGTGCTGCGCGCCCGGGCGCTGCGCTGCGCGGGTGAGATCGGCCGCGTCGATCTGCTCGGAACATGTCAGGCCCATCTCGATCACGCGGACGCGTCATGCCGGTTTCATGCCGCGCGATCCGCGCTGCTGTTCGGCGATCGCGACGAGGCGCTCGAGGTCATTCGCGATATTGCGGCTACGCCATCCATGTTCGGCGACAACGCGCTCGCGCTCGCGGCGAGCGTGCTCGCGCCCGCCGATGCGCATCGATGGCTGGAGCGATTCGCTTCTAAACCGGAGAGTGCGCGCAGGCTGATTCGCGCCGTCGGTTTCACCGGCGATCCACGTTATGCGCAGTGGCTGATCGGCCGTATGGACGATGACCGCGTGGCGCGGCTCGCGGGCGAGAGCTTCAGTCTCATCACGGGAGCCGATTTCGTTCGTCTCGGGCTGGAACGCGCGCCGTTGGCATCGGGGAATTCCGGCGGCGAAAAAGATGCCGATGCCGCCGAGGAAGAGGACGACGGCGCGCCTTGGCCGGACCCCGACAAGACGCGCACATGGTGGCACGCCAACAAGGCGCGGATGCCGGGCAGCGGGCGCTATCTCATGGGCGCGTTGTCGTCGAAAGCGCAGTGCATCGACGTGTTGCGCAATGGCGCTCAGCGGCAGCGCGCCGCGGCGGCCATTCAACTGCGCCTCGCCGATCCGCGCAGCGTGCTCTTCAATTGCGCAGCGCCTGCATGGCGTCAGCGACGCGCATTGCAGGCGATGGATTGACGCTCTTTCAAAACGATTCTTCGTGCTTCGTCTTAACACTGTTCGCGATAGGGGGTCGTCAATGTGGAGCATCGAGAATCGGACTGCCTACGAAGTCGATACGTCATGGACGCGCGACAAGGAGGGCACGCACGAATGGATCGTCGCGGTAAAGGCGACCTATGACATCACGCCGGCGGGACCGCGGCTCGCGGACGAGCAGACGCCGCCGGTCGAGACCGCCGAATACACCGGCACGCCCGGACGGTCCAGCCTTCGCTACGACTCGGACTTGCTCGGGCCCAAGCCGACGACCGACATCGTGCTCAACGGTACCGCTTACGCGCCCGGCGGCAGGCCCAGCGACGACTTTCTGGTCGGCATGCGGGTTGGGCCGGTTCGCAAGACGCTGCGTGTTCGCGGACATCGTAAATGGGGAAAAGGGATGCCCGGACGCATGCTGGCGGAGCCGGTCGTCCGTCTGCCGGTCATCTACGAGCTCGCTTATGGCGGCTACGATGCGCCCGGCGACGACCCCGCCAGACACGGCTATGACGCCCGAAATCCGGTCGGGCGAGGCGTAGTCGGCGCAGGGCAGAGCCGGGAAGGCATGGCGATGCCCAATTTCGAATACCCGAGCGGACGTCTGGACAAGGATGGCCCCGCCGGGTTCGGCGCCATCGACAGCTTCTGGTCGCCGAGGCGGGAACGCGCCGGCACTTACGACGATGCGTGGATGCGCGATCGCTCGCCGCTGTTGCCCGAGGATTGGAGTCCGCACTCCTTGCAGTGCGCTCCACCCGATCAGCAACCCGCAAGCCCTCTGCAGGGCGGAGAGCCGGTCGAACTGATCAACCTCACGCCCGCAGGGTCGATGTCCTTCGCGCTGCCGAAGGTGCGCCTGGCTTTCACGACGCGCATCGACACCCGCGACGAGGAGCATCGCGCACGCCTTTCGTCGGTGATACTGGAACCCGATGCGCTGCGTTTGATGCTCGTGTGGGTCACGGTTCTGAAGGTCGAAGACGAACCCGATTATCTCGAGAGCACGCTGGTCCGCGAGAAGGATTACCTGTCATGAGCGCACGCGTCGCCATGGCGGCCGCCGGTGCGCGCACGCCGCTCGGTCTCGGGGCAGAGGCAAGCGCGGCGGCCGTGCGGGCGGGTATAGGGGCGGCGCGCGAGCATCCGTTCATCGTCGACAGGCTCGGCAACTACGTGAACCTGGCCTTCGACGCCGAACTCGACCCGGGGCTGCACGGTCCGTCTCGTCTGCTTGCGCTGGCAGGTTTCGCGTGGCGCGACCTGACGCGCGCCCTCGCTCACCTGGGCGAAGCGCCGCTTCGATCGCCGATGATGGTCGCGCTGCCGGAAATCCGCCCTGGCTTCACGCATGAAGACGCGAGCGCCGTCATGCAGGGATTGCGGCGGCTGGGCGGATCGACGATCGATCCGATACAAGTCTCGGTGCATGCGCAGGGGCACGCAGCCGGAGTAGCGGCCTTCAGGAAGGCGAGCGAGTCGCTCGGAAGCGGCGAACTGGACGCGTGCGTCGTCGGCGGCATCGACAGCTATCTGCATCCTGAGACGCTGAATTGGCTCGACGGGCGCAGGCAGATCGCAGGCGAAGGATCGAGGAGCGGCTTCGTCCCCGGCGAGGGCGCGGCATTCTGCCTGTTGATGAGCGACGCCGCGTGCCGGCGGCTCGGCGTTGCCGAAACGATGCACCTCGTCGCCGCTGCGACAGGATCGGAGCGCTGCCTCATCAAAACGCGCGAGGTGTGCGTCGGCAAGGGTCTGACCGCGGTCGTGCGAGACGCGCTGACGAGCGCGCCGGGCGCGCGGAAGACGATCGATCATGTCATCTGCGATATCAACGGCGAGCGTTATCGAGGCGAAGAGTGGGGGTTCGTCTGCCTGAGACTGGGCCGGCATTTCAAGGATGCCACCGGCTATCTGTCGCCAGCGGACGTCTGGGGCGATGTGGGCGCGGCGTCCGGGCCATTGTTCGCGATGCTGGCTCATCAGGCGGCGTCGCGTGGCTATGCGGCAGGCCCGAGAACATTGATCTGGTCGAGTTCGGAGGCGGGCTTGCGGGCCTGCGCGCTTTTCGAATCGGCCACGATGCCGGCCGCTTCGCGCCATTGACTTGCTCGACGCGCCATGACCAGCGTTGGAATCCATCCTCCGAAGACGCCTGTCACCAAGGGCAGTTCCGGCACCGCTCGGGCCACGCTCCCGAACATGTGCAAGATGCCGGGGCCGCCCGCTCCGTTCGTTCCGGCTGCGTTGCCCAATACCGCCAAATCGGGCGATTCGCCGGACGGCTATTCGACGAGCGTCAAGATCGAGGGCGACGAGGTGGCTATCCGGGGCGCGATGTTCAACAGCTTCGGCGACATGGCGAGCAAGGGCACGGGCGGCGGTCTGCTTTCGAGCAACACGCACGGGCCGGCCAGATTCATCACGCCGGGTTCGATGACGGTGAAAATCGAGGGCAAGAGCGTTCATCTTCTCGCCGAGCCGATGCTCAACAACTGCGGCCCGAACGGTTCTCCGCCCAATACCGGCGCGACGATGACAGGCGTGAAGCAGAAAAGATCGAAACGTCCGCCGGCGACTCAGGTCGGACCGGATTGCGGGAAAAAGAAGAAAAAGAAAAAGCGCAAATGGGACGATTGCATGTGCGGTCAGGTCTGCGAGATGGTCAAGGCCTACAACCAGTCGAAGAGCAAGAAGGCGAGGCTGAGCGATAGTCCCAGCAATCCCGGTTCCGACCACTACGATGCGTATCAGGCGAGCCTCAAGCAATTCGCGAAGGACTTCGCCGACGCAGTGACCGCGGCCGCCGGCAATCCCGATCATCCGGCCATCAAGCGCATGTTTTACAGTCCGAAGAACGTGAAGCCGCCGGACTGTCAGCACGAAAAATGGAAGCAGGCGGGAGGATTGGCGGACCCCGCTCGCAGCGGCCGGGGCGCAATGAATCCGGATCACATGCACCCGGCTTCTCTTAGCGGGCCACTCACCAGCGCCAATATGCGATGGGCCGACGCCCGCGTGAATTACACGGTCGGCGGCAGCATGAACCGGCTCAAACCCGCCCCCAAGCGCATGAAAGCGCATCCCTCTTGTAACTGTGATTAAGGAGGTCGCGTGAACACCCAACAGATGCAAGACCTGCTGCAGAAGCTGAGTGATACCAAGTTCAAGCTCAACGGCTACTTCAGCGACGATCCCGTGCGGCCTCAACTGCGCCCGCCGGCGAGCGGAGGCGACCTCGCGGCGCTCGATGCCTTTTTGCAAGCGCGCAACCTCGTCATGCCGGCGAGTTATCGATTGTTTCTGTCCACGAGCAATGGCGTATCCAGCTTGATGAATGATGAACTGTCACTGCTTTCGGCGCTCGAGGTCGCGCGCGACGACCACGGTCTCCTTCCGGAAATGGTCGACGAGTACCCGGCGTGCAGCCAGTTCGTCATCGGTGCGGGGAACACGCCGGAGTGCGTTTCGTTCGACGTGGACACTTCGCCCTCTAAGCATGGCTACGAGGTTGTGTGGATTTCCAGCATCGGGGAGCAATGGCGTCACGATAACTTCGAGGCTTTCCTGAAGGGCTATCTTTCAGTGCTGGAGCGTCGTGTTGCCGCTCAGCAGAAAGACCGGAAAAACCTCAAACCCTGACCAGGAAGTCCGACGCGATGGCAAACCCCATCCTCGAATTCACGGATGATCCTTCGTCGCCCATGCCGCTGGTCGAATTGAAACAGCATCTCGTGTTCTATGTGCCCGATCCGCCCGGTCCGGTCACGGCGAGACGCGTGTATGACGCGTACCTTCGCGCGGTCGGCGAAGTCTTCAGGAACTACAGGTCGACCGTTTCGTGGGCGAGGCTCGAAGCGTGGGATGCGGCGGCGCGCATTCGCTTCGAAACCGTCTTGCTTCCCGAACTGCGCAAGACGGTGCATTGGGGCTATGGGTTTTCGGACGCAAAGCCCGTCGATTCGCGGGTCTTCATGTTTCACGGCTTTCGGCCTTTTACGGAACCCGAAATGGCGAGCTTCTTTCGCTTCGAATTCGATTGGCAAGTCGATGCCGCATTCCTCCGTTCACTCGCACTCGACATGATGTCGATGTTTCCGGTTTGCTCGGGCTATGGCGGTTATCTGCTGCAGGGACGTCCGTCTTCGAAATACGAAGAAGTTTCGTTCGAGCGCATCTATGCTTTGGCGCGCCGATACTGGGGCTGCGATGTGGAGGAGATCGAACTGAGCGCCAGGGAACTCAAGCGAGGCTACAAGTGCCTGAGCTGGCTGACGGTCATCGGCGAACCTTTTCGAACGCAATTTCAGAAGGAATTAGCGCAGGCGAAGCTTGCTGCTTTCGATTTCGTCGATGGGCCTTTCGCGACGCTTTTGCAGGTGTCGGACAGCCCGACGCTCGGCGACCGCAACGTTCAAGCGGATCTGAAACCGTATTTCGATGTCGCACATGCGTTGTTGCCGATGCAGATCAAAAGCCACGAACCGTTCTGGAGCACTCGATGGGAAGGCGGCCAGACCATGGCGTGGCTACAGCGCTTCACACATGGATGGCCGACCTGAGTTCATCCACTCACGCCGCCAGCGAACCGCACTCGGCCTTGCTGCTCGCAGCCTTCTTCGTCCGCCCCGCGCGTGACGGCGGCTGACACGCGCCGCACACGAAATGCGCCTGAAGATCGTGCCTGTGCGCGACGAACTTGCCCTTGCAGCGGCAGCATGGCGTCTGCTGCAGCATGTCCGCTTCGAAGAAGCGCACCAGTGTCCATGCACGCGTCAGGCTCAGGACGACTTCGAGCCGGTTCTGCCCGCAGTGCTCGACATACAGTCGATAAGCCTTGGTCAACGCATCGAGACGCGAACAGCGTGTCTGCTCCTTGAGAAACAGATAGATGTTGTAGAAGAGCGATGAATGGATGTTGGGCATCCACGTCATGTACCAGTCCGCCGAGAACGGCAGCATGCCCTTGGGCGGCGGCATGCCCTTCAATTCCCGATACAGACGGATCATGCGGTCGCGCGATAACGTCAACTCGGTTTCGAGCAACTGCATGCGAGCGCCCAGTTCGATGAGAGCAATCGCGCGATAGACTTCCTGCGCGTCGTCGCTGACGCTTTTGCGAAGCGTGGTTTCCATGCTCATGCGAACTGTTCCGCCGGCTGTCCGGCCAGCAGAATGGCGGCGTGAGTGGCGCCGACGTCGACGTGCGTGGCCGGTTGCGTCAATGCGGACAGCAACGAATGATCGTTGAAGCGAAACGCGCACAACAACTGGTTCGAACTGCAAAGCTTGATTGTTTGCGCGGGCGTGAGACTGGCCAGAATCATGGCGATTTCCGGCGAAAGCCCGAGCCGGAACATGGCGACGGACTTGTCCTCGAGCAACATGCGTTGTGCAAGGATCACGTACGACAGATTGATCTCGCGGATCGAGTCAAGCGATTCACTGCTATTCATGGTTTCCCGCTCTTCGGAAAAACCCCGTGGTTCATGCCGGCATTCTTGCCGTGCAATTTTCTTGTGCCTCGTTTGCGACTCGATCGACGTTCGCGATCATCTTGATACAAACGTTACATTTAGTCACAACTTCGGCGTAAGGTTAGGGTTCACCGAAAGGAAAAGCAAGCGCGCGAATTTCGCGGTTCCTTTCCTAATCTATCAATGCGGACGGCGTGGCGATCGGGAGCCCGAGCACGTCGTCGGGGGCGACCGGCCGGCTCAGCAGGAAGCCCTGCACGAAGTCACATTGCGCATGCCTGAGCAATTCCAGTTGCGCTGTTTCCTCGACGCCTTCAGCCGTCACGCTCAGGCCCAGCGTGTGACACATCTGGATGATGCCGCACACGATGCTGCGCGTTGCCTGATCCGATTCCATCCGCGTGATGAAGGAGCGGTCGATCTTCACGCAGTCCGGTGCGAAATCAGCCAGATAGCGCAGACTCGAATAGCCGGTGCCGAAGTCGTCGATGGCGATGCGCACGCCCAGCTTCTTCAACGCACCGAGCGTGCGCTGTGCAAGGCTCGGGTCGTCCATCAGCGCGCTCTCGGTGAGTTCGAGTTGCAGCGTCGAGGCGGGCAGGGCATGGCGGCGCAAGGCTTCGTCGACGACATCGACGATGGTCGCGTCGCGCAACTGTCGCGCCGACACGTTCACCGAAACGCCGAGCGCGCGCGCGCCGGCCTGCCGCCATAGCGCGAGCTGACGCAGGGCGTCGTCCATCACCCATGCGCCGACTTCGGCGATGAAGCCGCTCTCTTCGAGAATGGGAATGAAGACGCCCGGCGAGACGAGCCCGCGCTCCGGATGCCGCCAGCGAATGAGCGCTTCGACGCTGCGGACCTCGCGCGTGTGCGGCTCGTGGATCGCCTGGTAGTGAAGCTGAAACTCCTTCTTGGCGAGCGCCGCGGGCAGGTCGCGCTCGAGTTCGAAATCGACGATGCGTTCGCTCGAATCCTTGTCGGCGAAACGGTAGCCGTTGCGTCCGGCTTTCTTGGCCGCATACATCGCGATATCGGCGCTCGTCAGAAGCGTCTCGCGATTCGCCCCGTTTTCGGGAAAGACCGATATGCCGATCGACGCCGTGATCGTGCCGGCGCGGTGTGCCTGATCCGCCTGCACGAGCGCATCGAGCGTGGCGCGCGCGATCTCGGCGAGCGGGTCCTTGTGCTTCGCGCCGTCGATCAGCACGGCGAATTCGTCGCCGCCGAGACGTGCGAGAAATGCATCGGCCGGCAGCGCGGCCCGGATGACCCTGCTCAGCGATTTGAGCAGCCGGTCCGCCGCCGTGTGACCGAGCGTGTCGTTGAGCACCTTGAAACGGTCCAGGTCGATGAACATCAGCGCGAAGGGCGCCTGCTTGCGGCATCGCTCGTCGATCCTGCACATGAGCGCGGCGCGATTCGCGAGACCGGTCAGCGAATCCGTGAAGGCGAGGCGGTCGAGTTCGGCGAGGCGGTCCTGCTCCGCCGTGACATCCTCGCTGATGCCGACGATGCGCGCCACATTGCCCGCGCTGTCCAGAACGGGCGATCCGGTGCTTTGAATCCAGCGCACATTGCCGTCCAGACGGCGGATGCGGTATAGCGCCTTCTGGCTGACTTTCGATTCGGCGATCCGGCGCATCGCGGCCGTGAGTTGCGGCAGGTCTTCCTGCAGCACGAGCGCCATCCAGGCCTGGGGCGACTCGCGAAACGTTTGCGCATCCAGGCCGAAGACGGCCGCGCATCCCGCGCTGATGTGATGAAAGCCCGTGAAATCGGCGTTATAGGAATAGAAGCAAAGGCCGACGTGCGCCTCCATCTCCGACATCAGCGTCTCTCTGGCGCAGAGCGCGGCGGCGAGTTCCGCCTGCTGCGTCATGTCCTGCGAGGCGCAAATCACGCCTTCCACGCCGCCGTCGGCGTTCTCTATCGGAATGAGGCGCGAATGCCAGGTCTTGGGCGCGCCCGACGTGGTCGGGCAACTGCCTCGGAATGTCGCGCGTGCGCCGCTCATGGCGGCATGAAACGCATCGTGCGCGGCGGTCGCGTCTTCACCGGACCAGAAGCCGAGCCAGTTCGAACCGGCGAGTTGTTCGGGCGCGCTCGCTTCCATGAGTTCGGCGCCATATTCGGAAATGCGGACCATGCGGCCATCGGCGTCGAGCAGTTTCAGGCATTCGCGATTGGCGTCGAGAAGCGCTTTTGCGAGCGCGGTCGTGGCGTTCGCGCGCGCGGCGCTCCGGCGTGCACGACGCAAAAAGAACGCGAACGCGATCGCGCCCGAGACGACGCCCGCGCAGGAAGCCGCACCTTCGGACACGAACGACAGTGCGAAGTAGCAGAGCGCGCCGACGCCCAGGCCCGCGAGGCCGATCTGCGTGAGAACGGGCCAGGAGAGCGTCGCGCGGTCGCTTCGCGTGGACAGAAAGAAAGCGAGAAATTCCTGATTTCGCGCGGTCTTGTGCCCCTGTCGCGAGCGATCGCCGCTGGCGACGGTGCTGGACGATCCGGATTGGGGAGACTGGGACATTACGTTGATGACGCGGGCTCTCGATGAACGGGCAGCGGGCTCGGCGTTGCTTTTAGCGAAGATCACGCCTTGTTTACGTCAGCCGGATTCGGGAGCTTTAGGCGCCCGGAAGCCGGCGGGCGTCGGCCGACGCGCCGACGCGGTAATTTTGTCCAGCCGATGCCGCGTGCGCCGCGCCACGACGAACCGATGCAATCACTTGTGGCCGGCGGTGGATGCCGTGCCGAGCACGCGGTCGTCCAGACGATCGTCGACGATGCCCGCCGGTTCGACGTGCGCCGTGACGTCCGATGCCTGAAAGAGCCGCTGCACGGCTCTTTCCGCGTCATCGGCGATGGCGTGGCCCTGCGCGACGGTCAGCTCGCCGGCCACTTCGAGATGGAACTCGACGAATACGCGATCGCCGCCGTTTCGCGTGCGGATGTCGTGCACGCCTTGCACGCCTTCGACCGCCGTCACGGCCGCCGCAATGCGCGCGCGTTCGGGATCGTCCAGTTCGCGATCGAGCAGTTGCACGAGCGCAGCCACCGCCATGCCGCGCGCGTTCCACAGCATGTAGAGCGAGATGCACAGCGCGCCGATTGCGTCGGCGCGTGGCCAGTCGAGCAAGTGATCGAGCAGCAGGGCGACGAGCACGGCGATATTCACGGCGATATCGGTCGCATAGTGCGCGCGGTCGGCGGCGATGGCGGTCGATCCCGTGCGCTTCACGACCCACGTCTGCATCAGCACGAGTCCGATGGCCGCAAGCGTACTCACGACGATGACCGCGATCCCGAAGTCCGTCTGATTCAACGGTTCGGGATTCACGACGCGCTGCCCCGATTCGATGCCGAGTCCGACAGCCACGCCCGTGAGCAGCAGCGCCTGCACGAACGCCGCCACCGCTTCGGCCTTGCCGTGACCGTAGCGGTGCCCCTCGTCGACCGGGCGCAGGGCATAGCGCACACCCATGAACGTCACCGAAGACGCGACGACATCGACGAGGCCATCGGCTGCGGCGGTGAGCAGCGAAATCGATCCGGTCGCGAACCAGGCCCACACCTTCAACACGACGAGCACCAGCGCGAACACCAGCGCGACGATCGACGCCATGCGACGAAGCGCCTCGTCAGTGTTTCGTTGTGACATCGTTAGCTCCTTGCAGCTTTTCGCGCAGCATTATTCTGACGCGATTCTACGGACGATTCGCGAAGGCGTTGCCCTTCGCGCGCATCGCGTTCATATCGCGCAACGAAGAATGCGATTTTTTCCATCGGTGATCGTCTTTCATCTGCGGACGAGCACGTCCGCGTCACGGACTTTCGCATCATCAAGGAGATCATCATGAAACCGATTTTGATGGCGCTCGCGGCGGCGTCCGCGCTTGCGCTGCCGATTGCCGCGCTCGCGCAGACGGACGCGGCGCTCACGCGCGCCCAGGTGCGCGCCGAGCTCGAGCAACTGGAGCAGGCCGGCTACTACCCGGGCAGAGGCGAGGATCCCGGCTATCCGGCGGCGATCCAGGCAGCGGAGGCGCGCGTATCGAGCCGGAACGACGTGACTGGCTATGGCGGCGCGATGTCGGGCGCGTCGGCGACGGGCGCTCGCGCCGTCATGCGCCCGGCATCAGCGCAGGAGATGAAGCAGATCTATTTCGGCGGTCAATAAGCGCGTATCGCACGGCATCCGATGCCCGCCCGCCGCCCGCGAGGCATCGAAAACGCAACCCACGACGGCGGCGTTTCTCAGGAGTGTTCAGACATGGCAAACCATCCGCTCAATGGAAGCGAACGCGAGTGTTTAAAGGACGCGCAGCCCATCGGCAAGGCAGACCCGAACGAACGTCTGGAGGTCACCATGCTCGTGCGACGGCGCTCGCACGATGCGTTCGAGAAGCACATCAGCGCGCTGGCGGCGCAAGGCGCGTCGGCGAAGCATATCGATCACGACGAGTTCACGAAGCATTTCGGCGCGGACAGCGCGGACCTGGCGGCGGTCCATGCGTTCGCGCAAAAGCACGGACTGTCGGTCGTCGAGAGTCACGAGGCGCGGCGCGCGGTCGTGCTCTCCGGCACGGTCGCGCAGTTCGACGCGGCCTTCGGCGTGAGCCTGCAACAGTACGAACATGACGGTGGCACCTATCGCGGCCGCACGGGACCGATCCATCTGCCCGATGAACTGAACGGCGTCGTCGATGCCGTCATGGGTCTCGACAACCGTCCGCAGGCGCGGCCCAGCTTCCGGACCCGCGCGCAGGGCAACGTGCGCTGGACAGCGCGCGCAGCGGGCGCGTCGACGTTCACGCCCGTGCAACTCGCGTCGCTCTATGACTTCCCGCAAGGCGACGGCCAGAATCAATGCATCGGGATCATCGAGCTGGGCGGCGGCTACCGTCCCGCGGATCTCAAGACGTATTTCGCGTCGCTGAATATGAAGGCGCCGTCCGTGACCGCGGTTTCGGTCGATCACGGACGGAACCATCCGACCGGCGATCCGAACGGTCCCGATGGCGAAGTGATGCTCGATATCGAAGTCGCGGGCGCGGTCGCGCCGGGCGCGAAGATCGTCGTCTATTTCGCGCCCAACACCGACGCGGGTTTTATCGACGCCATCGGCACCGCGATTCATGACACGAAGAACAAGCCGTCGGTGATTTCGATCAGCTGGGGCGGTCCGGAATCGGCATGGACGCAGCAGGCGATGAACGCGTTCGATCAGGCGTTTCAGTCGGCGGCGGCGCTCGGCGTGACGATTTGCGCGGCATCCGGCGACAACGGTTCCGGCGACGGCGTGGGCGATGGCGCGGATCACGTCGATTTTCCTGCGTCCAGTCCGTATGCGCTGGGCTGCGGCGGCACGTCGCTGCAGGCGAGCGGCAACGGAATCGCTAGCGAGACCGTATGGAACGACGGCGCCAACGGCGGCGCGACCGGCGGCGGCGTGAGCTCGTTCTTCGCGCTGCCCGCGTGGCAGGAAGGGCTGCAGGTCACGCGCGCGGGCGGCGCACACAGTCCGCTCGCGATGCGCGGCGTGCCCGATGTCGCCGGCAATGCCGATCCCGTGACCGGCTACGAAGTGCGCGTCGACGGTCACGACATGGTGATCGGCGGAACGAGCGCGGTCGCGCCGCTATGGGCCGGACTGATCGCGCGCATCAACGCGATCAAGGGCGCGCCGGTGGGGTATATCAATCCGCATCTCTACAAGGACCCGCTGGCGCTCGTCGACATCACAAAGGGCAATAACGACGATTTCCACGCGACAGCCGGATGGGACGCCTGCACCGGCCTCGGACGGCCCGATGGCAAGAAGGTGAAGGATGCGGTGAGTTGAGGCTGAAATGCGTGCTCGCGCGAAACGGACGTTCCTGCGCGAGCGCGCATTGTCACGGCGAGACGTCTTCGATCAGATCCGCGCGCACCGCGCGAATCCTGCGATCGACGAAGTAGCCGCCGCCTTCCGTGTAGCGCAGATACAGCCGCCCGCAGGACGAGCATTCCCAGACGCCGCAGCGGTTATACGGAAAGAAGCGCGGCGCGATGGGCGCATCGGCGGACCAGTAGTTCGTCTTGCCTGGCAGATATTCGGCGAAGGTCGGCTCCGGATCGTGCTCCGGTAACAGCGTGCCGATCTCGCGGAACTGCGATTCGTCGAGCGACAGCGGCTGCGATTGCCAGCCGTCGAGCGGCGTTTTCGTGCACGCGCAGGGTTGCGGCGCGCGGGCTTGCGCGCGTCGCGCGAGGTCGATGAGCGCGGCGGCGTCGAGAAAGTCGGGCATGGCGGTCGATAGTCGATGAAGCGAACGCGCCATCATGCGTGCGTTCGCGGCGGTTCGGCAAGGCGTCAGCCGTTCATCATGCGGTCGCGTTGAACCGCGACCCACGCACGATCGAAACGGCCTTCCGCGATCGACTCGAGCGCCGCCGCTTCCTTCGCCGCCTGCTTGCGCGCGCCTTCGATCACCGCTTCGACGTCGGCGGGCGCGATGGCGAGCACGCCGTCTTCATCGCCGACGACGATATCACCCGGATTCACCACCATCCCGCCGACCGTTACCGGCACGTTGATCTCGCCCGGCCCGTTCTTGTACGGCCCACGATGCGTGACGCCGCGCGCGTACACGGGAAAGTCGCGCTGGCCGAGCGCGCCGACATCGCGGATCGCGCCGTCGATGACGAGACCCTGCACGCCGATGCTCTGCGCGAAGCTCGCCATGATGTCGCCCATGAGCGCCTGCGTGAGCTCGCCGGCGCCGTCGATGACGAGCACGTCGCCGGGGCGGCAGTAGTCGAACGCGCGATGGATCGCGAGATTGTCGCCGCCGCGCGTGCGTACCGTGACGGCCGTGCCGGCCATCGGCTTCGGACGATGATAGGGACGCAGTCCGGTCGTGCCGCTCACGCGGGCCATGTTGTCGCTCAGAAGCGATACCGCCAGCTCGCGCAACGCGGCGAGCGTCGCGGGGCTCGCCTGAGCCGCGGATTCGTGCTCACGCCATCCGGCCGGATTCATGCGGTCGCTCCTTCGTTCGATCGTTGCCGTTCCAGTTGCGCGGAAAGCCGTCCGTACACCGCGCGCGCGTTGTCCTCGAAAATGCGCTGGCGATCCGCGTCGCTGAGCCATTCGATCGCGTCGATATAACGGCGCGTGTCGTCGAAGTAATGACCCGTTTCGGGATCGATGCCCTGCACCGCGCCGATCGTCTCCGACGCGAACAGGATGTTCTTCGCCGGAATCACCTTTGCGAGCAGCTCGGCGCCCGGCTGATGGTAGACGCAGGTATCGAAGAACACGTTGTTCAGCAGATATTCGGTGAGCAGCGGCCGCTTCATGTCCTGCGCGAGTCCACGATATCGCCCCCAGTGATACGGCACCGCGCCGCCGCCGTGCGGAATGACGAACTTGAGCGTCGGGAAATCCGCGAACAGATCGCCTTGGAGCAATTGCATGAACGCCGATGTATCGCCGTTGATGTAATGCGCGCCGGTCGCATGGAAGTTCGGATTGCACGACGACGAAACGTGGATCATCGCGGGCACGTCGAGCTCGACCATCGCTTCGTAGAGCGGATACCACGAGCGGTCGGTGAGCGGCAGCCCGGACCAGTGCCCGCCCGAAGGATCGGGATTCAGATTGCAGCCGATGAAACCCAGCTCTTCCACGCAGCGGCGCAGTTCGGCGATGCAATTCTCGGGCGCCACGCCCGGCGCTTGCGGCAACTGACAGACGCCGACGAAATTACGCGGAAACAGGTCGACGACGCGATGCACGAGGTCGTTGCATGCTTCTGACCAGACCGCGTTGGCCTCCGCCGTCGCCAGATGATGGCCCATGCCGGCGGCGCGCGGCGAGAAGATCGTGAGATCGGTGCCGCGCTCGCGCTGGATGCGAAGCTGCCCGTTCTCGATGCTTTCGCGGATTTCATCGTCGGAGATGGCGGGGCGCGGCGGCGCCGATGCGCCGTCCTTCAGCGCGGCGATCTGCTGCGCGCGCCATGCTTCGTGCTGCGGCGGCGAGGTCGTGTAGTGACCGTGACAATCGATGATCATGCGTGGTTTTCCTGTCGTTGTGCGCCCGCTTCGTGCGAATCGGATGCGGGCAGCGAAGTGTCTTCGTCGTCGGCGGGCTTCACGCGCATGACGAGCGCGATGATCGTCGCGACGACGAGGAACGCCGCGATCGTCAGCAACGCGAGCTTGAAGTTGCCCGTCGCGTTGCGCACGAGCCCGATGCTCCACGGCCCGACGAGGCCGCCGAACTGCGCGATCGTGTTGATGAGCGCGATGGTCGCCGCGCCCGCCGCGCCGGTCCTGAACGACGAGGCGAGGCTCCAGAACAGCGGATTGCCTGCGTAGATGAAGAGGCCGGTCACGCACAGCAGCGCATAGGCGACGACCGGATTCGGCGCATACGCGCTGCCCGCGATCGCGAGTGCGCTCATGCCGTAGACGAACGCGAGGTGCTTCTTGCGGTCGCCCGTGCGGTCCGAACTGCGGCTGATGATGAACGTGCCGAGCACGCCGAGAAGCGGCGGCGCGGCGGAAAGAAAGCCGACTTCGATGTTGCTCAGATGACCGAGACTCTTGACGATCTGCGGCAGCCACAGAAAGAGCCCGTAGATGCCGACGAGCGCGCAGCCGAAGAGACACGCGAGGCTCCATACGCGGACATCGCCCGCCACGCGCAGCAGCGGGAAGTGCGCGTTGCCGCCGACCGCTTCGCGCTCTGCCGCGAGCGTCGTTTCGAGCCAGCGCTTTTCGTCGTCGGCGAGCCAGTCGGCGTCGGCGGGGCGCTCCGTCATGATGCGCAGCGTGAGCAGGCCGAGCAGCATCGCCGGAATGCCTTCGAGGATGAACATCCATTGCCATCCCTGCAGGCCGAGGATGCCGTTCGCGTAGGTCATCAGCGCGGTCGAGATCGGGCCGCCGAGCACGGCGGAAAACGATCCCGCGATGATGTAGCCGCCGACCGCGCGCGCCCGATAGCGCTCCGGGAACCACTTCGTCAGATAGACCGCGACGCCCGGCAGGAAACCCGCTTCCATGACGCCGAGCAGAAAGCGCAGCACGTAGAAGCTCTTGTCGTCGAACACGAACGCGGTGACGGCCGCGACCGCGCCCCACGTGAGCAGGATGCGCGCGATCCAGCGGCGCGCGCCCACGCGATGCAGCAGCAGATTGCTCGGCACCTCGAGCACCATGTAGCCGACGAAGAAGATGCTGCCTGCGAAGCCGAACACGGCGGGGCTGAAGCCGAGCGCCTTGTTCATGTCGAGCGCGGCAAAGCCGATGTTGATGCGATCGAGGTAGTTGAAGAACATCATCGCGAAGAGCAGGGGCATGAGCCGCCCGTATACCTTTCGCATCGTTGCTGCTTCGTTGAATGGGGCCATGCCGTCTCCACGTTCTTTTTCATCGGATCGCGAGGCTCTGCGGCC
The DNA here is from genome assembly GCF_023630765.1 of Caballeronia sp. ATUFL_F2_KS9A. Classification (NCBI taxonomy): domain Bacteria; kingdom Pseudomonadati; phylum Pseudomonadota; class Betaproteobacteria; order Burkholderiales; family Burkholderiaceae; genus Caballeronia; species Caballeronia sp. ATUFL_F2_KS9A. The sequence continues at coordinate 82,375 of NZ_JALQEK010000053.1, read as the reverse complement.
TCGCTTTACAAACGGCCTGCGCCGCTCGTCTGTCCGTTCGGCTGCGCGTAAGGCATGCCGGCCCAGGACATGAACATCGATGATAAGTAGCGCGCCGGCCCGCGTCCAAGACGCGTTCCTTATGCTTCTATAAGCGTTCTCTTATAGTGCGGCGCCGGTCAGCGGCGGAGGAAGGCACGCGAGAAAGGCACGCAGATGCGCCGAATCGTCGTCCGTGCGGAATGTGGCGGCGAGCGTGGACCAGCGCGACGCACCCGGGCCTGAGAGCTGACGGAACACGACGTCGGTGCGTCCATGCCGCGCCACCGATTCGCCGACGAAGGTCACGCCGAGCCCCGCCGCGACGAGCGCGATCGCCGTCTGGATTTCGTAAGCCTGATGAGCGATGAAAGGCGTGACGCCCGCATCGCGATACAAGGACTGCACGGTGCGCTTGAACTGCGCGTTCTGATGCTTCGGATACACGATGAGCGGCGTGTCTTCGAGTTCGGCGATACGCACCTTCTTCCTGCCCGCCAGCGGATGATCCGGCGACAGCACGGCCACCACATGTTCACGCAGCAGCGGATACGACGTGCAACCGGGGATGTCGAGCGGCTGACGTCCGATCCCGACATGAATGCGCAGGTCGCGCAGTGCATCGGTCTGTTCTTCGGTCAGCATCTCGAAGAGCTTGAGCTCGACTTCCGGATACGAGTGATGGAACGCCTTCAGCGCGGGCGGCAGGATGCTGTACATCGCGGATCGCGTGAACCCGATCGACAGCCAGCCGCGCCGCCCGATGCCGATTTCCTGCGCGCCCAGACTGGCTTGTTCCCACGAGCCGAGAATCTGACGCGCTTCGGTGCAGAGATAGTGGCCCGCCTCGGTGAGCCGCAGCGGGCGTCTCGCGCGATCGACGAGTTGCGTGCCGAGCCGCTCTTCCAGCAGCCGGATCTGCTGGCTCAACGCCGGTTGCGCGATATGCAGCCGCTCGGCCGCGCGGCTGAAGTTCAGTTCCTCCGCGAGAATGACGAAGCACTGTAAGGACCTGAAATTCATGTCGACCTTCTTGGATACGATGGCGAACGTTGCAAACGTATGAGTGCGCGCCGATGCAGGCGGTGTGCTGGATGACGTCGGGCGAAGCGATCACCGAATCTTGCCGAATGCGTGGCGATCGAGCAATCGCATCAGCGTCGCATAGGGTGGCAGCAAAGCAGAGCAGGTTCGCCGACATTTTCCCTTTTTCAAAACCAACCTGTTCATCGCCATTGACGCCGTACCGCTTCGCGCTTACTCGACCTTCGCTTTTCGCGGGTAGTGCGCGGCTATCTCGCGCGCTAGTTGAACAAAAGAGCCTAGCGCGGGGGGCGGACCGGGTTCCTTCCACGCGAGGTAGAGTTCGCTTTTCGCGTGCTGTTCGCGCAGAGGACGATAGACGACGTTGTCCATGTGCGTTCGTTGAACTGACGCCGGTACGAGCGTCACGCCAAACCCGGCGCTTACGAGGCCAAGCGAAGCGTAGATCTGCCCCATTTCAAAGCTCGTGGATGGGGAAAATCCGGCAAGCGCGCACAACTGGTTGATGGTGGCGTGATAGTCCGGCGCGACATCTTTCCGGTAATTGATGACGCGCAACTGCCTGCAGTCCTTGATGGAAATCCGCCGTTTTGCTGCGAGTGGGTTGTCCTTGGCGATAGCAACGTAAAACGGCTCCTGAAGCAACAAGACGCTGTTCAGTCGCGTATCAGGCGGCAAAGAGCGGACGAACGCCAGATCGATGTCCCCTCGGTCGAGCGCATTGATCTGTTCCGCGGAGGAAAACCATCGAAGCTCGACTGTCACCGCGGGATAACGCTGCTGAAATTCGCGCAAGAGCGGCGGCAGCAGCGTATACGCGATGTGCTCGAAGAACCCCACCGCCACCCGGCCGACTTCCCCTCGTGCCGCGCGTTGCGAATCCACGATCGCGGAGTTCGTTTCCATCAGGATTCGCTTGGCCCGTTCTTCGAAGACCTGGCCCGCCGACGAAAGAAACACTCGTTTGCCCCGTCGCTCAAAAAGCGCTACGCCGAGTTCTTCTTCCAGATCGCGTATCTGCCGGCTCAACGGCGGCTGCGCCATGTGCAGTTCATCCGCCGCTTTCGTGAAGTTGAGTGTGCGTGCCACCACCAGAAAGTAGCGTAGATGACGCAGTTCCATGTGGAACCTCTGAGGTATCGATACGCAACTTATTATATCTTTTACATTGGACGTGACCGGTCTTACGATCGTGACATTGCGCCGACAAGTCAGGAGAGCCCTCATGGAACTTACCGCGTCACAGTTGGAAGCATACGAGCGCGATGGATTCGTTGTTCTGCCGGAGCTTTTCTCAGAAGAAGAAATTGCGCATATGAAGAGCGAGTTGCGCCGAATCCAGAAGATTGACACCGACCATCTTGTCCGGGAAAAAACGGGCGGCATTGCAAAAACCATCTACAAGGTTCACGAGACAGAAAGTCCGACGGCATCGGCGGTTTTTCACGCCGCAGTGCGCTCTCCCAGATTGCTCGGGCCGGCACAACAACTGATCGACGATGACCAGCTCTACGTCTATCACACGAAGTGCAATTTGAAGACGGCAATCGACGGTTCCGTCTGGCAATGGCATCAAGACTTCGGCACCTGGCATATCGACGGCGTGAAAGAGCCGCGGATGACAACCGCCTTGGTCATGCTCGACCAGCCGACCGAAATGGGCGGATGTCTCTACTTCATCCCGGGGAGCCACAAACTGGGTTCGCTCGATCCGACGTTCGACGAGGCAACCGGTTATCGCTTCTACGTGGTACCGAAGCCGACCATGCTCGATATTTTGTCGAGCCATCCCAAGGCCGTGCCTATCATCGGCCGCCCGGGAACAGTCGTGTTTTTCGACGCGAACATTGTGCATGCTTCGGGTCATAACCTGTCCGGTGACGATCGATGGCAGGCCTATATCGTCTACAATCAGGTGAAGAACAAGCCTGAAGAAGTAGAGCAGCCGCGACCGGATTATGTGCGCTCGACCAATTTCGCTCCGCTCGAGGCCGGTTCAGACGAGATTCTCGACAGCGTTCGGATCGGTTGAACTTGCGCGGCGTCGCTTGCCTGGCGCAAGACGGTCACGCGGATGGCCAATGTTCGACGAGATAGTCGGCGAAGATCCGGATTTTCGGCGACGACAATTTCACGCGTTCAAACAGCACGTGGACCGGCGTTGCGGGCGGTGCGTACATCTCCAGGACGGGCCGCAAGCGACCCGACTGGACGTGCTCCGCGACCTGCCATGCGGGCGCGCGCACGATCCCGGCACCTTGAATCGACGCCAGTACCAGCGCGTCCAGGCTATTCATCCACAGACGGCCCGTTACGCTGACGCGCGTGCGCATCGCACGCGACTCGAAGCGCCAGTCAACGGCCCCAGGTGCGTCTGAAAAGACGAGGCAGTCGTGCTTGCGCAGATCGCCGGGAGTATGAGGCGTGCCGCGATGCGCGAGGTACGCGGGCGCTGCGCAGGTCACCATCTGAATGTCGCCGAGCTTGCGCGCGACGAGGCTCGAATCCGGCAGACGCCCGATGCGCACCGCGAGATGCAGACCCTCGTCGACCAGATTGACCGCACGATCGACGAGCAGGAGATCAACAGCCACGTCCGGATGAAGCTCGAGAAAGCGCGGCAAAAGTGGCGCGATCACCAGCCGGCCGAGCAGGTTCGGCGCGCTGAGCCGTAGGCGGCCAGAGAGCTTGCCACGCCCCGCCGACATCGCACTGCCGAGTTCATCCACTTCGCCAAGGATTGCCTTCGCGCGGTCGTACAGGATGCGACCTTCGTCGGTCATCGCGAGATGGCGTGTGGTGCGTCGAAGCAGTTGCGCGCCGAAATGCTCTTCCAGCGCCGAAATGTGCCTGCTGACCGAAGTTAGCGACATCGGAATCGCGCGCGCGGCGGCCGACAAACTACCGGCATCGACGACCCGCACGTAGACGTTCATTGCTTCGAGGCGGTCCATGATTCGGCTCTTCCGTATTCAGCAAGGGTGATTGCCGCACCAGAGGGATACTGGCGAAATCCGGAATAGTCTACATTCGTCGCAAACGGAATAGCAAAGGCGGGGCGCAGCCTGAGGAGCACAGAGATGAAACGGTCGGTGTATTGGCTGATGGCCGCGGCGGCGGGCATCGTGGTCGCGAACAACTACTACAACCAGCCCTTGCTCGCCGACTTCGCGCTCACGTTTCACACCACCGAGCGCGCAGCCGGTGCAGCATCGGTTGCGACGCAGACCGGCTATGCGCTCGGACTTCTGCTCTTCGTTCCGCTGGGCGACAAGCTCGATCGACGTTCGATACTGGGCACGCTGCTGTGCATCTCGAGCCTCGCACTCGCCGCAGTGGCAGTGTCACCGACACTCGACTGGCTCGTGGCCGCCAGTTTCCTGACCGGGCTTACCAGCGTCGCGCCGCAGTTGCTCACGCCCTTCGCGGCGCAAATTGCAGGACCCGAGCGACGCGGCGAAGCGGTCGGCATCGTGATGTTCGGATTGCTATCCGGCATCCTCATGTCGCGCACGGTATCCGGATCGATCGCCCAGCATTGCGGATGGCGGACCGTGTACTGGCTTGCATCCGCAGCGATGCTTGTCACGGCCGCCGTAGTGTCGCACAGGCTGCCTCGCTCGACGCCGACTTGGTCGGGCACGTACCGACGCCTGATGGGTTCGCTATGGACGCTGATCCGCGAAGAGGCGCTCTTGCGCCGGACGTCGGCGATCGCGGCCCTTCAATTCGCTGCGTTCAGCGCATTCTGGGTCACGCTGACGTTTCATTTGCGCAGCATGAATGCGCATTACGGCAGCGAGATCGCCGGTCTGTTCGGACTTGTGGGCGTGGTCGGAGCGCTGGCCTCGACGGGAGCGGGCAAGCTGATAGACAAGCGCAATCCGCGTCTTGTGGTTTTGGCGAGCTCCGCAATTTTCTTCATGGCGTTCGCAATCTTCGCGTGGGTGGGCTACGGTATCGCCGGTCTGATCGCCGGTGTGATCCTTCTCGATTTCGGGCTGCAAAGCGCACACGTCGCAAACATGGCACGCAGCATGAGCATCAGGAGCGATGCGATGAGCCGCATTAACACGCTGTATATGACGATTCGCTTCGCGGGCGGCGCGCTCGGTTCGTTGCTGGGCGTGTGGGCGTGGAGCGTATGGCAATGGCCGGGAGTGTGTGGTGTCGGCCTCATTCTCGCGTGCGGGTCTTTGGCGTTGCAGGCCGGACCGGGGGTGGCCGGTGCCGGCGTGCAGGAAAGATGTTTGCGCGATTGATTCGACATGTGCGGTGATCTGGTTGCGGAACACGTGCTTGACGAATGACGTTCTTGCCGCAATGCATCGGAAGGCTCAGTCTTCCGACGAACGCATCGACACGTCGCCGATGAGTACCCCTCTCAACCGTTCTCGTAACGCGAGAACGTTGTCCGCACCGTTCAACTGCTCGAACTCCCGTTGCGCTTCCTGCCAGAGAGGGGCTGCTCTTTCATGCAGGCGCCGTCCCTCCTTGGTGAGTTCGACAAGGCGGCTGCGGCCATCGGTGGGCGAGGGCTTGATCGTGACGAAACCGTCGCGCTCCAGGAAGCCCACCATCTTCCCCATCGCGGTTCGTTCGATATCGAGCCGTTCGGCAAGCGCGTTGACCGGGGTACTTCCCACTTCGCGCAGGGCGGCCAGGGTGAGGAATTGCGTGATGCGCAGACCCGAGGGCTCGAGATGGCTATCGTAGAGTCGGGAGATCTGCCTGCTCGCCTTCCTCACGGCGAAGCAGTTGCATTGATCGATGCCGAGCGGCTTATTTACTGGCAACATCCGTTGCACTCCTCATTCGGTTAATTGCGAGAAGCTTACGCGCGCGTCGTGCGAAAGTGCGGCGATAGCTATTCAAGGACCTGTTCACACGAAGGCGTCCCGATACTTCGCGACGAACTCCTGGACCGACAGCGGCGGCTTCCCGGTGATCTTCTCGACGGCGTCGTTGGTGCCCGAGAAAATGCCGTCGCGATAGTCCTGCGCGACTTCGACCAGATGCTGCGTGAGGAACGGCGGAAACTTGTAAAGGGTTTCCATCTTGATCCGAAACTCCTCGATGGAAGTCGGCGCGTATTCGATCCGGGCGCCGAGAACCTCGCTCATTTTGGCTGCGATCTCGACGTGATTCATCTCGACGGGGCCGTGGAGCGTGTAGGTCCTGCCCTCGTGGCCTTCGGGGTTGGCGAGGATGTGGGCGATCACGCGTCCCTGATCGTCGCTGGAGATAGGCGCGTGACGGCCGTTGCCGAACGGAAATTCGATCTTCTTCGTGGCCCAAATTTCCCGCGCGAAATGCGGATAGACGAGCCAATCGGCAAAGAACGTCGGGCGCAAATGCGTAGTCGCGACACCCGACCAATCGAAGACTCGCTCGGAGACCCAGTGATCCTGTGCTGCGTGGCTCATCGATTCCCGACGCGCGGAAATCTGCGACATGTTGACGATCGCCGTGACGCCCGCTTCCTTTGCTGCCTGCGCGAAATAGGCCGCGGCCCCGATGATTCCCGGCGCAATCGGATGAAGGAAATAGGCCGATCGGATGCCTTCCATCGCTGCCCGAATATCGTCGATGTCGGTAAAGTCCCCGACCGCGACATCGACGCCGCGCTGCCTCAGCGCTTCCGCTCGATCGTCATCGGTACGCACATATGCCCGCACGCGTTTGCCCATCTCGAGCAGTTCGTCAATAGCATTGCCTCCGGTCCGTCCGGTTGCACCGCTCACAAGAATCTCAGGCTTGTTCATCGCTTCGCTCCGTTTGAAAGTGAGAGCATATGCTCTCTTGAGATGAAGATTAGGTGCATATGCTCGTATAGTCAAGTTTTTTGTCGGCTCTTTCACGCAGAGCGGAGCGTCGGCGCAAATTCGGCCGACAGACATCCTTCAAACGAAAGCAGGGAGACGACGCGCTCTGCCGCTCGCCATGCGCCATGCGCCCCGTCGAATACAGCGCGGAGAGCGCTATCCCCGCCAGTTTCCGGTCATCCTCATTCGGATGCGACAGCAAGGCCGATGGCCGAGTCCCTGCGGAATGACGCGGGCGATTACCTTGTCATCTGGAAGCGCGTGAACGGACAGCGGAAGCAGTATCGCGACATATACGAGGCCGGCCGCGTGTTGCCGGTGCTAACAGCGGTACATGCGCGGCGGCGGGAATGGGCGATCGTGATGATATGCATCGGTGCCTTCCACGGCACCACGCGCTACTACTGCGGCATCGGCCGGTCTACTGCGGCATCCCAGATCCCCATCGCGTCGTTCACGGCCTTCTCGATGACGGCATGCCGGACTGAATCGCGGGCGAGCACGGACAACCCCTGAAAAAAGCAGTCGAGCGCGATGGATAGCGACGCCGGATCCGTGCTGCTGCGCAGCTCCCCACTCTTGATGCCCCGTGCCACGCAGGCGCGGAAGCCAGCGCGCGTGCGATTGCGCACCTCACGAAGCAACTGAGTGACGGCTTCGCTGCCGGTGGAACTGGCCCCCACAACGCCTAGCGCGACCATACAGCCTTTCGGGTGGCCGCTCTCGGTCTGCATCCTTGCCGACCGAAGCATCGCCAGAAACACGCCCTCCCGTGGCGGAAGCGACGTGTCATGGAGACTGCGCGTCACCTTGCCGTAAATCTCCATGTATCGTTCCAGCGCCTCCTTGTACAGCGCCTCTTTGGACTCGAAGGCCGCATAGAAGCTGGGCGCGGAGATGCCCCCGCCGATCGCGGCCTTCAACTGCGACAAAGACGTCGATTCATAGCCATGTTCCCAGAACAGATGCATCGCCGAAATGATTGCCGCATCGCGGTCGAACGTGCGTGGCCGACCCCGCTGAACCATGAACATCTCCTTCAGTCGAAATATACATACTAGTCGATACATAATTTCGTTGCAAGTCGCGAGCTGGCACCTCTGGTGCATGTCAGCGGGCCGTTCAAGAAAGCGGTTGACACAGCCTTCCGTATTCTTTTAAATATGTACCATTCGGTATGTAAAGCCGGAGCCGCGCGGGGTCATCACACGAATCCCGCGTTTTTTTAGCTATTTGTGTACCATTCGGTATGGAATAAGCCAATGTCCAAAGAACTCGAAGCACGTCTTGACGCCATCGAAAGCCGCTTCGCCATCGAGGCGCTGATCGCCAACTACGCCGAGGCGTTCGACACCATGAATATCGAGCTGCTGGCCACGCTCTGGCATCCCGATTCGCGACTGCACCTGGGCGCGAACGGCAACTCCGATGGCCTGGAGGCGATCCTGGCGCAAGCGCGCATCAACATGAAGCGCATGCCCCACATGCATCATTGGATGGCGAACGCGCTAATCACGGTGGACGGAGACAACGGCCACGGCCTTGTAGCGGCGGACTGTCTTTTCTACGACGTCGATCAGGGCACGCTACAGGTGAGCGGCCAATACCGCGACATCTATCAGCGACGCGAAGGCCGCTGGGCATTCGTGGAGCGCACCTTCACCATGCACTACGCGACGCCGCTCCAGAACTGGCACCCCATCGCGGGAACGGAGCGCTTCGGCCGTCCGGCTTGATGCGGCCCGCGGCCGCCGGGACTTATGCATATGACAACCTCTTCCACACGTCGATGGTCGGCGTTCGCGGTGTTGCTGGTGGGCGCATTTCTGCCGCCGCTGGATTTCTTCATCGTGAACGTCGCCCTGCCGTCCATCCAAAGCACGCTCCACACGAGCGCTGCGGAGCTGCAACTCGTCATTTCCGGATATGCCGCGGCCTACGCGGTTTTCCTTATCACAGGCGGACGGCTAGGCGATCTATTCGGACGACGAAGTATCTATCTGATCGGCGTCACGGGCTTCGGACTGACATCGGTGATCTGCGGGCTCGCATCGTCGCCCGCCATACTGATCCTCGGGCGAGTGCTGCAGGGTCTGAGCGCCGCCGCCATGGCGCCGCAAGGACTGGCCTCCATTCACGCCCTGTTTCCAGAGAAAGAGCGTGCGCGCGCCTTGGGCCTATACGGCGCGGCGGTGGGTCTGGCCGCCGTAGCCGCGCAGGCGCTCGGGGGCGCGTTGATCTCTGCGGACGTCTTTCACCTTGAGTGGCGCGTCGTCTTTCTCATCAACTTGCCCGTCGTCGCCGCTGTTCTGATCTTCGGGCTGCCGTTGCTACCCGACGTCCGCGGTGACAGCCCGGCACCTGTAGACCGAATCGGCGTGCTGCTCTGCGCACTCACGCTGGGCTTGCTCATCGTGCCTCTGGTCGAAGGGCGGGAACTGGATTGGCCGTGGTGGGCCTGCGCAATGCTGATCGCATCCCCCGTCGCCGGGGTGGGCTTCTGCCGATATGAGATGGCCTACGCCCGCCGAGGCGGTGTGCCTCTAATCAGCGTGGAGTTGATCCGCAGGCCCGGCCTGATGAGCGGGCTTACGGGCGTCCTCTTCTTCTACGTCGTCTCTGCATTCTTCCTGACGTTCTCCGTCTACCTCCAGGCGGCGCTTGGGATGAGCCCATTCGAGACAGGGCTGGTCTTCCTGCCGTTCGGGGTCGGCGCCTTCATCGGGCCGCTGACGACCCCGCTGGCCATTCGCCTCTTCGGCGACCGCGTCCCCGCCATCGGCATGATGCTGGAGGCCGCCGGCTGCATACTCCTCGCCGCCCTCGTGGCCGGCGCGCCCGGACAGATGCCGGCTCAGTTTCCGCTGATAGGAGCAGTAGCGCTCTTGGGATTCGGTCAGGGCTGGGCGCTGCCGACGCTGGTGCGCTCGGTTATCAATCGCGCACCGGCGACCGGTTCCGGGATGATCGCGGGCATCACGAATTCGGCGTTGCAAATCAGCGCAGCACTGGGTGTCGCGGTCATCGGCGGTGTTTTCTTCAGTGTCGCGGGGACTTCGCCGGATTCGGTGACCTTGGCCAGGGCACTGGTCATCGCCATGATGTGCGTCGGCGGCAGTCTGACCGTTTCGGCCGTCCTGTCTATCGTCGCTTCGAGATCGAGCATTCATGCCGCTGCGAGGGCGGCGCCTCGTTGAGTCCGGCGCGCCATCACTCACGGCATTGCAGGGCCGTGGACATGTCGATGGCGACCCCGTGCCATTTCGGCCAGCACCATCGTCGGTTCGAGCGCCAATGCGCCAGGACCGGCGCTCGGGCACCTTCAAGCGGGACCTGTCCGCCGAGCCGGAAGACGACGCCTCCCCCGCGCTCGATACACATCCGCGAGGGCACGCTCCGCAGTCTCTGTCGCGCTGAGCGCGAAGTCCGTCCGGCGCGATATCGTGTCTTATCCGCGGTTTGCATCGGTCGGCGAAGGCGCGTCTGTCGGCCCCTCAGAATGCCGGAATGATCGCGCCTCGATAGCGCGACAGGATGAACTGCCTGACTTCGGGAGACTGATAGGCGGCGACGATCTGCTGCACCCACGGCTTGTTCGCATCCTGCTCGCGTACGGCGATCAGACACGCGTAGACCCCGGAGCCGTCCTCGCGCAGGATCGTGTCCTTCGCCGGGTTGAGTCCGGCCTTGATCGCATAGTCCGCATTGACCGTCGTGGCGTCGAAATCGTCGAGCGTGCGCGGAAGCTGCGCCGCATCCACTTCCTTGAATCGGAAGTGCCTGGGATTGTCGATAATGTCGAGGGGCGTCGCGTTGACGCCCGTGACAGGATCGATGCCCTGTCGCAGCCGAATGCTGCCCGCCTTCTGCAACAGCAGGAGAATCCGGCTCTCGTTGGCGGGATCGTTCGGAATGCCGATGGTCGCGCCGTCCGGCAGGTCCGAGTACTTCCGGTAACGCTTCGAATAGAGTCCGATCGGCCCGATCCACGTGCGGCCGATGCCGACCAGCTTGTAGCCGCGCGCGCGAATCTGCGAGGAGAGGAAAGGCCGGTGCTGGTAGCTGTTGGCATCGAGATCGCCTGCGTCGAGGGCCGCGTCGGGCTGAATATAGTCGTTGAACGACACGATCTTGATGCGCAGACCGTAGTCGCGCTCCGCGACCTTTTTCACCGCCTCGAAGATTTCCTCATGAGGTCCGCTCGTCACGCCGATCTTGAGCAAGGGCGTTTCCGCCTGCGCGGTCGCGCTCACGACCACGGCAAAAAATGCGCATAGCAGCGCGCGCAGGAGGGAAAGGGAGAGTCGTTGCACGAGAGCTGTGTCCTTGTCGTGAGGATGGCGAACCCGGTCATTCTATGGATCCGATCCCGTTCCGATAACCAATCCGTTGGCATAACCTTATGCCGGCCTGCCTTCGGTTTCGGCGCGCGTCACGGCAGGATGTAAAGGTCCGCGAAATTGCCTCTCAGACCTTCGCCTGTGGATGCATGGTTCTTCACTTTGGTCGATGCGATCGTGATGTTCGGATTGGCGCCGAACTCGATCGACGGAATATCGTCATGCACGATCTGCTGGAACTGCCGGAACAGCTGACGGCGCCTGTTTTCGTCGGTTTCCACCGAGGCCGCTCCGAGCAGTCGGTCCACTTCCGGATTCGAATAGTGCGCGGCCTGAAGATCGCGCGCAGTTTGCTGGAATGGCCGCGCGCCATGGCGAAAGCGCATGGCGCGGCGCGTCGTCTCACGAATAGAACGACGGCTTCGGAATTCGTCCGTTGAGCGCCCAGTCGCCCAGTTCGCGCACCTTGTAATCGAGCGGATCGTGCAGCGTATGCACGCGCACATTGCGCCAGAAGCGGTCGAGCCGCAACGCCGCCGTCGTCGAGCGCGCGCCCGTCACTTCGAACATGCGATGCGCGACGTCGAGCCCCGCGCGCGCCGCCGCAACCTTCGCCGTGGCGACTGCGACGGCCACTTCGCCGCGCTCGCTTTCGGTGAGGGAAAGGCCGCGCGCCCACGCGCGATCGAAGGCCTGCATCGAACGTTCGACTAGCAGACACGCCCCTTCGAGCGCGACAAAGAAGTCGCCGTAGTGCGCGATCACGTACGGATCCTCGGCGGGACGCTCGGCCTGCGAGGCAATCCACGGCCGCGTCTGCGCGAGCGTCGCGTCGCGCGCCGCCTGCAATGCGCCTTCGCCGATGCCGAGATAGATATGGCACAGGATCGACTGCGCGAGCAGCGGCCGCAGCGTCGCGAACGGGCTGGAAAGCGGTCCGGGATTGAGCAGCAATTCGTCCGCCGCGATGGGCACGCGCTCGAAGATCACCGTGCCGCTGTCGGTCTGGCGCTGCCCCATGTTGTCCCAGTCGTCGAGCACGGTGATGCCCGCGCGATTCGTCGGTGTGATGCCGATCAGCAGCCGCCCGTCGCCATCGAACGCGGACGCGAGCAGCTGGTCCGAATCGCGGGCGCCGGAACAAAAGCTCTTGCGGCCATCGAAGACATAGCCGCCGGCGTCGCCTGGCAGCGCGCGCGTGCTCTTGTCGAGCGGATTGAGCGCGTTGCCCCAGAACCAGCCCTGCGCGACAGTCTCACGCGACCAATGGCGAATCTGCGCATCGCTGCCGAAGAGGCGGATCGTCGCGAGTTGCAGATGATGGAACGCGAACAGATGCGCGAGCGAGCTGTCGACTCGTGCCATCCGTCTGACGACATCGAGCGTCGTCGACCACGGAGCGCCGTCGCCGCCGTACTCCACCGGCAACGACAGTCGCAGCAGGCCGCTCTCGCGCAACAGGCGGCGCTCATGAAAGGCGGTGCCGCCGGCCTTGTCGCGTGCCGCGGCGGTTTTCGCCCATTCGCGCAGCACCGCTTCCAAAGGCTCGGCCCACGGGGCGTCTTGAGTGCGGCTCATTGCAGTGTCTCCTGTCGATGAAGGGTGCGCCGTGTTCGATGCCCGGCTTTGGCGTCAAACCGGAAAACCATAGATAAATACATTGGTTTGGCTTGGATGGGCCGATTTGTAAGCTTGTCGCGCACCATCGACGATAACCGCTTCGCTGCCTCGCGCGCGCGAAGCAAGAGGAGAACCCAATGAAGAAGTTCCATCCGTTGCGGGCCGGCGTGCTGGCCATCGCATCGAGCGCAATGATCGCATCGCTCGCGCAGGCCGCCGATCCGAACAAGCCCGAGATTCGCTTCGGCGCGACGGCCGGTCCGTACTCGGACCAGATTCGCTACGGTATCAAGCCACAGTTGGAGAAGGAAGGTTACAAGGTGACGATCGTCGAGTTCAGCGACTACGTGCAGCCGAACCTCGCGCTCGCCGACGGCGCGCTCGACGCCAACGCATTCCAGCACGAGGTGTATCTCAAGAAGTTCTCGGCGGACCACAAGCTCGCGCTCTCGGAGCTCGTGAAGGTGCCCACCGCGCCGATCGGACTCTACAGCCACAAACACAAGCGCCTCGACGAGCTGAAGAACGGCGCGACCGTGTCGCTGCCGAACGACGTCACCAACCAGGCGCGCGCGATCATTCTGTTGCAGCAACTCGGCTGGGTGACGCTCAAGTCCGGCGTCGATCCGGTGAAATCGTCGGAGCGGGATATCGCGTCGAATCCGCACAGGATCAAGCTCGTGCCGCTCGAAGCCGCGCAACTGCCGCGCTCGCTCGATGACGTCGACTATGCGTTCGTGAACGGCAACTTCGCGCTCGCGGCCGGCCTCAAGCTCAATGACGCGCTCCTGCTCGAAAAGATTCCGCCGTACTACCCGAATCTCGTTGCGGTACGCACGGCCGATCTGAACAAGCCGTATGTGACGGACATCGCGAACGCGTACCGGTCGGCGGATTTCGCGCGCGTGATCGAGCAGCGCTTCGCGGGATTCTCCAAGCCGGCGCAGTAAGCGGGAACGCTGCGGCGCAACGCTCAAGGCCGCAGCCCTTCGACGGCTTCGAGCCGCGACGCCGCATCGTCGCGGCGGCTTCTCGACAGACGCGGATTGAACGCGGCGTGCAGCGCATCGCTCAGCAGATTGAGCGCGAGCACCGTCAGGGCGATCGCCGAGCCGGGCACCGCGATCATGTACCACGCGGTGCGCAGCGCTTCGCGCCCGGTGCCGACCATCGAGCCCCAGCTCACCACGTTCGGATCGCCGAGCCCGAGAAACGACAGCGCCGCCTCCGACAAAATCGCGTTCGCGACGAGCAGCGCGGTCGAAACGAGAATCGGCGTGAGCGCGTTGGGCAGGATCTCGATGAAGATCAGATGCGCATCGCTTGCGCCGAGCGCGATGCTCGCGCGGACGAACTCGCGCTCGCGCAGCACGATGAACTCGCCACGCGTGAGCCGCGCGATGCCCGGCCACGCGGTCACGCCGAGCGCGAACACGATCGTCGAAAGCGACGGCGTGAGAATCGCCACGAGGATGATCGCGAGCAGAAACGGCGGCACGGTCTGGAAGAACTCGGTGATCGCCATGAGCACGCGGTCGATCGCGCCGCCGAAGTAACCCGCGACGCCGCCGATCAGCACGCCCAGCACGAGCGCGATAACGGCGACCGTCCCGCCGACGGACAGCGAGACGCGCGCGCCGTGAAAGAGACCGGCGAGCAGGTCGCGGCCCATCAGGTCGGTGCCGAGCGGAAACGCGCGATCGGCGCCGGGCCATTGATAGGGCGCGGCGACCATGTCGAGCGGATCGCCGGGAAAGAGCCAGTTGGCGGAGAGCGCCGCGACAAGCGCCAGCGCGAGCAGGAGCGCGCCGACGAACGCGGAAGGCTGGCGCAGGAAAGTGAGCGGCTTCATCGGTTCGACCTCGTGCGTGGATCGACGAGTCCGTAGAGCAGATCGACCATCAGATTGAGCAGGACGACGAGACACGCCGAGAGCAGCAGCACGCCGACCAGCAGGTTGACGTCGCGGCTTTTGATGGCCTCGAACGACAGTTGCCCGAGCCCCGGCCAGCCGAACACCGTCTCGACGATCACCGAGCCGCCGATCAGCGCGCTGCCCTGCAGGCCGAGCATCGTGAGCACGGGCAGCACCGCATGGCGCAGCGCATGACGCGTCGTCACGTACCACGGCCGGCCGCCCTTCGCGCGCGCGGTGCGGATGAAATCTTCCTGCAGCGTCTCGATCATCGAAGCCCGCGCGAGCCGCGCGAAGATGGCCACGTAATACAGCACGAGCGTCGCGGCGGGCAGCACGAGATGGCGCAGATGATCGAGCAGGCGCGAAACGCCGCGATGCGCAACGTTGGTATCGGCGACACCGCCGATCGGCAGCCAGTCGAGATGCACGCCGAAGACGACGATCAGGAGCAGCGCGGTCCAGAACATCGGCGCGGAATAGCCGATGGTCGCGAGCGTGGAGACGAGCGTATCGACGACGCCGTGCGGGCGGCGCGCGGCGAGCACGCCGAGCATGAGCCCGAGACTCACGGAGACGACGAGCGCCGTGCCGATCAGCGCGAGCGTGGCGGGCAGGCGCGCGAAGATCAGCGACGCGACCGGTTCGCCGAAGCGAAACGAAAAGCCGAGATCGAGCCGCAGCGCATGTTCGATGTAATGCAGCAGTTGCCACCCGACGCCGTGATTCAAGCCATATGCTTCGCGTAACTGCGCGACGTATTGCGGCGACACGTTGCCGCTCTCGCTCGCGATGACATCGACGAGATCGCCGGGCATCAGCTTGAGCAGCACGAAGTCGAGCACGGTGGTGCCGAGCAGCACGAGCACGAGCTGAATCAGCCTGTGCCCGATCCTGCGTCCCGCGAGCGCCGATGTAAGCCGCATGACGGTCACGCCTTGTCGAACCAGACGCGCGCGAAATTGGCGCGCGAATGGCTGGCGGTGTCGGTGACGTTGCGCAAGTCCTTCGCCCACACGCCGAACCAGCGGAACTCGAACAGATTGATGAGCGACAGGTCGCGCTGCGCGATCTTCTGCAACTCGACGTACAGGTCGCGCCGTTTGGCCGGATCGGTTTCCGTCTGCGCCGCTTCGATCACGCGGTCCATCTCGGTGCTCGCATAGCCGGACGCGTTGAACCACGGCGTGCCGTTGGAGGCCGCCTTCGACCAGTAATGCTGCTCGATGCCGATCTGCGGATCGAGGCCGTCCGTGCCCCAACTGCTGATGAGCTGGAAGTTGTAATCGGTGAAGACGTTCTTGATCCACGTCGGCAAGTCTTGTCCGCGCAGATTCACGTCGATGCCCACGCGCCGCAGCGCCTGACGCACGAACTCGCCGGTGCGCCGATAGTCGTCGCCGTAGGGAATGAAATCGTGATCGAGCTTGAAGCGCCAGCCGTCCGCCTTCTTCGGGAATCCGGCCTTGTCGAGCAAGGCCTCGGCGCGCTTCGGATCGTACGGATACTGCTGCGTATCCGCCGTATAGAAAGACTTCACCAGCGACGACTCCGGCCCCGTCGCGGGCACCGCGTAGCCGCCCCACACGGTCTTGACGAGCACGTCGCGGTTGATCGCGTGCGCGATCGCCTGACGCACTTCGAGCTTGCCGAGAATCGGATCGCGCAGATTCGGTTCCAGCCAGAGCCACGCCGCGTAGCCGTTATAGCCTTCACGCGAAACGACGAGATGGGGCAGCTTCGCGAGCCGGTCGGCATCGGCGAAAGTCACCGGATTGCGTTCGCCATATTGCGCCGCGCCGGTTTCCAGCGCGGTCGCGCGGCCGGAAACGTCGGGCGTGATTTTCCATGTGATGCGGTCGAGATACGGCTGACCCGGCGCCCAATACTTGTCGAAGCGGTCGAGCACGATGCGGTCGCCGCGCGCCCATTCCGTGAACTTGAACGGACCCGTGCCGACCGGCTTGTTGTTGTACGGATTGTTGCGGATGTCCGTATTCTCATAGAGATGCTTCGGCAGGATCGGCGTGCCGAGCGAATCGAGAATGCCGAAGGTCGCGGGCGTCGATTTCGACAGATGCAGCACGACCGTATGCGCATCCGGCGTATCGATCTTCGTCAGGTATTGCAGCACGCGCCGCGACGCCGGGCTGATCTTCAACCACACTTCCTCGGCTGAGAATTTGACGTCGGCGGACGTGAAGGGCTGGCCGTCGTGCCACAGCGCATGGCGGCGCAGCCTGAAGGTCCATGCGAGGCCGTCGGGCGAGACGGTCCAGCTCTCCGCGAGCTGCGGGCGCGGCTTGAGGTCCGGGCCGTATTCGACGAGGCCGTCGAAGATCTTGCTTGCGACCGCGCCGATCATCGTCGCGGAATTGACGAAGAAGGCGAGCGTCGGCGGTTCCGGATGGATGACCGCCGTGAGCGTGCCGCCGCGCTTCGCGCCGTTCAGCGTGATCGGCGTCGTTTCGGTCGTGGCCCAGGCGTTGCCCCTGAACACGAACGGCGTCGCCGCGCCCGCGACGAGCGCGCCCGCGCCCTTGAGCAGCCTGCGCCGCTTCAGATCGGCCACGGCGGCGCCCAGCGGATCATCGCGGAACAGAAGCGTCGAGGTCGAGGTCGAGGTCGGCTGCGGCTTGCGCTTGAAAGTCACGATCAATTTTCCTTGTATCGAATAAGAATGGCGCATGCGATGACGGCACCGCGTCGATCAGCGCGCGCGTGTAGGTGTGTTGCGGCGAAGTCCAGATCGAAGCGTGATCGCCGCTCTCGACGATGCGTCCCGCCTGCATCACGAGCACGCGGTCGGCGATATAGCGGACTACCGACAGGTCATGCGAAATGAAGAGCAGCGCGAGGCCCAGCTCGTGCTTGAGGTCGGCGAGCAGGTCGAGAATCTGCGCCTGAATGGAGACGTCGAGCGCGGACACGGGCTCGTCGCAGACGACGAGTTCCGGCCGCAGCACGAGCGCCCGCGCGATGCCGATGCGCTGCCGCTGCCCGCCGGAGAACTCGTGCGGATAGCGCCGCAGCGCCGATTCCGGCAGACCGACGGCATCGACGATGCGGCGAATCCTGTCGTGCCGTTCGCGCCGGTTCGAGACGCCGTGAATGGCGAGCGCATGACCGAGCGTGCGTTCGACGGTATGACGCGGATTGAGCGAGCCGTACGGATCCTGAAAGATCATCTGCACGCGGCGGCGATAGGGCCTCAACGCACGCCGTCCACGATGCGTGACATCGTCGCCGTCGAAGACGATGCGCCCGCCCGTGGGCTCCACGAGCCGCGTCAGCGCGCGCGACAGCGATGACTTCCCGCATCCCGATTCGCCGACGAGGCCCACTGTCTCGCCCGCGCGAATCTCGAAGCTGACGCCGTCCACGGCGCGCACGCCGTCGTAGTCGACGCGCACGTCGCGGGCGTCCAGCAACACGCGCGCGGGCGTTTCGGCGGTGGATCGCGGCTTGGCGCGCGGCGCGTCGGTGAGCCGCGCGTCGCGATAATGCAGTCCCGCGCCGAAATGCAGCGACGCGCCGAGCAGCGCGCGCGTGTACGGTTGCGCGGGCTGCGTGAACAGTTGCCGGCTCGATGCTTCCTCGACCTTCGCGCCGTCCTTCATCACGACCACGCGATCCGCCCAGCGCCCGACCACGCCGAGATCGTGCGTGATGAGCAGCACGGCCATCGACAGTTCGCGCCGCAGGCGGTCGATCAGCGCCAGAATCTGCGCCTGAATGGTGACGTCGAGCGCGGTGGTCGGCTCGTCGGCGATCAGGAGGCCGGGGCGGCACGCGACCGCGATGGCGATCATCACGCGTTGCCGCTGTCCGCCCGACAGTTGATGCGGATAGTGCGCGAAGCGCCGGCGCGGCTCCGGCAGATGCACGAGTTCGAGCAGCTCGAGCGCTTCCTTGCGCGCGGCCTGCGCGGACATCGGGCGATGCAGCGTGAGCGCTTCGGCGACCTGCTTGCCGACGGGCTGAAGCGGATTCAGCGAGGTCATCGGCTCCTGAAAGATCATGCTGATGCGATCGCCCCGCAGCGCGCTCCATTCACGCTCGCTTTGCGCGAAGAGCGGTTTCCCTTCGAAGCGGATCGCGCCTTGCACGCGCGCACGTTCCGGCAGCAGTCCCATCGTCGCGAGCGCGACGGTCGATTTCCCGCTGCCCGATTCGCCGACGAGCGCGACGATCTCGCCACGCGCGATCGTCAGATCGAACGGGCGAACCGCCGCATGGCCGCCGAAGGACACGCTCAACTGGTCGATCTCGAGCAGGGCCGTCGCGGCGCTCATGTCGCCTGCCTGTCGGCCGGCCCGGACGGATCGCGGAAGCCGGCGGCCGTGTGACGCGCGCCGAGCCGCGCGCCGCCGCCGAAGAGCTTCTCGCGCAGCGTGCCTTCTGCATACGCCGTCTTGTAGATGCCGCGCGACTGCAATTCCGGAATGACGAGATCGATGAAGTCCTCGTAGCTTTCCGGCGTCACGGTCCGCGTGAGATTGAAGCCGTCGATGCCGGCCTCGTCGACCCAGGATTGCAGCGCGTCGGCCACCTGAACCGGGTCGCCGACGATCGTCGTGTAGCGGCCGCCCAGTTGCATCTGGTCGAGCAGATGCCGCACGGTGACGCCGCGCTTGCCGTCCGTCACGCGCTGCACCGACGATTCGATGCCGCGTCCCTTGTGGCCGCCGGGCGGCGCGAGTTCGTCATCGGGCGCGTAGGTCGAATAGTCGATGCCGCTGCCCGCCGCGAAGTGCGCGAGACCCGCTTCAGGACTCGCATACCGCGCGTACTCGGCGAACTTCTCTTCGGCTTCGCGCTGCGTGCGGCCGACTACCACGGTGATACCCATGATGATCTTCAGATCGCCCGCATCGCGTCCGGCTTCGACGGCTTGCGCGCGCAGCGCGTTCACGAGCTTGCGCGTGCCTTCCTTGCTCTGGCTCGACACGAACACGCATTCGGCATGACGCACGGCGAACGCCTGGCCGCGCCCCGACGATCCGGCCTGGAACAGCACCGGCGTGCGTTGCGGCGACGGCTCGCACAGGTGATAACCGTCGACGTCGTAATAACGGCCGCGATGCCGCACCTTGCGCACCTTCGCGGGATCGGCGAACACGCGCGCCTCGCGATCGCGCAGCACGGCATCGTCCTGCCAGCTTCCTTCCCACAGCTTGTAGAGCACGTCCAGATACTCGTCGGCGCGATCGTAGCGCTCGTCGTGCGCGATCATCTCGGTTGCGCCCATCGCGCGGGCGGCGCTGTCGAGATAGCCGGTCACGATGTTCCAGCCGATACGTCCCTCGGTCAGATGATCGAGCGTCGAGAAGCGCCGCGCGAGCAGATACGGCGCTTCATAGGTGAGATTGACGGTGATGCCGAAGCCCAAGTTCTGCGTCGCGGCGGCCATCGCGGAGACGAGCATCATCGGATCGTTGACGGGTAACTGCACCGACTCCTTCAGCGTGACATCGACCGATTGCTGATAAACGTCGTACACGCCGACGATATCCGCGATGAACAGCCCGTCGAAGAGGCCACGCTCAAGCAGCTTCGCGAGGTCGGTCCAATAGGAGAGTTTGCGATAGTCCGTCGAACGATCGCGCGGATGGGTCCAGAGGCCATGATTGATATGGCCGACGCAGTTCATGTTGAACGCGTTCAGAATGATGTGCTTCTTGCTCATGAAAGGGCGGGGCGATCGAAGAAAAAGTCAGGCCACGCCGATGCGCCATTGGCCCGGCGGCAGCGTGCCGTTCACGGCGAAATCGCCGACGATCCGGTCCTTGTAGATGCGCGGATTGTGCGACGCGATGGTGCGCGCGTTGCGCCAGTAGCGGTCGAGCCCGGCGGTGCGCAGCGTCGCGGATGCGCCGAGCGCGTCGAACACGCTCGCGCTCGCGTCGAGAACGAGTTGCGACGCGACCGTCTGCGCCTGCCAGATCTCGATCTCCGCTTCCGCGATGACGGCGAGCGCATCCGGCCTGTCGAACGACGCCGCCGCGCGTTCGAGCGCGCGCGCCGCCTGCGCGACGATCGCGCCGGCCGTCCAGGCGTGCGCGCGGGCGCGGCCGACTACTTGCAGCAATTGCGGATCGTCCGCGGCGCGCGTGCTGACCGCGTGGCTGTAACTGCGCGTGCGCGCGGCGATGGCGGCGGCCGCATCGCTCGCGACGGCCCGGCCGATGCCCGCGAGCGTCGCCAGATGCACGAGCTGATAGAACGCTTCGGAGTACGGGAACGGCGCGCGGCCCGCGACGATTTCGCGTTCGTCGACCTTCACGTTGTCGAAGCGGCTCGTGCCGCTCGCGGTGAGGCGCTGGCCCATGCCGTCCCAGTCGTCGATCACTTCGACGCCGTCCGCACGACGATCGACCGTGACGGACACGGCCTCGTCGTCCGCATCGGTTGCGCCGACGTGGATCCAGTCGGCGAAGAGCGAGCCGGTCGTATAGAACTTCGTGCCGTTCAGATGCCAGCCGTTCGCGTCGCGGGTGAGGCGCGTCGCGAACTGGCTGCGCGGCGCTTCGCCCGTCTCGGACCACGCCGCCCCGACGATGACGCCCTTCGCGAGCCGCGCGAGCCATCGCTCGCGTCGTTCGACGGGACTGTCGAGCGCGTGCTCGATGAAGCCGAAGTGCGCGCGCAGCGCCTGCGTGATGTTCGAATCGGCTTCCGACAACTCGATCAGCAATTCGAACAATTCGACGAGGCGGATGCCCTGGCCGCCATAGTCGGCCGGCACGCGCAAGGACGTGAAGCCGGCGTCGCGCAGCCAGGCGATTTCGTCGGTGGGAAGACGGCGTTCGAGCTCGCGCGCGACGCTCTGTGCGCGGATGCGAGCGAACACGGGCCGAAAGCGCGCGGCGAGCGCGGCGTACCGTTCAGTGGGACCGGGACCCCACGCTGCGCCGACTTCGACGCCGGAAGGCAGGGGAGCATTGCGATCGAAAGGCATGGCGCTCCGATGTGATTCGTGAAAGCGTCGATTATCTGCAACCCGTGCGCCAACGCTAAACGATGAATCATCAGAAGCTAAGCGCAATCGCCGCTATTCGCCGTTATCTGGTGTCGACGGCCATCTTCGCGGCAGGCGCGTGGGCCAGGCGAGCAGCTATGACCTCGAGCCACCGCTGGTCGCGCTTGCGCTCGGGCTGATCGACCGTCTGACGATGCCGCGCGTTCCTCGCGTGCAATGCATTGCAGAAAAGCTTCGTTGTTGAACCGTTCCGGCGAGCCTAGATTCGATCTGTCGAACCTAGCCAGCGGGGCGTGCAATCATGAGCGATGTCGTGATCGAGCAGCCGGTCGAAGTCGAGGCCGGGTTGAACTATCTCGTGCCTACGGGCGTGAAGCCCGCCTCCTACGCCTACGATCCGCCGCCCGGCGTGCCGCGCCGCACCGGCGAATATCGCACGCACGCGGTGAGGATTTCGAATGCGCGGCTGCGACCGCCGCCGGGCGGCCTGTCGCTGGACCGGAATGGTTTCGAGTTGCATCGCGAAGCGAGCGCGCTCAGCAATTTCTCCGACGATGCCGCGATTCGTTCGGTCTACTACCCGCAATCCGAGCGCCTGCTGAAGCAATGGACGGGGGCGAAGCGCGTCGTCATCTTCGATCACACACTGCGGGATGGCGCGGCCGCACGCGCGAACGGCGTGAAGGAGCCGGTGCATCTGATCCACAACGATCAGACCTTCGTTTCCGGGCCGCGCCGGATGCGCGATCATCTTCCCGCCGATGAAGCCGCCCGCCTGCTGCAAGGGCGCTTTGCGATCGTCAATCTGTGGCGGCCGGTGGGCGAGGTCGTGGAATCGTCACCGCTCGCATTGTGCGATTCGCGCAGCATCGACGAACGCGATGCGGTCGCGCAGGACTTCATCTATCCGACGGTGACGGGCGAAACCTACGCGTTCGTGCATAACCCGCTGCATCGCTGGTACTACTTCCCGCTGATGTCGCCCGACGAGGCGCTGCTCATCAAGATCTACGACTCGGCCGGCGACGGCGTCGCGCGTTTCACCGCGCACACGGCCTTCGACGATCCCGCATCGCCGCCCGATGCACGGCCACGCCGCAGCATCGAGTTGCGCAGCCTGCTGTTCTTCTGAGGTACTTCCGAGCAAGCCTGGTACGCGCTGCAAATACGAAAAGGTAACTCGGTATCGCAGAGGAAGGCATCGCACGCGGCCGCGAAAGCAACGAACGAATTCGGCTACGGCGCGCAATGGGCGAGCTGCGGGAAAGCATCGCGGGATTGCAGCGATATGCATAGTCGAAACGCTTCGTTGGCGACGCGTCTTGTCGATGCTTCAATGTTTCCGTCGCATCGAATGCGGCCTGCATCCGACAAACGCAAACCACAACGGAGATTTTCGATGTCCGAACTTTCCACGCTCGCCGCCGAATCCACGCTGTCTCCCGTCACGTCGAATGAACCGTTCCAGGTGCGCCCGATCGGCGGGCGCATCGGCGCCGAAGTGCGCGGCGTGACGCTTTCCGCCGATCTCGACGATAACGCCATCGCCGCGATCAACAATGCGCTGCTCGAACACAAGGTGCTGTTCTTCCGCGGCCAGTCGCATCTCGACGACGCCGCGCAGGAAGCCTTCGCCGCGCGTTTCGGCGAGACCGTCGCGCATCCGACCGTGCCGTCGCTTTCGAGTGGAAGCCGTCTGCTCGAACTCGATTCGAAGCATGGCACGCGCGCGAATTCATGGCATACGGACGTCACGTTCGTCGATGCTTATCCGAAGATTTCGATTCTGCGCGGCGTCGTGATCCCGCCCGCCGGCGGCGACACGGTATGGGCCAACACGGCCGCCGCATATGCGAACCTGCCGGAAGCGCTGCGCGATCTCGCCGACAAACTCTGGGCGCTGCATTCGAACGCCTACGACTATGCCGCCACGCGCAACGTGCCCGATACGGAATCCGAGCGCGAGTACCGCAAGCAATTCACCTCGACGCTCTATGAAACGGAGCATCCGGTCGTGCGCGTGCATCCGGAAACGGGCGAACGCACGCTCGTGCTGGGTCACTTCGTGCAGCGCTTCATCGGTCTTTCGCAGCGCGATTCGGACCGTCTCGCCGAAATCTTCCACGATCACGTCACGCGCCTCGAAAACACCGTGCGCTGGCGCTGGACGCAAGGCGATGTCGCGATCTGGGACAACCGCGCGACGCAGCATTACGCGGTGGCCGATTACGCCGATGCGCATCGCGTCGTGCGTCGCGCGACCGTGCACGGCGATGTGCCCGTAGGCATCGACGGGCGCAAGAGCCGCATCGTCAAGCAGGAAACGCGCACCGCCTGACGCGTGGCGCGATACCCCATGCACCGGCGATCGCATCGCCGGCGATCCACTCTTTCTCATTGCACGATGACACTACGATTCAAGCTCTTCGTCGGCGCGGCGACGCTGTTCGCTGCGTTCATCGGTCCCGCGCAGGCCGCCGATCCGGCCGTGGTGCGCATCGGCGTCGCGCAGCAGGGAACCGGCGATCCGCCCGTTTTCGGCGGCTCGCCCGCGGCGACCGCGCTTTTGCAGCATCGCGTCGAAGATGCGTTGCAGCCCGAGCACATCAAGGTCGAGTGGATCTTCTTCAAGGGCGCGGGGCCCGCCGTCAACGAGGCGCTCGCGAACAAACAGCTCGACTTCGCGTATCAGGGCGATTTGCCTTCCGTGCTCGGCCGCGCGAACGGATTGAAGACGCATCTGCTGCTGGCGTCGAACGTCCGGACGGGTGTGTACCTCGCGGTGCCTCCTGATTCGGACATCAAGAGCGTCAAGGATCTGAAGGGCAAGCGCGTCGGCATCTTTCGCGGGACGAATCTGCAACTCGTCGCCGATAACGTGCTGAAGCAAAACGGCCTCAGCGAACGCGATCTGCGCGTCATCAATCTCGATACCGCTGCCTCGCAGGCCGCGCTGGCGTCGAAGGGCGTCGATGCGGTGTTCCTCGACTACTCGCTCTTCAAGCTGCAACGTCAGGGGCTCGCGAAGATCGTCTATGCATCGCGCGATGACGGCGTGCAGTTCACGCGCCAGGCGCATCTTCTCGTGCTCGAAGACTACGAGCGCGCGCATCCCGACACGGTGCAGAAGGTCGTGACCGCCGTGGTGCAGGCCGCGCAATGGTCGTCCGATGAAACCCATCGCCATACACTCTTCGCGTTGTGGGCGAAGAGCGGCGTGCCGGTCGAATCGTGGTCGTCCGAGTTTGCGAATCAATCGATGAAGGACCGCATGTCGCCGCTCATCGATCCGTTTCTGGTCGCGCGTTATCAGGCCGTCGCCGACGATGCGTTGCGTCTGAATCTGATTCGTCAGCCCGTCAGCGTGAATGGATGGTTCGAGCCGAAGTATCTGGATCAGGCGCTGAAGTCGCTGAAGCTCGAAGCCTACTGGCCGCGTTTCGATGCAACGGGCAAGCCTTCGGGCGAACGTCTCGCGGAGAACAGATAAATGGCCAATGCACTGACGCGTGTGTTTCAGCCCGCGGATCGTGCGCGCGGAATGTCATCGACTGATGCGTGGCGCACGATCGGCTGGACTGCGTTGCCGTGGATCCTGCCCAGCGTCTGCGCGTTGCTGTGGGTGCTCGGCTCGCACTACGGCTGGATCTCCGCGCAAGTGTTGCCGGCGCCCGCGCTCGTCTTCGA
Source organism: Caballeronia sp. ATUFL_F2_KS9A (assembly GCF_023630765.1). Lineage (NCBI taxonomy): Bacteria > Pseudomonadati > Pseudomonadota > Betaproteobacteria > Burkholderiales > Burkholderiaceae > Caballeronia > Caballeronia sp. ATUFL_F2_KS9A. Next base: position 56,944 of record NZ_JALQEK010000053.1, on the reverse strand, counting down.
AACGCTCGGCGCACTCGCGAAGAGCGGCGAGTTGTGGACGCATCTGCTGGCGAGCACGACGCGCGCCGCTGTCGGATTCGGCGGCGGCGTGCTGCTCGGCATCGCGCTCGGCGGATTGCTCGGCCTGTCGCGCACGCTGGAAGCCTACGTCCTGCCGAGCTTCAACGCGATCGTGCAAGTGCCGGTGCTCGGCTGGTTGCCGTTTCTCATGATCGTCGTCGGCATTGGCGAGCCGCTGAAGTATCTGCTGATCGGGCATGCGGCGCTCGTGCCCGTCACGCTCTCGACACTGCAAGGCTTTCGCGGCACGCCGCGTGCGTTGCAGGAAGTAGCGTCGGTGTATCGCTATACGCGCTGGCAAGTCATCACGCGCGTGACTTTGCCATCCGCGATTCCGGTCATCGGCACGGGCGTGCGGCTCGCGTTCACGAAAGCGTGGCTGACGCTCGTCGTCGTCGAGCTCGTCGCGTCGTCGGAAGGGCTGGGTTATCTGATCGTGTATGGACGTCAGCTTTTTCAGCTCGATCTCGTGCTGGCCGCGGTGCTGATCGTCGGCGCAATCGGCTATGCGGCAGATCGCCTGCTCGATGCATTCGAGCGCAAGCTGCAACGCGGCCGCGTCAATTGAGGATCAGCCATGTCGACTCTGGATTGGGAAGCGGGAACAGTCAAAGGATCGTGGCGCGGACTCGTGCTGCCGATAGCCGCGCTCGCCGTGTGGTGGTACGTGTCGCGCGATGCGCAAGTGGGGCGAGGCGTGATGGTTTCGCCTGCACACGTGTGGAGTACGGCGGTCGATCAGGTCCGCAGCGGGGCGCTCGCGCGTGCGTTGTCGGCATCGCTTGCGCGCGAGTTGACGGGCTTTGCGATCGGCACCAGTCTCGGCCTCGCGCTCGGCGCATTGCTCGGCATATCGAAGCTCGCGAATCGCGCGATCGCACCGAGCTTCAACACGTTCAAGCAAGTGTCGCTGTTCGCGTGGATTCCGTTGATCTCCGTGTGGTTCGGACTCGGCGATGTCGCGAAGGTCGTGTTCCTGTCGCTTGCCGCGCTCGTGCCCGTCGTGATGCATACGAGCGACGGCATCCGCGCCGTTCCCGCGAACTGGCTCGACGTGGCGCGCGCATATCGCTATGGCAGGCTGCAAACGGTGGCCTATGTCGTGGTGCCCGCAGCGTTGCCGTCCATCTTTACGGGCGTGTATCTGGCGCTCATCTATTCGTGGCTCGCGACGCTCGGCGCGGAGTATCTGCTCGTTGCGGGCAGCGGCATAGGCAATACGCTCGTCGATGGCAGCGAACAGTTTCGTATGGATCTCGTCGTGTTCGGCGTGATCGTGGTCGGTTTGACGGGGTGGGCGTTGAATGCTTTCGCACGCGGCGTGCAGCGGCGCTGGTTCGGCGCGTCGCGCGCGGCTTGAGGAGAATCCGGATATGACGACGCAAATAGAGCAAGACAGTGGCCTGACGCTGCGGCACGTGAGCAAGCGCTTCGCTGGCGATGCGGGGCCGCCGGTGCTCGATCGCATCGAGCTGTCGATTGCGAGCGGCGAGTTCGTGAGCATCGTCGGGGCGAGCGGTTGCGGAAAGTCGACGTTGCTGCGGCTCATCGCGGGCCTCGATGGCGATTACGACGGCGAGATCGATTTCGGCGGCGAACGCGTCGTGACGACGGATCTGTCGCGCGGCATCGTGTTTCAGGATCATCGGCTGTTTCCGTGGCTCGATGTCGCGCAGAACGTCGCGGTCGCGTTGCGCAACGCGCCGTTATCGAAGGCCGAGAAGGCGCGCGCGGTGGCCGAGCATATCGAGCTCGTCGGATTGAAGGGCTACGAGCGGCTTTATCCGCATCAGTTATCGGGCGGCATGGCGCAGCGCGTTGCGATTGCGCGGGGACTGGTGAACCGGCCGCGTCTGCTGTTGCTCGATGAACCCTTCGGTGCGCTCGACGCACTTACGCGAAGCCGCTTGCAGCTCGAATTGCAGCGGATATGGGAGCATGAACGGATCACGATGGTGCTCGTCACGCACGATGTGGAGGAAGCCGTGCTGCTGTCGGACCGGATCGTGGTGATGCAGGCGCGGCCGGGACGCATCGGGGAAGTGGTGGATGTATCGCTGCCGCGGCCGCGAAAGGTTGGAGATAGCAGGGTCGCCAGGTTGCGCGACGATATCGTGGACAGCTTCTTTACCGAAGCGGCCTAAAGCTGCGCTTCGATCGCCGCTTTATCGATAACGGACCACACGCGCTCGATCTTGCCATCGCGAAACTCATAGAAGACGTTCTCGCAAAACACGACGCGTCTTCCATCGATCTGCAGGCCGAGGAAGTCAGCCTTCGGCGTGCATTCGAAGCGCAACCGGCAAGCGACGCGCGGCGGCTCCGCTATCAGCAGTTCGATATCGAAGCGGAGGTCCGGAATTTCTCGCACATCTTTCTTCAGGAGCTCGCGATAGTCATCGAGCGTGAGCGCGCGCGCGTTGTACTGCAGCGCATCGTGAACGAACGCGCCGAGATTCGGCCAGTCGCGCGCATTCAGGCAAGCGATGTATTGCCTGTAAATATCTGAAAGCATCGTGTGCGCTCCAAAAGGAATGGTGATGCGCTTATCGTAGCGTTGTGCGTTCGGCGGTGAACCGACGCGCGCAGCGCTCAATTCTCATCGACGACTCGCTAACCAACAAGCTTACTTCGGATGGCACGCGCAATGCTGAACGCAGGGATCACATTTCCCCGCCGGAGTTCTCCATGCCTTTTCGCGGCCAACCCGATCAGCTTTTGCCCAACGCCGCGCCCGCCGAACCGGAAGCGGGACGCCGTTCGTTTCTGACACGCGGCGGCGCGGGCATTGCAGTCGCGCTCGCGGCCGGAACCGGCAGCGCATGGGCCGCCGGTCCTTCAGGTGCCGATGCCAATCAGGTCAAGCTGCCGCTGATTCAAGATCCGAACACGGAGCAGAAGGAAGAAACGCCCGACGCGAATCTGCCGCCCGACGCGCGCATCGGCTATGCGATCGTCGGGCTCGGACGTCTTTCGTTGAATCAGATTCTGCCCGCGCTCGCGCAATGCAAATACTCGAAGGTGGCGGCGCTGGTTTCCGGCGATCGCGAAAAGGCGCGGCGCGTCGCGCGTCAATACGGCATCGCCGATGCCGACATCCACGATTATCAGGACTTCGAGCGTCTTGCAGACAATCCGCGCGTGCACGTCGTGTATATCGTGTTGCCGAACGGCATGCACAAGGCGTTCACGCTGCGCGCGGCGAAGATCGGCAAGCATGTGCTCTGCGAGAAGCCGATGGCGAACAATGCCGCCGACTGCGAGGCGATGGTCGAAGCGATGAAGCGCGCCAATCGCAAGCTGATGATCGCGTATCGCAGCCAGTACGAGCCGATGGATCGCATGGTTGCGAAGATGGTCAAGGAGAAGAAGCTCGGCACATTGCGCGAGTTCATCGCGGGAAATTCGCAGAATGTGGGCGATCCATCGCAATGGCGCTTGAAGAAGGCGCTCGCGGGCGGCGGCGCAATGCCCGACATCGGCCTCTATTGCCTCAACGCGGCGCGCTTTCTGTCGAACGAAGAGCCGATGGAAGTCGTCGCGACGGTGCATCGCCCGCAAGGCGATCCGCGCTTTGCCGAGGTCGAGGAATCGGTGCACTTCATCCTGCGCTTTCCGAGCGGACTCACGGCGACGTGCATGTCGAGTTATGCAAGCCACGAATCGCGTTTCTTCAGGCTGCAAGGCGCACAAGGCTGGGTCGAGATGGATCCGGCGTTCGGCTATAACGGATTGCGCTTGCGTCACGGCATGCTCGTCGACGGCAAGAGCGCGACGACCGAAGTGCAGATCGATCCGCAGAACCAGTTCGCGGGCGAAATCGATCACATGTCGGTCTGCGTGAAGGACGATCTCGTGCCGCACACGCCGGGCGAGGAAGGCTTGCAGGATCAGCGGATCATCGACGCGATCTACGAATCGGCGCGCACCGGCCGCGCCGTGAAGCTCGCCCAGCCGGATGCGCCGACGCGCGGGCCGGAGCCGCAGGAAGAGACTTTCTGATCGGTTGCGAACGGGTGGCATGCGGCGCGTGCGGAAGAGATAGCGCACGAGCACGCTCGCCGCGTTGACGCCCGTCGCGAGGTGGACGCCTTGTGCGCGGTAAGGATTGGCCAGCACGACGTTGGCGAGAATCTTCACCGCGAAGCCTCAGAGATCATGCGATAGCGCGTTTCGGTCGCGAACTGATTCGCGAGTCCGCAGCGGAACAGTTTCGTCACAGCGACGGTGTCTCCGGCGTGAACGCGCCTTTCTGAAACAACAGGTCGATCCCCCGCAGAAAAAGAAGCACTTTCGCCGTGGCCCGCACCGCGCGTGCGCCAACTCTCGCACGATCGGCAAAGACGGGCGGTGCATCAGCCGTCCCTCGCGGCATCAGCGATGCTAATAGACGAAGACGCCGTTATCAGATCGATTTGACGGAGCGCGCCGGGCATTCATTCAGGCTTGCTGCTTAACCGCCCATTCCCGCGCGTCCCATTGATACGGAACCGTAAGGACGGTGTCATCCGGGCTAGCACCGATATAAGCCCGAATTATCCGGCGCATCAATAAACAGTATTAGGCGTTATGGTGCGATCTCGCTACGCTTCATCCAATGCGCTCGCTTACCACAGTCGGCGCGCACAGATGGAGACGCTGATGAACACGCGCTGCCGCAGCGAACGGCAATCCCGCATTCGTCTAGCCGGTGTTGTCGTCCGCGCGCGGCAGCGCCGATCATGCGCCCGTGCTGATCTTCCAGAACGAGCGCGTGCATCGGCTTCGGGATCAGCGTTATTCGTGGTGCCAGAGACGCTCGACAAGCTCGAAGACGGCTGCGCGCGGACTCCCTCCCGAATCATTGCGCATAACGGCGGACGCCAACGGGCACACGCCTTTCACAACAGCCGGAGACATTGATGAAATACGAAGATGACGTTCGTGCGCGTTCCTACAAGTTCCGCGACGAGTATGTCGATGCCACGCCATGGTGGTATCGCGGCGAAATGCACCTCGGCTTCACATTGCTCTTCACGGGCGGCGTGATCGTCTTTTGCCTGATGCAGCTTCATGCGCCGACGCTCGCCGAATGGATGGCCGTCATTCCGCTCTTTCTGTTCGGCAACTGGGCGGAATGGGCGGCGCACCGCTATGTGCTGCATCGTCCGACGAAGTATTTCAGCATGATCTACAAGCGCCATTGCGCGGTTCATCACCGGTTCTTCACGCATGTGACGCTTGAATACAAGGGTCACCGCCACTGGCGCGCGCTGCTGTTTCCGCCTTTCGCGCCGGTTGCATTCGTGCTGGCCGCCGTGCCGTTCGCGCTCCTGATCGGGTTCGTATTCTCCCGCAACGCAGGCTACATCGCGCTGTTCACGATGGCGGCATACTTTCTGATGTACGAGGGCCTGCATACGCTCTCGCACGTCACCGACAGCCCGTTCCTCGACCGCGTTCCGTTCGTGAACACAGTGCGGCGCCTGCACGCTACACACCACGATCCCGAAGTGATGGCGACACAGAATTTCAACCTCACGTTCCCGATCTGCGACACGCTGTTCGGCACACGCAGCGACGTTCCCGGTCGTGCGCGCGAACCGTTGGAACGCGGCCACTAAGGCGCTTGTTTCCGCAAAACACAGTCGCTCGCGACGTGGCGTTGCGTACGGCGGCCTCGAACTACCCGGCCGTCGCAGCCGCCTCACGGTTGCGCATGATCCATTCGCTGAAGAGTTTGACCTTCGGCTGACTCGCGACGCACTCCGGATAGACGAAGTAATAGCGTGAGCCCGTTTCGAGCACGGTGTCGAACGGCATGACGAGCCGCCGGGCCGCCACGTCTTCGCTGACCAGCGTCCGGTCGCCGATCGCGACGCCGAACCCTTGCATGGCGGCGTTGGTCGCCAGATCGAGCGTTTCGAATGTCGGTCCGAGCGTCGCGTCGATCTCGCTCGCACCCGCGCAATCGAGCCAGAGCTTCCAGTCGCGGTGATCGCGCGTCGGATGCAGCAACGCATGATGCGCGAGATCAGCCGCGGCGGCGAGCGGACTTTCATTGAGCAGTTCGGGCGAGCACACGGGCGTGAGCTGCTCGTCGAAGAGCGGCACGGCGTGCACGTCCGCACCGGGCGACGAGCCGTAGATGATCGCCGCATCGAACGATTCGACCTCGAAATCGACATCGTGCTGCCAGGTCGTCGTGATCTGCAATTGCAGTTCGGGATGCTCGCTCTGGAAGCGCATGATCCTCGGCAGCATCCATCGCATCACGCAGGTGGGCACTTTCAGCGCGAGATCGGTGCGCTGGCGCGTGAGACGCAGCGATACCTCTTCGATGCGCCCGAAGCTCTCTCTCACGACGGGCAACAGCACGTCGCCTTCCGCCGTCAAGGTCAGGCCCCTTGCGCCGCGGATGAAAAGGGGAAAGCCGAAGTATTCCTCCAGCGCGAGAATCTGTCTGCTGATCGCCCCCTGCGTGAGGCACAGATGTTCCGCCGCACGCGTGAAGCTGCGGTGACGCGCGACGGTCTCGAAGATCTGCAGTGCGTTGAGCGGAGGAAGTCGTCGCATCGGGGCGTGTCTCCGATCATGAAAATCACGTCAGCCGGAAATAGTGTAGCAAGCCGGGCGCGACGCTAATGCAGTATCTTGCCCAGAAAATCCCTCGCCCGGTCGGACCGCGGATGCGCAAAGAACGCGTCCTTATTTTCGTCTTCCACGATGCGCCCGTGATCCATGAAGATCACCCGGTGCGCGACCTTTCTGGCGAAGCCCATTTCGTGCGTGACGCACATCATCGTCATGCCTTCCTGTGCCAGTTCGACCATCACGTCCAGCACCTCGTTGATCATCTCCGGATCGAGCGCGGAAGTGGGTTCGTCGAACAGCATCGCGACCGGGTCCATCGACAGTGCGCGCGCAATCGCCACGCGCTGCTGCTGGCCGCCTGAAAGCTGCGCGGGATACTTGTCGGCGTGCGCGCGCAGGCCGACGCGCTGGAGCAGACGCAGCGCCTTGTCGGACGCTTCGTCTTTCGAGCGCCCCAGCACTTTCGTCTGCGCGAGCGTGAGGTTGTCCGTGATCGACATGTGCGGAAACAGCTCGAAATGCTGAAACACCATGCCCACTTTCGAGCGCAGTTTCGACAGGTTGGTGCGCCTGTCGTGGACGGACTCCCCGTTGACCGTGATGCTGCCGCTCTGGAACGGCTCCAGCCCGTTGACGGTCTTGATGAGCGTCGACTTGCCGGACCCGGACGGCCCGCAGACCACGACCACTTCGCCTTTGCCGACGGTGGTGGTGCAGTCGGCCAGAACCTGGAACTGGCCGTACCACTTCGACACGTTACCGATGGAAATCATGCGCAAACCTTTTTGAAAGTGCGTTAGCCATTGAGACGCGGCGTTTAGCGATGTCTGCCGACGCGATACCGGCGCTCGAGCGCGCGCGCATACCAGGTCAGCGGAAAGCACATCGCGAAGTAGAGCAACGCGACGAGGGCGTAGATCGGGAAGGGACGGAACACTGCGTTGGTGATCATGGTGCCGGTCTTGGTCAGCTCCGTGAGACCGATGATCGACGTGAGCGCGGTGCTCTTCACGACCTGCACGAGAAATCCCACGGTGGGCGGCACGGCGATCTTCCATGCCTGCGGCCAGACGACGTGACGCAACTGCTGCGTCCACGTCATGCCGAGGCTCGCCGCGGCGCTCCACTGGCCGCGCGGCACCGCCTCCACGCAGCCGCGCCAGATGTCGGCGAGACAGGCGCCCGTGTACAGCGTGAGCGTGACGGTCGCGGCAGCCCAGGGCGACACTTCAACGCCCAGCAGCGGCAAGCCGAAGAAGCCGAGGAAAAGCTGCATCAGAAGCGGCGTGCCCTGGAACACCTCGACATACAGCACCACCGTCCGGCGCAGCCACGGCAGCGGCGACACGCGCATGGCGAGCAGCGCCAGTCCCGTGAGGCCGCCTCCGACGAACGCGATCACCGAAAGCACAACCGTCCAGCGCGCGGCCAGCGTCAGGTTGCGGGCGATATCCCACAGCGTGAACTCGATCATCGTGAACGCTCCTTCGGAAGGCCGGGTTCGGCCGCGCCGATGCGCAGGGACAACAGGTTGCGCAGACCGCGCCGGGAAGCGGTCGCGGCCGCGCGACCGGCCCGTCCCGCGAACAGCCGCTTGCCGAGTCGGTTGATCAGCATGCGCAGCACGATCGACAGCAGCAGATAGATCGCGGTGACGATCAGGTAGCACTCGAACGAACGGAAGTTGCGCGACTGAATGAAGCTGGCGGCGTGCGTCAGGTCAGGCACCGAAATCTGCGATACGACCGCGGAGCCGAGCATCACGATCAGCACCTGCCCGAGCAGTGCGGGAAACACGTTGGCGAGCGCCTGCGGCAACACGACGTGGCGGAACACGTGCGGTCCCCGCAGGCCGAGCGCCATCGCGGCCTGGAGCTGTCCGCGCGGTATCGAGTCGATGCCCGCCCGGACGATTTCCGTGGCGTACGCGCCGAGGTTCACCGTCATCGCCAGCACGGCGGCCTCGATTTCGCCGATATGCACGCCGAGGCTGGGCAGCCCAAAGAACACGAAGAAGAGCTGAACGAGAAACGGCGTGTTGCGAATCAGCTCGACATATGCGGTGATCGCCGCGCGGACCGGCTTCGGGCCCGTCACGGCGAGACACGCGCCGCCGATGCCGACCAGGCCGCCCAGCAGCGTCGATATGGCGGTCAGGCCGAGCGTCACCGCGACGCCATGCGCGAGCACATCGACATAGAGGCCGACGTCGCTGAAGTCGAACGTGTAGGTCATCGAGCGATCCTCCCGCGTGCGAGTGAACGGAGCGCTCCGCGCATCACAGGTCGGCCGGCAGCGGTGCGCGCAGCCACTTCTGCGAGATCGCGTTCATCGTGCCGTCCTTCTTCGCCGCGGCGATGGCTTCGTCGACCTTCTGCTTGAGGCGCGGCTCGTTCTTGTTCAGGCCCACGTGATCGGGCGAGCTGAAGAGCGAGAACTTCTGCTCGGGATCGTTCGACGGGTGACGGGCGATGATCGTCGCGCCCACGTCGTTGCCCACCACGAGCAGTTGCGCCTGCCCGGCCAGAAACGCGGAGATCGCGCCGTTCGGGTCGTCGAATCGCTTGATCGACGCGGACGGCGGCGCGACCTTGCTCACGCTCAGGTCTTCCAGCGTGCCGCGCGCGACGGCCACGCTCTTGCCGGCAAGGTCGCCCGCGTTCTTCACGGGCAGCGACTTCGGACCGAATACGGCCAGGTTGTACGGCGCGTAGGCCTGCGAGAAGTCGATCACCTTTTCGCGCTCGGGCGTCTTGCCGACCGAGAGCAGCATGTCGGCCTTATGGTCGACGAGATACGCCATGCGGTTGTCGCCGGTGACCTGAATCAGTTCGACCTTCGCGTTGAGGGTCTTGCCGATCAGGCTGGACACGTCGATGTCATAGCCCTGCGGCTTCATGTCCGGCCCGATCGAGCCGAACGGCGGATAGTCCTCGAAGACGCCGATCCGGACGACGCCGGACTTGTTGATCGAGTCGAGCGCGTCGGCGTGCGCCAGCGGCGCGAATGCGCCGAGGCCCGCGATGCCCGAGAAGGCGAGGAGGGCGGCGGTGCGGGCGAGGAAGCGCTGCGCGGAAGTCGTCGTGTGCATGAAGGTCTCTCCTGTGTCGATACGGTCGGCGGCGTGAATTCAGTGCGCGGTGCGTGCCGCGATGAGCTTGCAGGCGTGCGGCGGAAGTTCCGCGAAGACGGGCATGCCGATTCGCAGGTCCGGCGTCTCGCGCGGCGTCGTGGCGGCGGTGAGCGTGAAGCCCGCGCAATCGATGGTCGCTTCGAGCGACGCGCCGACATCCCGGATGAACGCCACCTTTCCGGCGAGCATGTTGGGCCCGGGATCGACGGCGCCGTTTACGGCTGTCCGCATGCAGACGTCTTCGGGACGAATCAGCAGGCGGACGTCGCCCGCCGCGCCGCGCGCGGGCGGTGCGGCATCGACGACGATCTGCTGGCCGCCCGGAAGCGCGATCCGGTCTCCGCCTTCGAGCGTGACGGGCAGGATGTTGCCGAGGCCGATGAAGTCGGCGACGAATTCGCTGATGGGATTGCGATAGATGTCGAGCGGCTTGCCGACCTGCGCGATGCGTCCTTTTTCCATGACGACGATCTCGTCGGCCATGGTCATGGCTTCGCGCTGGTCGTGCGTCACCATGATCGTCGTGATGCCGAGGCGCTGCTGCAGGAGACGGATCTCGACCTGCATCGCCTCGCGCAGCTTCGCGTCGAGCGCGGAGAGCGGCTCGTCGAGCAGCAAGAGCTTCGGCGACGACGCGATGGCGCGCGCAATCGCCACGCGCTGGCGCTGTCCGCCCGACAGCCGCGAGACCGGCCGGTCCGCCATGTGCGGCAACCGGATCAGATCGAGCAGCTCGGCGACGCGGCTGGCTTCCGCCTCCTTGCCGACCCGGCGAAGACGCAGCGGATAGGCGATGTTCTGCGCGACCGTCATGTGAGGAAAGAGCGCGAGCGACTGGAACACCATGCCGAAATCGCGTCGGTTCGCGGGCACGTCAGTCAGATCGCGGCCGGCGAAGGCGACCGTTCCGGACGACGCCGTTTCCAGCCCCGCGATGATGCGCAAGAGCGTCGTCTTCCCGCAGCCGGACGGCCCGAGAAAGCACACCAGCTTGCCGTCGGGCACGGCGAGATCGACATGATCGACGGCGTATGCGGCGTGGAAGCGCTTCGTTACCGCCTGAAGTGTCAGATGAGTCATGAGGGTTCCCCGGTTACAGCGCGACGCCTTCGTCGCCGATCAGCCTTTCGAGCAGCCAGATCAACGCAAAGTCGATGAGCACGATGACGACCGCGAACGAGAACACGGTCGGATCGAGCGAGGACACGGTGCGGCTGTACAGCCAGATGGGCAGCGTCATCGTGTCGATGCCGTACAGAAAGAACGTGACCGTGAACTCGTTGAACGAGACGATGAAGGCGAACAGCATGCCGGCGAGAATGCCGGGCCGCATGAGCGGCAGGACCACATCGACGATCGCGCGGCGCGGGCTCGCGCCCATCAGGCACGCGGCTTCCTCGAACTCCGGGCCGATCGCCGCGACCGAGGCGGCGCAGTTCTTCACCGTGAACGGCAAGGCGAGGATCACGTGCGCGATGATGAGCCGCAGAATGCCGAGCTCGACGGGCAGCACGTTGAACACGAGCAGCAGCGAGAGCCCGAGCATCACGAGCGGATAGACCAGCGGCAGCGCGACGAGCTGCTCGATAACCGCCTTGCCGCGGAAGCGATAGCGCGAGAGCGCGTAGGCGGCGGGCACCGAGACGGCGGTGGCGATGATCATCGTCGATACCGCGACGACGAGGCTCGTCGTGAGGGCCGTGCCCATCGAGAGCACATCGCTTGCGTCGGGCGATACGAACGTGTGCCACGCGGCCCGATACCAGCGCAGCCCGAAGCTCGGCGGCGGGAATTGGAGCGTATCCGAATTGCCGAACGACATCGTCACCATCGTGAGGATCGGCAGGGCGGCGAGAAAGAGCACGACGGTCGCGAGCAGGCTGGCGGCGCGGCTCAGGCGTCCCGGCATGATCGCGGAAAGGCGCAGGGCGCTCATGAACGGGCTTCCCCCGTGCTTTGCATGCCGCGTACGAGCCGTTGCGATACCGACATGACGACGAGCGTCGCCACCATCAGCACCACGCCGGATGCCGACGCGGCGGGCCAGTTCAGAAGCGGCGCCACCTGGTCGTGCACGAGCACGGCGAGCATGGGCACGCGGCGGCCGCCCAGCAGCAGCGGCACGGCGAACGCGCTCGCGTTGTAGGCGAAGACGAGCAGCGCGCCGGAAACGAGACCGGGCATTGCGAGCGGCAGGACGATGTGGCGCAGCGTCTGCGAGCGCGTCGCGCCGAGCGTAGCGGCCGCTTCCTCGTAAGAGCGCGAGATGGCGCGCATGGCGCTCGCGAGCGGCAGCACGGCGAGCGGGAACGCGGTCTGGATCAGGCCGAGCAGCACGCCGTTCTCGCGATAAAGCCACTGCACCGGACGCCGCACGACGCCAGCCGCGAGCAGCGCGTTATTCAGCATGCCCGCCGGCCCGAGCATCACGAGCCAGCCGTAACCCTGCAGCAGCAGATTGACGAGCAGCGGCAGCAGCACGCCGGCAAGAAGGAGCCGGCGAGCGAGCCGCGATTCGGTGCGCGCCATCGCGAGCGCCACCGGAATCGCCAGCGCCACCGCGCAGACCATGCTCTCAAACGCGAGCTTGAGCGTCAGCCCGAGCGAACGCAGGAAGTACGAATCGGCGAGGTCCGCGTAATTGTGAAGCGTGAGTGCGCGCCACTCGTTCCCCGGCACGCCGAAGCTCATGCGCAGCACCGCGAGCGACGCCGCGACGAGCACGGCGAGAAACGCGAGGATCGGCGCGAGCAGCACCCACGGCGGCACCCTGGGCAGCGCGGGAGCCGACGTCTGTGCGCAGGCGGCGTCTGCCAGCGTGGCCGTCCTGCGGCGGAAGGAGAGTGCGGACATGGAGCTCAGGCCGAGAAGATTTCCGTATAGCGCTTGATCCACGCCGGTTGCACCGCCGCCAATGCCTTGTCGTCGTGCAGCACGGCGTTCTCCGCGATTTGCTGGGGAGACGGCACGAACGCGCGGCTTTCGGCGGGAATCGCCGCCTTCGAGTTCACCGGACCGTTCAGCACGTCGGCGGCCATGCGGCCTTGCACGCCCGCGTCGAGCGAATGGTTGATGAACGCGTGGATCAGGTCGATGTCGCCCGGGTGCGCCTTCGGTATGACCGTGAACATCAGCTGGGTGGCGAAGCCTTCCTTCATCCCGTACGTGACGGCCATCTTGTACTCGGGCTTGCGCAATTGATCGGGGAAGAACGCCGGCGAGTAGATGCCGCCGATATCCAGCGAACCCGTGCGGAACAGGTCGGCGACCTGATTCGGATTCTCTCCGAGCGTGAGCACGCGGTCCTTGAGTTGCGCGAGCTTCGCGAAGCCCGGTTCGATGTTCTGCTGCGAGCCGCCCGCCATCTTGGCGGCGATGATCGCGAGATCGACCGCTTCGGCCCATTCCGGCGGCGGCAGGAAAATCCGCCCCGCATACTTGGGATCCCAAAGCGCTTCGTAGGTCGTGGGCGCCGTCTTGACCGACGACGTGCTGTAGACGAGACCGTCCGACCACAACAGATAGCCGATGCCGAAGCCGTTGGCGCCCGTTTGATACCGCGCGGCGACATCCTTCAGGTTGGGGAGTTTGTTCAGATCGGGCTTCATCAGCAGACCGGCATCCGCGAGACCCGAGGCGCCCACGCCCGCGAGCGTGATGACGTCGTAGGTCGGGCGGTCTCCGGCCGCTTTCACTTTCGCCACCATGCCGGAGGTGCCGTCGGCGCGATCGGCGATGACCTGCGCGCCGGTCTTCTGGCTGAACGTCGCGGCAATGTTGCGCAAGGCCGCCGCGCCGGTGTCGTCGGACCATGTGAGCAGGCGCAGCGTCTTGCCGGCGAAGCTCCTCTCCTGCGCCTTCGCGGTGCTGATGAACGGCATCGGCAGACTCGATGCGGCGAGCGCCATGCCGATGGTCTTGATGGCCTGCCTTCTGCCTCGTTTGATGTCATGCATGGTTCACTCCTCGCTGAACGTGCAGCAGTCGGTCAATGCGGTCGGTCGATCAACAGCGGCGTTGTGAGAGCACTCTAGGGACGCAAAATTTCGGCAACAATCGAAATCTCGGCATGGTTGCCATGAGCCGAACGCATGGCTCGGCCTTAACAAAAGCTTTCAGTCGGGATCGGCCGCGGTCAGCACCTGCTTGATTTCCTGGAAGGCCGCGAGTCCGAACGGCCCGAGTTCGCGGCCGATGCTGCTCTTCTTGAAGCCGCCCCAGGATGTCTGAGGAAAGATCAGTTGCGGCGCGTTGATCCAGACGACGCCCGCCTGCAACGCGGCCGCCACGCGCTGTCCGCGTGCCGCGTCGCGCGTGACGACGCTTGCGACCAGCCCGAACTCGGTGTCGTTGGCGGTCGCGATCGCTTCGTCTTCCGTGTCGAAGCTGCGCACGCACAAGACGGGTCCGAAGATCTCTTCGCGCCACACGGCGCTGCCGGTGGGCACGTCGACGAACATCGTTGGCTGCACGAAGTATCCGGGTCCGTCGGGCGCCTGGCCCTGGACCACGAGGCTTGCGCCGTCCGCCTTGCCCCGCGCGATGAAGCGTTGCACGCGTTCGTGCTGCGCGCGGTTCGTGAGCGGCCCCATCTGCACGGCGGCGGCGAACGGATCGCCGACGACGGTGCGCGCGACCCGGTCGGCGAGGCGAGCGATCAGCGCCTGCGCGAGCGGCCGTTCGACCAGCACGCGCGACGTGGCCGAGCACATCTGTCCGGCATTGAAGAACGCACCGCCGATGACGAGATCGACGGCGAGATCGAGGTCGGCGTCCGCGAAAACGACGATGGACGACTTGCCGCCCAGTTCGAGGCTCACGCCCTTGATGGACTGCGCCGCCGCCTTCATGACCTGCTCGCCGACCGCCGTGCTGCCGGTGAACGAGACCTTGGCGATGAGCGGATGCGTGGTGAGCGCCGCGCCGACATCGGTGCCGGTGCCGGTCACGATGTTGAACACGCCGGGTGGCAGGCCGGCCTGCTCGACGATCGCGGCCAGCGCCAGTTCGGGCAGCGGGGTGAATTCGGAAGGCTTGAGCACGACCGTGCATCCCGCGGCGAGCGCGGGCGCGAGTTTCCAGGCCGTGGTCACCATCGGGAAATTCCACGGCACGATCAGGCCGACCACGCCCGCGGGTTCACGGCGGATCACCGCGCGATGCCGGTCGCTCGGGATGGCGATCGCTTCGCCCGGTTCATCCAGCCGTTCGGCCAGCCCGGCGTAGTAGTCGAAGGTGGCGACCACGTCGCCGACATCGATGCGGGATTCGGCGATCGGCTTGCCGTTGTTGAGCGACTGAAGCGCGGCGAGATGCTCGGCACTGGCTTCCACGCCGCGTGCGATCGCTCGCAGAAAGGCGGCGCGCGCGGCGCCCGAAGTCTGTTTCCAGGCGCGCCATGCGTGCGACGCGGCGCGCACCGCGCGATCGACGTCGGCGGGACCGGCCGCGTCCACTTCGGCGATCGTCTCTTCGGTCGATGGATTGATGACGGGCAAGCGTTGCCGCGTTTCGGGCGCGCACCAGCAGCCGTCGATGAAGAGCTGGGTGCGCAGCGGCAAGTCGAAGACGGGGCGTGCGTTCGCGTTCATGACGGCACCCGTGCAAACCAGTCGGCTTCGCGGACCTCGATCACGGTCGGGACGTCGCGCGATGCTGCGCGCCGCAGCTCGGCTTCGAGGGTCCGCGGGTCGTCGACTCTTGCGGCCTCGCATCCGAAGGCTTTGGCGAGCGCGGCGAAGTCGGGCGTGTAGATATCGACGCCGAAGGGCGTGATATCGCGTTGCGCCATGTATTTGCGGATCTCGCCGTAGCCGAAGTTGTTCCACACCAGCACGATCACGGGCACGCGCGCCTCCACCGCGCTCGCCAGTTCCGGCAGCGTGAACTGCAGACCGCCATCGCCGATCAGGCAGACGACCGGCCGCCTGGGCGCGGCGAGCTTCGCGCCGATGGCGGCGGGCAGTCCATACCCGAGCGTGCCGTAGCCGGTCGACGAGTTGAACCATGAGCGCGGCGCCGGTGCATCGTGGAGAAAGTTGCCCGCGTAGACCGGGCTCGTCGAATCGCCTGCAATGACGACGCCGGGCAGGGTGCCGACGATCGTGTCGATCAGGCGCTGCTGCGAGCGCATCGCGGCGTCGCAGCCGGCCAGGTTGGCGGCCCGCACCGCGGCGACGCGCGCCGCGCCCCAGTCCGTCGCGGGCGGGCGAACGGGACGCTCGTGCAGTCTCGTCGACAGCTCGCTCAACGCCTCGCGCGCGTCGCTGACGATGGCCACATCCGGACGAACGTTGCGCATCAGTTGTTGCGCATCGATATCGATGCGGATGAGCTTGCCTGCGATCGCAAAGCCGCCGTCGAAGACGACGTCGTAATCGGTTTCGCCCAGTTCGGTTCCGACCGCGAGCACTACGTCGGCTTCGCGGATCATCGCGCGGGTGTGCGGCAGCGACTGCGTGGACCCGATGAGAAGCGGCTGTCCGGACGGCAGCAGACCTTTCGCATTGGTCGTGAGCGCGACCGGCGCCTGCAGCCGCTCGGCGAGCTCGCGCAGTTCGGCGGCAGCGTCGGCCGCGCCGCCGCCAGCGAGAATCAGCGGGCGGCGCGCCTCCGCGAGCAGTTCCGCGGCGGCGGCGAGCGCGGCGGGGTGTGCAGCGGGTTTCGCCGCACGCACGGCGCACGACGCCTCGATGACGCCCGCCGGCGACACGATGACGTCGAGCGGGATCTCGATATGCACCGGCCGCGGCCGGGCGCTCTCGAACACCGCGAACGCGCGGGCCAGCACCTGAGGCAGATCGGCGGCATCGAGCAAGGTGTGCGAGAACGCGGCGAGCCCGTTGAATACTTCGCGCTGCGAGGGCAGTTCGTGCAGGCGTCCGTCGCCGCTGCCGAGTTCGCTGCGCGCATTGACGCTCGATATCACGAGCATCGGGATGGAATCGGCATGGGCCTGTGCCATCGCGGTCGCGATATTGGTCATGCCCGGACCGGTGATGATGAAGCACACGCCAGGCTTGCCGGTGACACGCGCATATCCGTCGGCCATGAAGCCCGCGCCCTGTTCGTGACGGGGCGTCACGTGCCGGATCGACGAGCGCGCAAGACCGCGATAGAGCTCTACTGTGTGCACCCCCGGGATGCCGAAGACATACTGGACCCCGTAAATCTCGAGCAAGGTGACGAGCGATTCGCCACAGGTTCGATGGCGCGAGCCGGCCTGGCCGTTTGCCGTTCTCACGTTGCGATCGTCGAAGTGCCTGGTGGATTCACGAAGGTTCATCGGTCGTTGCATTCCTGATTGGTTGGACTGCGGAGGCGGCTGGGGTGCAATCATTCTCGACGCGGCCCCGTCGCGAAGCCAATCGAAAAGATCTCATGGGGCGCATCAGATTTCGGCATGGGTCAGGCAGGCCGCGCGTGGATGGATGGCAGCCCCGCGGCGGGCTCGTGCTCCGTGCTTCGGAAGCGCATCGCGGATCTTCAGCTCGGGACACGCGGCTGCGTGAAATGCGACGCTCGCGCTGGTCGGCGGACCGATCCGCATCGGCCTGACAGATGAAGAGGTGGAACAGCGCGGCTCGCCGGATCCGGATAGTCCCTCGACTGCAATAGTTATTCGGGAAAGCGCGCATAGCATCCGGCAAACGCTTCGTTTGCTCGCAATGGGGGCGAACGTACCATCAGTCGTTCAACCCGCTCCCGGTCATTCCCGCCCGCCTGCCCATGAACGTTCCCCGCTATCCTTCCGCCGCGCTACGGCTCGATGCCGGCGCGCCCCCCGAACGGGACGACAAGCGCACAAACGATACGCGCGCGCTAGTCGACCTGCCCACACGCGAAGCGGCGCAGGCACGCGCGCGCACGTTGAGCGCGCTGCGCTCGCGGGGTTTGCGCATCGGCGTTCCGCTCGCGTTGATCGTGTTGTGGCAGCTCGCATCCTCGCTGCAACTCGTCGCGCCCGAAACCTTGCCGCCGCCGACCGTCATCGTCGCGGCACTGAAGGAACTGATCGCGGACGGCGAACTGCAAAGCGCGATCGGCGTGTCGCTCGTGCGCGCGGCGACGGGCTTGGCCATCGGCGGCGGCATCGGTCTTTTGGCGGGCCTGTTTGCGGGCCTGTGGCGCGTCGGCGAAGAGATCGTCGATGCGCCACTGCAGATGCTGCGCACCATTCCGTTCATTGCCCTGATTCCGCTCTTCATCACCTGGTTCGGCATCGGTGAAGGCGCGAAGGTCGCCGTGATCCTCGCGGCCACCATCTTTCCGATGTATCTCAACACGTATGCCGGCGTGCGCGGCGTCGATCCGAAGCTGCTCGAAGCGGCGCGCGTTTTCGGGCTGTCGAGCCGGCAGATGGCGCTGCGCATCATTCTGCCGACGGCGCTGCCATCGATCCTCGTCGGCGTGCGCTATTCGAGCGCCGTCGCCTTGCTCGCGCTCGTCGTCGCGGAGCAGATCAACGCGCAGAACGGCATCGGCTACATCCTCGTGAACGCGAACCAGAATCAGCGCGCGGACATCATCATCGCGGGCATTCTGGTGTATGCGGCGCTCGGTATCGTCACCGATCTCGTGATGCGCGCGCTCGAACATCTCGCCCTGCCGTGGAGGCCGCGTTTTGAACTCGCCTGACATCGAACGCTTCGACGCGTTGCAACAGCGCGAAGCCGCGCTCGAACTCGACCGCGTGAGCCGAGTGTTCGCCGGGCGCGCGGTGCTGAAGGACGTCTCGCTCACCATCAGGCGCGGCCAGTTCGTGTCGATGCTCGGCGCATCGGGCGCGGGCAAGACGACGCTGTTGCGCATCCTCGCCGGGCTCGATCGCGCCGACAGCGGTCGCGTGCGCGTCGCGGGCGCGCGTTCCGTCGTGTTTCAGGAGCCGCGTCTCGTGCCCGCCAAGCGCGTATGGGAAAACGTCGTCATCGGCCACGACCGCCTGGGCGCGGCGAAGCAGTCCGCGCTCGCCGCGCTCGACGAAGTCGGCTTGTCGCGCCACGCGCAAGGCTGGCCGAAGACGCTTTCCGGCGGCGAGGCGCAACGCGTCGCGCTCGCGCGTGCGCTCGTGCGCGAGCCGAAGCTCTTGTTGCTCGACGAACCCTTCGCCGCGCTCGATGCGTTGACGCGCATCCGCATGTACGAACTCGTCGCGCGTCTGTGGCGCGCGCATACGCCTGCGGTCGTGCTCGTGACGCACGACATCGACGAAGCGATTCTGCTGTCCGATCGCATCGTCGTGCTATCGCAAGGCGAGATCAGCGCGGATGTGACGGTCGATTCTCCGCGTCCGCGTTCGCGCGGCGACGAGCACGCCATCGCGTTGCGCGCGCGGCTGCTCGCGGAACTCGGCGTCGACGACGCTGCATTGCAAGCCGCGTCCCGAAACGCGGCATGAAGACTTCATTCACTCAGACCACACGTTCATGCGCATCAGGAAACGCTTCATCGCTTTTTTCGTGACGAGTTTCGTCGCGGGGTCGTCGGCATCGTTCGCGCAAGGCGAACCGCTGACGCTCACGATCGGCACGCAGGACGCCGCATGGCCATTGATCGTCGAAGCGTCGCACGTGCTCGACGGCGCGCCGTACAAAGTCAAATGGGCCGTGCTGACCGGTCCGGCGGCGCAACTGTCCGCGCTGTATTCGAAGGTGCTCGATGTCGGGCTGATGGGCGATACGTCGCTCATCATCGAACAGGGCAACGCACGCACGCCGTGGACCGCGGACACCGCGCCCTTGCAGATCATCGCGGGCTGGCGCAATCCGGATAGCAGCTATCCGCCTATCGTCACGGTCGTGCGCAAGAGCGCCGACGTCAAGGACCTCGCCGATCTCAAGGGCAAAACGTGGGGCTATAACTTCGGCGGCTTCAACTATCTGCAATACGTGCTCTCGTATGTGAAGGCCGGACTCAAGCCGAAGGACTTCGAAGCCGTCAAGTTCGGCGACGGCAACGTGTCCGCGTCCGCGTTCAATGCGGGGCAGGTCGCGGTCTATTCGGGCGGCTACGGCCCGGTCAAGGAAACGGTGGACAAGGGCGATGCGCGCGTCATCATCAGGAGCGACGAACTCGACATACCGGCGTTGTCCGTGTTCACCGCCCGCACCGACGTGCTGCGCGATCCGAAGAAGAGCGAGGCGCTCGGCGACTTCCTCGGCCGCCTGAAGAACTCGTGGACGTGGTGGGCGCAGAACGTGCCGGCTGTCGAGAAGATCTATCTCGAGAAGATGAAGCAAAGCCCGGCGCGCGCGAAATTCTCCGCCGAAAACGGACGTTCCCGGTTCTATCCGCTCGACAAGGAACTGGTGGCGCGCGAGCAGAAGATCGCGGACACGCTCTATAAATCCGGCGACATCAAGAATCAGATCAAGGTGGACGTAGAGTTCAACCCGGTGTTCGACAGGCAGGCCGTCGCATCGCACTGAAGCTTCGCGGAAACGGCGTGCCTTTCGTGCTGAAGGCACGCCGTTTGACTTACACGTCGAGCTTCGTATAAGGATTCGCGTAAGTGAACGGATCGCAGAGTAGATCGTTCAACGCATACTGCCCGACCGCGTGATATTTCCACCGCACGCTGTCGTGCAGCGTGTGCGTGCGCGCATTGCGCCAATGCCGGTCGAGATTGTGTTCGGAGCGCGTCGATTGCGTCCCCGCGAGTTCGAACAGCTTGTTCGATGCATCGAGCGCGAATCGCGTCGTGACGATCTTCGCTTCCGCCGTCGCGACGATGGCAGCGGCGACGGCCTCGCGCGGCGCGTTTGGGTCGCGCGCCCGGTCGATCGACTCGGCGGCGCGTGCGGTCAGCGCCTCGGCCGCATGCAAATCGACCGTCAGTGCGCCGATGTCGCGCAGCGTGTACGGGTCGTCCGTCGCATGCGATGCGCCGCTGCCGCGCGCGGGATGCGCGAACGCGTGCAGGAAGCGCTTCGTCTCATCGAGCGCGGCCCGGCCGATACCGAGATCGATCGCCGCATGGAGCACCTGCGACACGGCATTGGCCGCATCGATATACGGACGGCGCCCGCGCGCGACGATCTGCAGCGCATCGAGTTCGACCTCGTCGAGCCGCACCTGACCGCTCGCCGTCGTGCGCTGACCGAATCCCGACCAGTCGTCGATGACTTCGACGCCGCGCGCATGCCGTGCGACGAAAGCGGTCACGGGAAGACCGTCGTCATCGCGCGCGGCGACAGGAATCCAGTGGGCGAAAAGCGCGCCCGTCGAATACACCTTGCGGCCCGTCAGCACGAAGCCGTTGCCCTTCGCGCGGCGGCGCACGCGCGTCTCGTGCTCCGAGGGCAGACGGTCGCCCGGTTCGGCGGTCGCATTGCCAAAGCGTTCTCCGGCGAGCGCGCGTGAAAAGAAGAAGTCCTGCTGACTCGGCGTGCCGTCGTGTCGCAGACGTTCGAGCGTCGCGAAGTGATTCTGCGGAATTTGCCCGAGCGACGAATCCGCCGCCGAGATCGTATCGAACACCTGCGCGATGGTGCACACGGAGACATCGATGCCGCCGAATGCGCGCGGCACGCCGATGCCCCATAAGCCGCTCGCGCTGAACACTTCGATCTCGTCGAGCGGCAGCCGGCGATCGCGATCGCGCGCGGCGGCGTCGACGGCGAATTCGGCGGCGAGACGCCGCGCGGTGTCGAGGGCTTCGTCGTCCGAGCGGATGAGCGCCGCGCGCGTGAGTTGCTTGTCCTGTGTCATGCGGTTCCTGTCCTCTCGATGTTCATGCGGCACGCGCCGACGATGCATACTGGCTGGCCGGTCGCGGCAGGCCGAGATGATCGCGCAGCGTCGTGCCTTCGTAGTCGCGGCGAAAAATGCCTTTGCGCTGCAGGATCGGCACGACGTGATCGACGAAGGCCGCGAGGCCCGAAGGAAACACGTCGGCGTTGAGATTGAAGCCGTCCGCGCCGCGTGCCTGGAACCATTGCTCGATATCGTCGGCGATCTGCTCGGGCGTGCCGACGATCATCCGGTGGGCGCCGGGGTTGCGGTCGAGCAGATCGCGCACCGTGAGGTTCCCGCTCTTCGCGAGCGCGACCGTCGAGTCGATGAAACCGCGCGGCAGGTCCGAACGCGCGACCTTGCCGATGAGCTCGTAGGGCAAGGGCGCATCGATCGACAGATCGTCGGGCGCGAGGCCGAGTGCGCCCGCAAGCCGCGCGATTTCGCGATCGGTATCGAGCAGCGCGTCGAGTTCGGCCTTGCGTTCGCGCGCCTCGCGCTCGGTTCCGCCGACGACCGGATACAGCCCCGGCAGCAGCAGGAAATGATCGGGATTGCGGCCATGCGCGCGCACGCGGTCTTTCATCTCCGCGTAGAAAGCCTGCGCCGTCGGCAGCGTCGTCTGCGCGGTAAAGACGGCGTCGGCGAAGCGTGCGGCAAGCGCGCGTCCGCCTTCCGAGGAGCCGGCCTGCACGAGCACGGGCCGCCCTTGCGGGCTGCGCGGCACGGACAGCGGCCCGCGCACGGAGAAGTACTTGCCGCGATGCTCGATCGTATGCACGCGCGCGGGATCGGTATAGCGGCCCGACGGGCGGTCGGCGACGAAGGCATCGTCTTCCCAGCTGTCCCAGAGCTTCGTCACGACCTCGACGAACTCCTGTGCGCGCGCATACCGCTCTTCGGTCGAGAGCGGAATCTCGTGGCTGAAGTTCGCGGCGGCGTGCGTGTCGTAAGTCGTCACCGCATTGAACGCGATGCGTCCGCCGCTCAGATGATCGACCGATGCAAAGCGGCGCGCGAGATTGAACGGATCGTTGAACGTGGTCGATGCCGTCGCGATCAGGCCGACATGTTGCGTCGCGCCCGCGAGCGCGGTCAGCAGCACGGTCGGTTCCAGCGCCTGCGACGGGCCTTCGGCGTGATTGCGCAGCGACAGGGTATCGGAGAGAAACACCGCATCGAGCTTGCCGCGCTCGGCCGTCGCCGCGATCGCCTTGAAGAAGCTCAGATCGATGATCGAACGTGGATTGTCGAGCGTGCGCCAGCCCGCCGGATGCCGCCCGGTGCCGGTCACGTTCGTGTTCAGATGGAGTTGCCGTGGCCGCGTGGTGGTCATGTCGTCGTGTGCGGAGAGTTGGATCCGGCGAAGTCGCGACGCAGGCCCGCTTCGACGAGCAAAGGCAGCACCGCTTCACCGAAATAGGCGAGATCGGGTTCGAAGTCGAAAAAGGTCAGTTGCACGCCGTCGCATCCGGCGCGTTTCAGCGCGAGCAGCTTGTCGACGATCTGCTCGGGCGAACCGATCAGATGCAGATTGCCGCCGAGGATGCGCTGCTCGCGCTTGTGCTTCGACCACGCTTTCGCGTCGCTGCGGCTGCCTTGCGCGACGAAGCCGTCGAGCGCCCCTTCATCGGCGTGCGCGACGATGGCGTCGCGATACGCATACGCCTCGCGCTCTGTCGGACGGCATACGATCGTCGGGTTAATGAGCGTGCGTACGCGCCGTTCGACGCGCGCCGCGCCTTCGCGAATTTTTGCGGTATGCGTGGGCAAGGCGCCGATGGCGTCGTCGAAATCCGCGCCCGCCGGACTCGTGATGAAGACGAGGTCCGAATGGCGCACCGCATAGTCGATGCCGGCATCGGAGCCGGTCGCGTTGACGAGCACCGGACGGCGATAGCGCGGGCGCGGGCTCACGAAGGCATCGTCGAGCTGCCAGCGCGGCGTGCGGATCGTCAGGTTCGCGTCGCTGCGCCAGAGCGTGTCGAGCACGCCGACGAATTCCGCCGCGCGCGCATAGCGCTCGTCGTGCTCGATCATCGGCTGGCCGAACATCGCCCATTCGGTGGAGACGTGACCGGTCACGAGATTGATGCCCCAGCGCCCGTTCGAAATGTGATCGAGCGTCGCGCCGAACTTCGCGAGATGCAGCGGATGCCACGGCCCGTAGAGCGCATGAACCGTCGAGATCAGCAGGATGCGCTCGGTGATCGCGGCGAGCGCGCTCGTCGCGATGAATGCATCGAGCGACTGCTCGCGATACTTCATCTCGCCGCCGTGACCGTTCTTGCCGAGCCATTGCGCGAGCCCGAAGACGAGATCGAAGCCGAGCGCTTCCGCCTGCTTCGTCAGACGCGCGTTGTAGTCGAAGCGCCAGTCGGTGCCGCGCGGCAGCGTCGAAATGGACCAGCCGCCGTTCTGGATCGGCAGGAAGAGGCCGAGGATCAGCGGTTGCTGGAACGCCGCGTGCAGCGGACTGCCTTCGATGTCCGCCGGGCTCGATGCGCCGTCGAACGTGGGGCTCATTCCGCGCGCCCCGCGATGTCGGCGAGCCGTTCGCGGCTGCGGCGCGCGGTGGGCGTTTCGAAGTCGAGCACGTCGATGGACGCGATCGCATCGCGGTCCACCTGTTCGACGAGTTGCAACTCCCAGGCGAGATACGCGTTCATCTGCGCGGCGACCTGATCCGCCTTTGCGTGATACGGGCTGTACCACGCGTCGTCGTCGCCGGTCAGGTTGCCCGCGTCGCCGGCGTCCTGGGGCAGTCCGAGCGCGAGCCAGCGGCGCGTGCCGCCGATGAGCGCGGATACGCCGCCGCGCGTCTGCGCGATTTCCGCCGCGACAAGTCCCGCGAGCACGCCGTCTTCGGACGTGAGCACGATCGGCGTGTCGCGCGGCAAGTCGTTCAGATGCGCGAGAACGGCGCTCGCCGCGACGAAGCGCGCTCCCTTCACATGGGCACGGCGGAACGCGAGGCTGCTGTCGATATCGATGGTCTGCACGGCGCCCGCTTCGATCTCGCGCAACAACGCATCGGCTTCTATCCAGCGCGTGCGCGCGCCGTGCGGACGCACGCGCACGGCCTGCGCACCAGCTTCGAGGTGCTCGGCGACGAGCGATGCGCTCCCCGCATCGTCGAGCACGCGGACATCGAGATAGCCGAGTTGCTTGAGCCACGACGCCGTCATGCGCGCGCGCACCCCGTCGTCGTCGCGCAGCACGACGCGCGCATGCAGCGTGCCGACGTATTCGTCGGTTGCCTGCACGAGCTGTCCGCCGGGCGCGTTTTGCCAGCCTGCCGGATGACCCGCTTCGTATTCGAGCGGATCGCGCACGTCGAAGCGATACAGCGTGCGTTCCCCGCTTTCGCGTTCGAGCGCGGCGAGCGTGTCGCGGTCGATGACCGGCACACGGGCGCGGCGCGCGGCGGCGGCGGCGAGCTCGCGCGCTGTCGCGAGCGCCTCGCCTTCGGGGCGCGGCGCGGTGCGGATCTTGCCGTGTTCGAGTTCGAAGCCTTCGAGCAGCCACGACATGGAGCCGCCCGTGAGCGCGGCGACCGGGTTCGGCACGCCCGCGTTGATGAGCGACTGCGCGCCGAGGATGCTGCGCGTGCGGCCCGCGCAGTTCACGACGATCAGCGTATCCGGCGACGGCACGGCAGCGAGCGCGCGATAGACGAGTTCCGCGCCCGCGCAATCGATGCCGCCGGGAATGCTCATCGTGTTGAATTCGCCGAACGGACGCGAGTCGAGCACGACGAGATCGTCGCCGGCATCCTGGCGGGCCTTCAACGTCGAGGCGTCGATGTTGGGCGTATGCAGCTTGTGCTCGATGACTTCGCCGAATGCCTTGCCCGGCACATTGGTGCCCGAAAAAACTTCGAAGCCCGCCTGCGCCCAGCCTTCGACGCCGCCTTCGAGGATCGCGACGTCGGTATAACCCCAGCGTTCGAGCGAGGCGGCTGCGCGCGGCGTGTACTCGCCGTGGGTATCGACGAGAACGATGGGTGTGCCGCGGCGCGGCACGAGGCGATCGATCAGCAGTCCGAGCCGGCCCACCGGCGCAACCGACGAATAGAACAGACGCTTTCGCGCGGAGACGCCTTCCTCGCGCACGTCGAGCACGGCGAGTTCCGAGCGTTGGGCGATGAGCGTGCGCAACTGCGAGGCGGATACGGAACGGGACATGAGAGAGAAGTCCTTGAAAGTAGGAAGCGGAATCGAGAAATCAGGCGTACGGCGGGCCGCCGCCATCCACATAGAGACGCGTCCCGGTGACGAAGCGGGCATCGTCGGAGAGCAGATACGTGACCGCCGCCGCGACGTCGTCGGGCGTGCCGGGGCCGTCGAGCGCGGTGAGACGCGTGGGTTCGGCATCGACCTGGCCGGTCGTCATCGACGCGAAGCGCGGCGATTCGATCGGACCGGGCGCGACCGCGTTGACGCGCACGCCATGCGGCCCGTACTTGCGTCCGAGACCTTGCACGAGCAGGTCCAGCGCGGCGTTGACGCTCGAACCGGGGAAATGCGTATCGATGTTGCGCGAGGACGCGACCACATGCGCGCCTGCGCAAGCGAGTCTTCGCACGACGGCCGCGCCGAGCGCGCCGAATGCGCCTGTGACCCAGAAAACCCGGTCATTGAACTGATCGTGACTGGACATGGACGGATGCACATGGGATGGAAGCTCTCCATGTTGATTCCTCGTGTCGTCAGGACGAACGGATCATTTCGCGAAAGCTCTGCACGATGGGCGTAATGGGCTTGCCAGCGACCGGTCAATTTGCTTAGCTGATTAACTTGGTTGGCGCGACGCGGCCTCTCTCCTAGTGTGTATCGCTCCGAAATGCCGGCCGCGAGAAAGCGCGCGCACCATGAACAGACATCTGCATTTCAACGCGTTCCACATGAACGCGCCCGCGCATTCGTGGGCCGGATTCTGGCGGCATCCGCGCGACCGTTCTCTCGAACACAACACGCTCGGCTACTGGATCGAACTTGCGCAGACTGCCGAACGCGGCCTGTTCGACGGCGTTTTTTTGGCCGATGTCTTCGGCATCTACGACGTCTACGGCGGCGGCGTCGACGCGACGCTGTTCTCCGCCGCGCAATCGCCTTCGCACGATCCGCTGCTGACGGTGCCCGCGATGGCGCATGCGACGAAGCACCTGGGCTTCGGCGTGACCGCCAATTTGACGTACGAGCATCCGTATCAGTTCGCGCGGCGTTTCTCGACGCTGGATCATCTGACGGGCGGGCGCGCTGGCTGGAACGTCGTCACCGGATATCTGGAGAGCGCGGCGCGGGGCATGGGACTGGAGAAGGCGCGCGAGCACGACGAGCGCTACGCGGCGGGGGAGGATTTCCTCGAAGCCGTCTACAAGTTATGGGAAGGAAGCTGGACGGAGGGCGCGGTCGTGCATGACAGGCGCGCGGGCAAGCCTTACACGGACCCGTCGAAGATCCGCCGCGTGTTGCACGAAGGGCCGTACTTTCGCGTCGATGGCTTCAATCTCGTGGAGCCGTCGCCGCAACGCACGCCGGTGTTGTATCAAGCCGGCGCATCGGGACGCGGCAAGGCGTTCGCCGGCAAGCATGCCGAATGCGTGTTCCTCGAAGGCCAGACGCCTGCCATCGTCGCGGCGGCGGCGCGTGACATCCGCAAGCATGCGGTCGATGCCGGCCGCGCGCCTGACGACGTGCTGCTTTATCTCGGCGCGACCGTCGTGGTGGCGCGCACGTCCAGGGAAGCTCGGGCACTCCACGCCGAATACGCGGAATATGTCGACACGCTCGGCCAGCTCGTGCTCGTGTCGGGATGGACCGGCATCGACTTCGCGGCGATGGATCTCGACGAACCGATCCGCTATGTCAAAAGCAATGCGCTGCAATCGACCGTCGAAAACCTGACGAAGCGCGCCGGGCGGCCGATCACGCCGCGCGACATGACGCGCTTCGATCAGATCGGCGGGCGCGGGCCGTTCATTGTCGGCGAGCCCGGAGAAGTGGCGGATCAACTCGTCGCGTGGGCCGATGAAACCGGCGTCGATGGCTTCAATCTGCGTCGCACGGTCATGCCGGAGAGCCTGCATGCGTTCGTCGATCTGGTCGTGCCGGAGTTGCAGAACCGTGGCCGATACCGCACGGCGTATGCGGACGGCACCCTGCGCGAGAAGCTGTTCGCGGGACGCGGGCCGCATCTGCGTGACACGCATCCCGGCGCGCGTTATCGCGCGGGCTGAGAAGCGCCGCCCGCGATGCGGTGCCGATTTCATAGACAGCATGGGCCGAGTACCGAACTCCGCACTGCGTTATCGGGAGGAGCGCAGGACTTGATCTACCAACTTCGCCAGATCCGCCATTACGGGTCGGCAGACGCCTGCCTGTCAACGCAATTCGCCTGTCGGGCGATGGTGTTCTATTCGCGATCCGCGCGCGAAGCGACATCGCCAAGCAGGGAAAAAAGTCTCCGCACGTCCAAGGGCTTGACAAAGTGATGATCGAACCCGGCGGCGATCGCCTTCTCTTTGTCCTGTTGCAAGCCGTATCCAGTTACTGCGATGAGAACTTTGCGCGCGGTCTCCGGGCGGCACCTGAGTTTGGACGCCAACTGATATCCGTCCATGTCGGGCAAGCCGATGTCGAGAAGGCATACGTCGGGATTCCACTGTTCGACTTCCTTCAGGGCTCCATTGCCGTTTGCCGCGACACGTACTTCATTTCCCAAGGTTTGCATCAGCATGGCAAGCGTCTCCGACGCGTCCGGGTTATCGTCAACGATCAACACCCGCAATTGGGATAACACAGGCAGCTCAAGAGAATTGTCCGTCTTGTCATTTCGTTGGACATTCGAGGTTTCAGCCTGCTTCAGGCATACAACAAACGTGCTGCCTTCGCCGGGACCTGCGCTGTACGCGGTGACGGTACCTCCATGGAGTTGGACCAGACTCTTGACGAGTGCGAGTCCTATCCCCAGTCCACCTTGAGAGCGATCGGAACTGCGTTCGCCTTGCGCGAACAAGTCGAAGGCGCGCGCGGCAATTTCCGGCGTCATCCCGATGCCGTTGTCAGCTACGACGGCTTTGACACAGTCGTCGTTCAAGCTCACGGTGAAGTCGATAACGCCTGCTTCCGGCGTGTACTTGGCTGCATTATTGAGCAGATTGACGAAGACTTGGGTCAGCCGCTTCTCGTCTGCCCGTACCAGCGCCGCCGTCGAGGACGTACGCAGCGAAAGACGATGCCTTTTCCTCTCGATGATCGGTCTGACCTGCTCGATTGCGTCAGCCGCAACCCGATTTGCGTCGAGCACCTCGACGTTGAGGTTGATCAGTCCCTGCGTTACCCGTGACACATCGAGAAGGTCATCGATGAGTCCCGTCATGTGTTTTACTTGTCGCGAGATGATTTCGCACGACTTGCTGACCCGTCGCGCATCGTTAGGTGCGACCCTCATCAGTTCTGCCGCGCTTGCGATAGGCGAGAGCGGATTGCGGAGTTCATGTGACAACATGGCGAGGAATTCGTCCTTCCGTCTATCGGCGAGACGCAACCCCTCTTCGGCGTTGACGCGATCGGTGATGTCCAACTGTGCGACAACGGCGCCGACGATGGCGCCATGATCGTCCCTGATGGGGGCCCCCGTGCTCAGTAATGTCCGTCGATTGGGCGGGTCATCGAAGCTTTCGATGGAGACGATATCCCTGGCGGCGGCTTCACCGTTTAAAACGCGCGCCGTAGTCCACTCATGGGCGGTGAGTGGATGACCGTGTCTGTCTGAATGATCGGCCCAGCGTCCTTTCCACATCTCGAAGTCTTCGATGTTTTGTGGGCGCGGATGATTCTCGCCCCAAAACTGAGCAAACGATCGATTCACTCGTTCGATCGCACCGCCTCTGTCGCTGACGACAATGCCGATCGGCGCGGCTTCCAATACTGCGTCCAGGCGGCGGGTAGCGTCCAGTGCTTCGCGCGCGGCGCTTCTTGCGTTCCGCTCGCTGGCGACCAGACGTTGCTCATCTTCTCGCTGCTCGGTAATGTCAGAAAAGAGGACTCCCACCTGATGAGGCGTTGCAGCGTCAGGGCGGAATGCATAGATGTCGAACCAGCGTCCTAGCTGCGACGCCTCCCTCTGTGCGTGAATCGGGAGGCCATTCCTGGCGACCGCGCCATAGATATCGAAGAAGTGGCGGTCGTGGCCGGGAATCACTTTGGAAACGTTCTTTCCCACGACGTCCACCAAGCCCGTGTGCGCCTGGAATGCGGGATTCACCATGACGAACTTGTAGTCCATTGGCTCCGCGCCCTCATCGAACGATAGCTCGATGACGCAGAACGCCTGGTTGATCGCATCAAAGAGGCTTCGGAATCTCTGTTCGCTTGCGGCGAGCGCTTGCCGGGTCAAATGCGCATTCGTGACATCGGTCGTGGTATGGGAGACGCAGAGCAGCGTGCCCTCTGAATTGAAAATCGGCGTGTTGACAGCACTCCAAAAGCGTTCTTCGTAACGTGTCTTCCCGTCGTCGGTGGTCACCCAGAGCGGGAATCGCTGTAGCGGCAATGTCTGAGGTTCACCCGTCTCGATTGCACGAGCAATCGATTGGCGCAGCGCTTCGACCCCTGTGTCTTCCGGATCAGCTTCATTGTGGGGGAACACATCGAAAAGGCTCCGTCCGACCATCTCTTCTCTGCGAAGCGTCGAGGCCTTGAGGAACGCATCGTTGACCGCAAGGATGATTGCGTCCCGTGTGGGGGAGAGCAAGTAGCTCCCGACGGGCGCCGTGTTGAAAATTTCTGCGAAGATCTCAGGGGAGGCCATGGGGACGGAGGCGCGGCAGGAGACGCCTTGAATTCTCCGGAGGATGGAGAAGGCAGTTGCGCAACATCCGTGCCGCCGCTTCAGGGTAAGCGATCAGACGACGGCGCTGGCGTGCGCTCACGCCGGCACACAGCGCGGTGCGGGGTGCCGCGAAAATATTACCGACACGCGGCCGCTGAAGCGCGCCGACGCATGGAGTCCGACTCAAGCGGCCGGGTGCGGATGCCGATAAGAAAAGAACCCTCGAATTCATTAGAACATGCCGTACAGATGTCGATCTTCACCCAGCCGCCAAGTCTTTGTTCCGCTGATGCACCGCTGCACTTTGTCGCCGGACTGTTCATGGCCGCGTTCGTCGGCGCGTGCGTGACGCCCGCGTGTGCGGCTACCGCTCCGTCGCTCGCGCGCGCATCGCTCCAACCGGAGAACGAAGACCTGGCTTCGATGCCGCTCGAGTCGCTGATGAGCATGACCGTGAGTGGTGCGACGCGGGTCGCACAGTCCGCGGCGAGCGCGCCTGCCGCCGTCATCGTACTGACCGCCCGTGACATACGCGACTACGGCTGGCGCACGCTGGCCGATGCGCTTGCAACGCTGCCCGGACTGTATATCACCTCCGATCGCATGTACTCGTATCTCGGCGCACGCGGTTTCCAGCGCCCGGGTGATTACAACAGCCGCTTCCTGCTGCTCGTCGACGGAATGCGTTTGAACGACGGAGTCTATGATCAGGCGCCCGTCGGCTCCGACTTTCCGATCGACATGGATCTCGTCGAGCGTATCGAATACATACCCGGCCCCGGCTCGGCCGTGTATGGTTCCAATGCGTTGCTTGGCACCATCAACGTAATCACAAAGAAGGGCAGCGAGATCGGTGGCGTTCAACTCGCCGGCGCTGTCGGCAGCTTCGGTGAGAAACAAGCTCGAGCGACGTATGGTTGGCATGGCGCGCACGGCGCGGACCTCGTGCTGTCCGCGACGGCTTACGAGCGCCACGGCCAAGACCTCTTTTTTCCCGAGTTCGATACGCCGGACAACAACAACGGCGTAGCAAACGGACTCGATGGCGAGCGCAACCAGAAGTTGTTCGCGAAGTTCGGCATCGGCGGCTTGCGCATCAGCGCGGGCTACGGCAACCGCACGAAGGACGTTCCGGGCGCGCCTTACGACGCTGTCTTCAACGCACCCTTCAGCGTAACGGACACGCATTCCTTCGTGGATGCCACGTACACGCATCATTTGCGCAACGACATTGCGATCGACTATGAGCTTTATTCGGGGCGTTACGACTACACGAGCCGTCAGCTCGTCTCGCCCGCGCCGGGCATCAGCAACGTCGATGGCGATCATGCCGTGTGGTACGGCGGCGATGTGCATGCGACCGTGCGCACGGTGCCGCGCAATCGCATCGTGGCCGGCGTCGATTACACGATAAACACGGCACGCGACCAGTGGAACTACAACGTTGGGCCGTATGAGCGCCTGCTCGACGACCATCGCGTCAGTCAGCGCGTCGGCGTGTATGTCGATGACGAAATCAAACTCGCCGAGCCGCTGACGCTCGACATCGGCGGCCGCTTCGATAGCGAGACGCGCATCGGCGGCAATTTCAGTCCCCGTATCGCGTTGATCTGGCGGCCGACCGCAAGCGATACGTTCAAGCTCGTCTACGGCACCGCATATCGCGCGCCGAATGCCTACGAGATGTATTACGCAATTCCCGGCGAAGGCGGGCAGCTTGCGAACCCCTGGTTGAAGTCGGAACGTATCGGCACGCAGGAGTTCGTCTACGAGCGTGCATTGGGCGGCACGGGACGCGTGACCCTCTCGTTGTTCCGTTACTCGCTTCGGGACCTCATCACCGAGTCCATCGACCCGGATTCGGGTCTCTATGTGTTTCGCAACGTCGATCGCGCGCAGGCACGCGGCGCGGAACTCTCATGGCAGCAGCAGTTTGCCTCGGGCGTGCGCGCGCGGGCCAGTTACGCCTATCAGTTCTCGCGCGATTCCGTGTCGGGCGGCGCGCTTCAAAACTCGCCGCGCCACATGGCCAAGGTCAACGTGAGCGTCCCGCTGTTTGCCATGTCGGCGCGCGCAGGTTCCGAAGCGCAGTGTCTGTCGTCCCGGCTCGCACAAGCGGGTTCGGCGGGGGGCTACTGCGTCGTCAACGTGTCGCTCCACAGCCGGAAACTTATCGCGCCGGCAGATGTGTCGCTGTCGGTTTATAACGTCTTCGACCGCCGATATGCGGATCCGGCCGGCCCCGGCTTCGCTCAGAACGTCATCGTGCAGCAGAGCCGCACGCTGCTGGCGAAAATGGTCTACGGGTTCTGAAGATGTGGATCCGTCGAGGCATAGCGCTCTGTTTGTGCACGGCCGGTTCGCTCGCGGCATGGTGTGCGCACGCGCAGGTAGATCTGCCAAAGCTCGAGAGCGCCTACATCTTCAACTTCACGCAATTCACGCAATGGCCCGCTGAGCGCGCTCGCGGTGTCGAATTGCGCGTCTGTGCGAGCGAGCGCAGTTCGCTGCGCGACGCGCTGGCTGGACTCAATGGGCGGCTGGTGGGTGCGCGCGTGTGGCGTTTTATGACCGTGGGCAGCAAGGGGGCCGGCGAATGCGACGTGCTTGCCCTGGACGACGGCGACAGCACGAGCGCGGAGATGCGCGAGGCATTGCGGTCGGACGATGCAGTGCTCGTCATCGCGGGCGCCGGCGCGACCGCACCCGGTGAGGCGGTCATCAAGCTGATCGCGGAGGACGAACATTTGCGCTTCGACATCAGCAACACCGAGGCCTTACGCCGAAAGCTGGTTCTTAGCTCGAAACTGCTGCGGCTTGCAAGGAGACTCAAATGACCATGCGGAGCAGCAGTCGGAGCGCCGAGCGTCTGACGGTGCACGCGAATCTCGTGAGCGTCGGCATTGCGCTGGTGGTCGCGAGCATCGTGCTTCTCGTGTACCAGGCGGTGGCATTCCGCAGCGCTCTCTATGACGATGCGTCGCTGCAAGCGTCCGTCATCGCAGAGAACGTCAGCGCATCGTTGATGTTCGATGACGAAGCGTCGATGACAGACGTCTTGCGATCGCTGCGCCGGGTTCCCTACGTCGAGAGTGTCAGCGTATATCGCGACGACAACCGGATCTTCACTCGCTACGCGCGCGCAGGAATTAGCGCGGAGCACATCGACGAGGGTACGCTCGCGTCGACGGAGCATCGCACGACACTCTCGCTCGGTGACGTCTACGTGCGCGCGACGATCGAGCATAAAGGCCACAAGCTGGGACATGTGGTGCTCGTAGCAACGAGCGACCTGGTGCGTCGACAACTCCTGCAATATGCGTGCTTTCTCGGCGTCGCGTGTCTGGGTGCGCTCTGGGTTTCGACACTCGTCATGCGCCGGATGCGGCGACGAGTGACGGAAGCGGAACGCGAGTTGGAGCACCTGGCGCGCACGGACCCGCTCACGAGCCTGTCGAACCGGCGTACGTTCTATGAAACGCTGGAGGCGCGGCTCGGGGCGGCAAAGGACCCGCATCGCCATCTTGGTCTCGTGCTGATCGATCTCGATGACTTCAAGACGGTGAACGACACGCTCGGTCACGGGGCCGGCGACGAACTGCTGCAGCATGTGGCGCGCGTGCTGACGAGTGCCGTGCGCGGTCGTGGGATCGTGAGCCGGATGGGCGGCGACGAATTCGCCGTAACGGTAGAGTGCTCCTGGAAACGGAGCGCGGTTGAGGAAGTCGCGAATGAAGTCGGACACGCACTCTGCCAGCCCGCGATAATCGACGGCGACGAGATCAGCGTGACGGCGAGCATCGGCTATGCGAGCTTTCCGGAGGCCGGGCACGACAGCGGAAGCCTTGTCGCCAGCGCGGACATCGCGTTATACGAAGCGAAAACGCGCGGCAAGAACATGGTCGTGGGATTCTCTCGTGAACTGATGAATGCAGCGCATCGCCGTGCGTATCTCGAAGCGGAATTGCGCAAGGCCGTCGACGGCGGTGCGCTCGATCTCGTCTATCAACCGCAGTTCGACTGCCGCAACGGTTCGCTCGTCGGTGCAGAAGCGCTGACGCGGTGGACGCATAGGGACGAAGGCGTCGTATCGCCGGCAGAGTTCATTCCGATCGCAGAGAACAGCGATCTGATCGTGCGGCTCGGGCGTTCGGTGCTGCAGCGCGCGTGCGTCGCAGCGGCGACGTGGAGCGCCGACCATCAGAACGTGAGCGTTCGCGTTGCGGTGAACGTGTCGGCGCGGCAGTTGCGGCATCCGGCCTTTGTCGACGACGTCCTCGCGGCGCTCGCGGCGAGCGGCCTCGCACCCGGGCTGCTCGAGCTCGAGCTTACCGAGAGCCACCTCATTGCCAACCGCGAGACGGCGCTCGACGTGATGAATCGTCTGCGCACTGCGGGTGTGCTGTTATCCATCGATGACTTCGGCACAGGGTATTCGTCGCTCTCGTATCTGCATGCCTTCCCTGTCAATACGATCAAGATCGACCGTTCATTCATCGAAAGGCTTCCAGAACATGGACAGCCCATCGTGACGGCGATCCTGTCGATGGCTCATAGCTTCGGGCTTGACGCGGTTGCCGAGGGGGTGGAAGACGCGAAACAGCTCGCGTGGCTGATGGAAGCGGGATGCGACGTCGTCCAAGGTTATTTCACCGGCACGCCCATGTCGATCGACAGATTTCGTGCCCTTCTACGAGAGCATGCATTGGCGCAACAGACAGGTACGTCCGGGATCATCGCCAATGATGAACACCCGCAATCGGCATAACACGGGCAGCTCAGGAGAATTGTCCGTCTTGTCGTTTCGTTGAGAGACCGGAAGAGGGTGCAAGCGGATCAATCACGTCGCAGTCGGCTCTCCGGACATACTGAAGACCATCGACGGCGGGCCTAACGGAGCGACTTCTTCGCGGGTTGAAATTCCAAGAAGATCCAGTAACGCGATCAAGCGACGGCGATCGCGGGCGGACAGTCCCGGAAACACCAGAAGCTTTTCCGTCTGAGCAGCCCAGTATTCACGGCGGATCAATGTGGGTCGGCATATCAGGGTGTTGACGGACCGTTCAAGTTGCCGAATTTCATTTTCGAGGATCACCCCAGCCTCCTGCCATGTGCATGAACTCAAACCGCGTCCCCGAACGTACTACCGAGGTAGCGTTTGCATCGGAAAGCGGTACTTTTCTCATCGAATCAGTCATCTTTTTGCCAAGTCCGGCGCATCGATTCGGACCGGCTTCTGCAATCCCAATTCGGGCTATGCGACGCATCAAAGCGCCATGTACGGCTGCTCGAAACGCCTGGTCACGCAAACGTTGGCGCTCTTGCGTGGCGTTATGGCCTGTTGCTTGCAGCGGATAACGGCAATTTGACGAGACGAGTTAATACGGGAAAACCAGTATTTCGCGGCATAGGCGATTCCTGCTCGCCGCGCCGAGGCCCGACGGTCGGGAAGTGATGGAAACGGCGCGTGGACCGCTGCGGCGCTAAGCCCGTGGTGAGCGCGCTTGCACGAGTCTGCGAAATTCTTCCGATCGCATCGGCAGTTCTTGAGTGGAATCGGTGATACCGCAAAGGGGGCTGAGGGGCACTTGTGCGCCAGACGTCCTTGCCCACTCGGAGAATGTTGTTGAGACCGCAGACGCCTCGACAGTGGGATGTCGCCGAGGTTGTTGTCGCCGGTTCGTAAGCGCTGGACCGATGGTTGCCTTGGCGAAAGATCGAGAGGTTGTGCTAGACGGTCTTAGCCGGCCAACTCGAGCCGTTAATAGTCGGTGGAGGATCCGAGGGAATCGAATATCTTTCGAAGTGAGCGATTCCCTTGTTCGCCGGGTTTTTCGATGACCGCGTCATCGAAAGCCCCGACGCGGCGAATTTCAGCTGGCGACCGCCCTGCCGCTTATTACTTCGGGTGGCTCGCAATGAAATTCTTGACTGCCATGTACGAGGCCTTCTTCGTCTTGCCATCGCTTTGCAGCATGCCGTAGTTGCCTTCCTGGGAGTCGTACAACTCGAAACCTTGAATCGACTGGATGTTGTACTTCGACGCCTGGGTGTAGTACTGCTGCATCATCAGGTTACCGGTCAGGTAAGAAGCGATAGTGTCATTCGCGCCATATTCCGGACGCACGCCGAACTCGTTGATCCAGACGGGCCTGCCAAAGGAACTGATGATACCGAGAATGTCGTGACACCCCGTGCCCCCGCACGCATTCGTCATGTCGCCCTGGTCGGAGTACCAGTGCCATGCGGTGATGTCCCAGCTGACGGTCGGGTGACCGTGTGTTCCGTCGGGCTGTGAGCCGTCGAGAAGCATCTGAAAAAACGCAATGTGCTTCCATGTGCCATCGACGATAATCTTCGCGGAACTGTCGACCGACTTCACACCCGCGATCATGCCGCGGATCACGCCGCGCGCGATCGTGAACGGCCGGTTGCTGTATTGCCACCAGATGTTGCCGTCGTAGTTTCCGGCCAGCGCGGCAGAATCCAATTCGTTGGCGACTTCGTAGTAAGTGTACTTATAGGTCTGTGCCGTTTGCTGACCCATTACGAAGCCCGCATTGTAAGCCGCTTCCTCGCTGTCAAAACCCAGCCCGAGCAGCATCACCGGATACACCTGAACCCCTCCTGCCGCAAACTGTTTGGCAACGGTAGCGAGCACTTTGGCGGATGCCAAGTTGTACACGTCGTTGCGGAAAATCTTCACGCCAAGGTCTTGGAGCTGCGAGAGCTGTGTCGCGTAGGGCGTGTTGTCATAGGCGCCGCCGTTGGTAATGTGACCGTTCATGCCGTAAAAGATTGAAGCCGTGGTGGCCGCCTTTGCGGTCGCCTCCGGCATATCGGTGGCTTTCGCCGTGGCGGCCTCGACGGCGCCTTCGCCGCCGCCGCCGCATGCCGCGAGCATCAGACTGGTGGCGACGGCAACGACGGCCGCCGAGATATTGACGAGGCGGAAACGGTCACGCAAGCAATGGCCAGGTTTTCTGTGGTTTGTCATGGTAGTTAGCAATACGAATTGATGTGTTCCGAAGCCGTGGGCGTGCGGACTGATGACGCCTATTTCTCTAAGTCGGTAGTCAGACCGCGATGGAATGCAGGTTTCTGACTGAAACGCCCGGTTGCTGCAGTTCGGTCGGTACGCTGTATGGACCGGAGCGTTAGGGGATTAATGAGGACGACTTGCACGGCAAGGGACCCGGGTTCGCAAATCGGCCGCAATGTCGCTCCGCGATGTTGCTACCCCGTCGACCTTTGAGGACGCATAAGGACTAGCCAAAATTACCGAATGGATGAGCCTTATAAACAGTTTTACGGCAAGCTTTGTGCGTTCTTTAGGTTATTCGGAACGGGATACCGAAGCGCAGTCGCTTTGAATCTGGGTAATAGGTAATAATTGCGGATGCGCCGGGAATCTTTTGCACATTCCGCGGATCGACGCCAGCCCGGCAATGACTCAGCCGACGGTCGCGGAAGCAGCGCGGGAAGTGGTGCACTACACGTCAGATCTGAATGTGACTAGTCGGCCGGCCTGCAAATAAAGCGGCGCCACCGTCGAGTATCAAGTAAGCGATCCTAATAAATAAAGTGGCGCCGGCCTTCGTGGCTTCCTGGGTCCGGCGCGATAGAGCTTTCGCCGCTGTATTCTTGACGTCGACCGATGCTTCTTGAATCGGACGCATTGCGAATCTGCTCTCCTTAACTGAAGGTGAGCCGCGCGCCATACGCGGCGCTGTCATTCGAAGGAGATACGCATGCGTCGCTTGCTCGACATTGTGGTCTCTCTTCTTTTGAGCGTCACGGCGCTTTATTCAGGTGCCGGTGGCGACAAGGATGGGGCCTAAAGGCGCGCGGCTGTTCTTCATCCGTTCCGATCGCTACGATGCGGCCTCGCAATGTGTTAGTGGCTCCGCGCGCGAGGATGCAATTAGCGCACAGTGCGCCGTTGTTCCACCGTTCTTGGCGATCGGTGGCCGCACACGACCGGGAGGACCGCTTTGCGCGGTCATCCGTCATCGATAGATTCGTCGTTGGATAGTGTCCTTCGTCCGGTTTGACGCTTAAGGCTGTTTCGAGGGCGTCAGAAGCGATGCTTCAAGCCGACGGCCGCTTCGAGCTGATTCGTCGTGGAAGCCGGGGCGGTCACGCCGTTAATCCATGCCACGCCCAAGGGCGAAGTGCCGCTCGGGCTCGACCGTTGCCACGCGCCCTGAATGTAGACATCGGTGCGCCGAGAGAAGCGGTAATCGGCCATCGCGCTTACCTGATTCCAATGTGGAATGCCGCCGCCGCCGTTTCCGCCTGCGCGCGAATAGGTGTACGCGCCCGAAAGTTCGACCGCCGGCGTCAGCGCATACCGAATGTTTCCTTCGAAGTTCTGGAAAGTTCCGCTCAGCCCAGTCTGAAAGAATTGCGAGAGCTTGGTGTGCGAGTACACGAAGCCGGCCACACCCGGACCGAAGGTGTAGTTCACACCGGCGCCAAAGGTCTTCTGACTGCTGGCCAGCACGCCCAAAGGCACACCCGTCGGCGTCAGCGCGCCTTGCAGGGACGCGCCGGTTGTATCGGTGACTGCGCCGTTCGTATTCAACTGTGCCGGCGTGCGCGCAGAACTGCTGAGCGCGAGATAACCCGCACCGAAGTTCCACGCGCCCGCGACGTATGAGATGCCGAAGCTATACGCACGATTGTTCGCGAATCCGCCCGCCTGATTGGAGAAGCCGTACAGCCCACCGAACCGAAAGCCTGCGATGTTCGGGCTCAGGTACTTGACCGCGTTGTTGATCTGAAACGAGTCGTTCAGATTGTCGTTGTCTAGCGGATGCGCAAAGTGCGTGCCCCCGAACTCCGTACCCGTCAATGAAAGCGGCGCGACGAAATCGACCATGCTGTCGGTCTGACGGCCCAGCGTGAGCGCGCCGTATTCGCGGCTCGACAAGCCGACATACGCCAGGCGATTGAAGAGGCGCATGTTTGCCGAGTACTGCCCGGTATTCAAATTGAAGCCGCTTTCCAGTGTGAAGATTGCCTTCACGCCCCCGCCGAGGTCCTCGGCCCCGCGCAAACCCCAGCGGCTGTACTGGACTGCGCCGCTCGTCATTTCCCAGTTGCTGTGCCCGCCGCCCGTCCCGCTGATCTGGCTGTTCGTATAGGTCAAACCCGCATCGATTAGCCCGTAGAGCGTGACGCTGCCTTGCGCATGCGCTGCCCCGCCGAGTGTGAGGATCGTCGTCGCACCTATCTTAAGCATCTTTTTCATGTGCCTGCTCCAGCAGCCAAGGCCGGGAGATACATTCTCTGGGAACGCTTTCTATACGGAGCTAGATGTCTCACGGGCGCGCAGCCTTGCGAGTCATCGATACGAAAAGGCGCGATGTGCTCTACCTGACTTTATGCGATCGCGGTCAGATCTGCCAACTCAAAAGCTACGCAGACACAGATGTCGGGACATCCGTGCTGGAACAACAGGCACGCAGCTAACTAACGCCCGCGACCAACGGACTGACCACTGCGCAAATGGGCAATCCGACCAGCTTCGTACGATCGGGACCGTCATTCCGTAACGTCACGACATGGTGGGCGTCGGCCTGCGTCGTCGTGGTCCGACTTCACTTCGATGTACTTTCCGAAGACGGGTGTTCGGCCTGCTCAGCCGGAATCACACGACCGCTTACCGAGGTCGCGTCGGCTCTGTGCTGCGTTCGACTCTCGTCGCGTGGAGCGGTTGCGAGAACCCCTCCAACAGCGATCGCGCCGATGATGGCGATGCTCGACGCGAGCAACATCTGCCGGCTGACGCTTTGTGACGAGGACGTCAGAGATTCTCCTGTCGCTTCATCCGGAGGCGGATTCGGCGGCAAATGTGTCTGGCAGCGTTTGCATAGAGAGGCCATAGCGCTTACTTCGGCGCCGCATGTATCGCATATTTTGTAGCGCATTCAGTTATCTTCTCGAGTTTCTACTTCGCGCGCAGCGGTGGCGTCCGGAGCTAAAGAGGCGAAAGCGATCTCGCCATATCGGCAGTGGAAGCGCAAGACTTGAGACGCCCGATGCCTGAGGGTGTGATTTGCCCGAATGAGGAAGTACAAGCGACGGCAAAACCAAGGCGATGCGCTAGCCCGTTGCTTTGCGCGGCACACTCGTCAAAAGACGCCGAAAGCACCGTTAAGTAAACCGAATGCTATCCGTAAACAGTATGAAAGCAGTGGATTTCTCATCCCGGGAAACCCGCTCGCATCTGTCTACGGAGAATCACAACCATGAAGGTCGTCACCAAACTGGGTCTGGGCTTCGGCATCGTGCTGTCAACGTTGTTCGCCGTGCTCGTCTTCGGTCTCGTGAGCATGTCGCAAATCCAGGCGCGCTTCGATGAAGTGGTCGAAGTCAACAATGCGGAGGCGAAGCTCGCGCACGTGCTGAGCCTGTCGGTGAGCGACCGGATGATTGCACTGCGCAACATCGCGCTTCTGACCGATGCGGCCGCGGTCGAGACGGAGAAAGCGCGCATCCGTACGCAGGCGCAAGGCTACGCGCAGGCTTACGACGCACTCGGCACGCGCTTCAAGGAAAGCGATCAGACCTCCGCAAGCGAACGCGCGGTATTCGAGAAGCTTCGCGCGAACGAAGCCGCCGCCGCGCCGATCATCGAAAAGGCGATCTCGCTTGCCGAAGCGCGCGAGCAACAGGCGGCAATTCGCGTGCTGATCGACGAGTTGCGGCCTGTGCAACGGGACTGGATGAGTACCACGAAGGACATGATCGCGCTGCAGGATGAACAGAACGATATCGCCAACCGCGACGCCGACGCCGCCTACGCCCGCGCCAAAGCGATCATGCTCGCGCTCGGCGTAGCAGCCTTGCTTGCCGGCATCGTAGCCGCGCTTGTCATCACGCGCGGTCTTACACGCGCGCTCGGCGGCGAACCGGGCGAAGCGATGGCGCTTGCGGCACGCATCGCTCAAGGCAATCTACGCGATGCGATCCCGCTCGAAGGCCGCAGCCCCGACAGCCTGATGGTCTCGCTCGAGACGATGCGCGCGCGTCTGAACACGATCGTGGTTGGCATTCAATCATCGAGCATGGCGATTGCCGAAGCGGCCAGCGAAATCGCGCAGGGCACTGTCGATCTGTCGAAACGCACGGAGTCTCAGGCGGCATCGCTCGAAGAAACGGCGGCGAGCATGGAAGAACTCGCGAGCACGGTCGCGAAGAATGCCGACAACGCCGCCGAGGGCACGCACGCCGCGACGAAAGCATGCGGCGACGCGACTCAGGGCGGCGACACGGTCAACGACGTGGTCGCGACCATGCGCAGCATCGCGCAGGCTTCGTCGCAGATGGCCGACATCATCGGCGTGATCGAAGGCATCGCGTTTCAGACCAACATCCTCGCGCTCAATGCGGCCGTCGAGGCCGCGCGGGCAGGCGATCAGGGCCGCGGGTTCGCGGTCGTCGCCGGCGAAGTGCGCGCACTGGCGCAACGCAGCGCCGTGGCCGCCAAGGAGATCAAGACGCTCATCGATGCTTCGAACGCGCGCGTGTCGAACGGCTCGGCGCTCGTCGAGCATGCCGGCGGCACGATCGAAGGCCTGGTCGCGTCAGTGAATCGCGTGACGGCCATCATGAGCGAAGTGGCGGCGGCATCTGGCGAGCAGCGCATGGGCATCGATCAGGTGAATGTGGCCGTCGCGCAGATGGACGAGGTCACGCAGCAGAACGCGGCACTCGTCGAAGAGGCGTCCGCCGCCGCTCAATCGCTCGCCGAGCAGGCCGAAGCGTTGCGTCGGGCGGTCGCGGTGTTTCAAGTGGAGTGAGCCGCGCGGTCCTGGATCGCCGCGCAGCGCCTGCACGATGAAGTTCGACGCGACGCGTCCGTCCTGAGGGTCCATGCGCGGACCGTAGGTGTTGAAGATGCGCGCGACGCGCACATCGGTGCCGTACATGCGGCGATAGGCGAAGCACAGCGTCTCCGCGGCGCGCTTGCCTTCCACTGGTTGCGCAGCCCTAAGTTTTTGCGGAAGGAATTACGCGCCAAACGTTTGCTTGTTCGGGGCTGACTTTGCCGGCGTCGCTGTCGAACGCCGTAGGTGGGGACGTCGTGTTCGAGGGAACGGCGAACTTATTCGGCCACTGCCGAGCCGCTGCGTCCGGCGAAGAGGCCTTCTTTCAGTGCTTCGGAAGAGACGTCGATGAGGCGCCCGTTCGCAACCTGAACGAGACGATCGGCGCATTCGAAATAGGCATCGTCGTGAGAAATGACGATGACCGTCTTGCCCTTGCGCTTGAGCTCGGGAATCAACTGCGTATAGAACACGCGCCTGAATACGGGATCCTGGTCGGCGGCCCATTCGTCGAAGAGATAGATCGGGCGGTCTTCCAGATACGACGCTATGAGCGCCATGCGCTTGCGTTGTCCGGAAGAGAGATTGACCGTGCTGAACCGGTTGCCCTTCATGCTGACCTTGTGGTCGAGTTCGAGCTTGTGAAGATACTGTGCCGCCTGCTTCGCGATTTGCGACTGGTCTTCACACAGCACTTCATCGAACAGATGAAAGTCGGCGAACACGGCCGAGAAGCGCTCGCGATAATGCGCAAGGTTGTCTCTCTCGACTTTTACACCGTTCAGTTCTACGTGCCCTTGCTCGGGCTCGTACAGTCCGAGCAGCAGCATCGCGAGCGTGGTCTTGCCGCTGCCGTTTCCGCCGATCAGATAAACGACTTCGCCCTGACGAATCGACAGATCGATCGGTCCGAGTGTGAACGGATGATCTTCCGTCAGCCCCGGATAGCGATGCGATACGGCGGAAAACCGGATCAGCGGCACGCCTTCGACTGCTGCCCCGAAGGGATCGTCTGCGGACCCATGACCGTCATCGTCCGCTTGCTGCGTGAGCTCGGCATCGAGAATGCGGATGCGCTGAAGCGCAATCGACGCCTGACGAAGAATCGGCAAGATCGTCATGACTTCGCTGACCGGATGGATCAGGAAAAGAAGCAGGAGGGTGAGCGTCACGAGCACGCCGTGGGATTGTGGAAACCAGTGCGGCACGACGAGCAGGATCAGGCCGATCGCCACATAGAAGAGCATGCCACCGGCGTTGGCGACGAGCGAATAGATGAGCATCGCGCGGGTGAACGATCGGCGGAATGCGTGTGCGGTCGAATGAACGACGTGTTCGGTGAAGTATCGGGCTCGCGCGTCGTTGAGTTGCAATTCCCGCGTCCCTTCCAGCAAGGAACGAAAGTGCCGGAAGATGACATCGAGCTGATCTCGCACCGCTTGCATTTCGCGCAAGGGCCAGCGTTCGATACTGTGATAGATCGCCCCCCCGACGACGAGAAAGACGAAAAAGCACGCGAACGCCTGCCACGAAAGCCAGGCCATATACACGAGGCATACGACAATGAGCACGACGTTGCCGAACGCGAGCGGCAGCATTTGCGATGCCTGCGCGAACGTGTTGATGTCCGTGGTAAGAATGGCGAGCAGGCGCGGCTTCCCGAGCGATTGCAGCTTCTTGTAGGGCGTGCGCAGGATCTTGCGGCATAGCTCGATTCGAAGACTGCAGATCACCTGCTGACCGAAATCGAGCACGATGATCTGCGAACTCGTTCTGAACAGCAATTGCGCCGCGCACACCGCGAAGAAAACGATCACCAGTCCGCGCGTTTCGATCTGGCCGGCGGCGACCTGGCCGATGAGACGCGCGATCTCCGCGCTGCACAGCGCCCCGGCGAACCCGGCGATGACTGCAATGACCAGTCGCGGCATCGACTGTCGGCGAAGCTGCGCGGGAATGATCGAGAACATCACTGACCTCCGCTCACGGCATCCGGCAGCGAAGCAAGGAAGGCGTCGATCGTACGATTGAATTCGTCGGGGTTATCGGTCATCACCGCATGGCCGGCGCGGGATATCGTGGCGAGTTGCCCTTCACATAGCGCGTGATGCGCCATGCGTTGCGCAACCTGCGGCTTTAGCACCGCTGACCCGACGCCTCTCACGACGAGCGTCGGGCAGCGCACGGACGCCAGCATCTGCCACAGTTGTTCCGCCTGCGGCTCCCTCTTTTGCGGCGACTCATCGGCGACGCGCCGGTCCAGCTTCGGCTCGAACACTCCGGCCGGCGTG
Source organism: Caballeronia sp. ATUFL_F2_KS9A (assembly GCF_023630765.1). Taxonomy (NCBI): domain Bacteria; kingdom Pseudomonadati; phylum Pseudomonadota; class Betaproteobacteria; order Burkholderiales; family Burkholderiaceae; genus Caballeronia; species Caballeronia sp. ATUFL_F2_KS9A. The sequence continues at coordinate 12,479 of NZ_JALQEK010000053.1, read as the reverse complement.
CGGCGCAACGCATGCAGCGCGAGATTGCGAAGCGCACGGCCGTTGGCCAGCGGACGCCGTTCGAGCAACCACGAGACATATCCGTCGACCGTGTCGAATGTAGCCGGCGTCTCGCGTATGTCGGCACGAACGCGTTGTGAACCCGATGCATCGGATTCCGGTCCGAAGTCCACCATGACCAGTCCGGAAACATGGTGTCCGAGCAGTGCGTTCAATTGCAGTGCGACACTGCCGCCGAGCGAATGACCGATAAGAACGGGCTTTCTTATGTTCATTGCAAGCAGAACCTGCAATACATCGCCCGCGAGGGTTGGCGAATCGTAAGCGCGCTCCGGGTCCCAGCTCGAATCTCCGTGGCCCCTCAGATCGATCGACACGAAACGATGTTCGGCCGACGCTGCGTCGGTCAATGTTCGCCATACGCCGCTGCACTCGCCGCGGCCGTGCAGCAAGACGCAGGGCGTGCCGATACTTCCGGACTCTTCGACGGAAATATCAAAACGGCCGTCGCGAACCTTGATGCTGCGACGCTGCATGAATAAGGGACGTTTCATCGTGAGCACCTGTCAGGAATGACGCTTAGTGTGTCTTTCGAAAGTTAGCGTCGGATGAGGACGCGGATCGGTTCGAATCACGGTCATGGGCTAACTGCGAACTAACTCTCGACGCATACCCTGACGCACATCCAAACCTACCGGTGGAGTGCTCATGAAAAGCGCCGAACATGTTTATGAAGCGCAGGATTCGCTGCTCGTCGAGTTTGCGGACACCGAGACGACCGACGTATCGCCGGAAGCACTCGCAGCGATGGTCGCCGAGGCAATGCGCGCGAAGCGATGCGTCGTTTCGATACCCGTCGACGATCGCGTTGTCGAGTTGTGCGCCGCCCGCACGGAGGCATTCGGCGAAGTGCATATCGGGGAGAGGACGGCCATCGTCGAATACTCGGACGCGCGCGACAAGATGTTCGCCGTCCTCGCGCTGAACGGAAAGACGATAGGCGTCGTGCAAGTATCGGGACCGCGGCTCGGACGGCAATTCGATGAACATGATCTGAAGCTGCTTCGCATTCTCGGCACGTTCGTCACGCGATCCGTCGAGGCGGACCGGCTTGAGAAGCTCGTCGCCTCGCCGTTCGCTCAGGCAACGATCAAGCGATCCTCGGATCAGACGATCGGCGACATCGTCGCGCAATCCGTACAGAACCCGAGCCAGCTCTCGAAGATGCTTGCACGATCGTTCTATCGGGAGATGACGCGCGCGGGATTCGACTTCGGTCAGATCATCGGCGCAGCCACCGAAATCATTTCGGAACTCGCCAGCAACGTGCGCAAGCATACCGATCGCAAGCAGCGGCGCGCAGGTTGAGCGATCGTCATATCGGCGGCCTCGGCGCACTCTTTTCACTCCTTCCATTCCTTCGTTCGATAGCAGCGCCACCGGCCTAAGCCCGTGGCGCTGTTCGTTCTCTACTTCGCTGATGCACCAATCACATTCATCGATGCGAGGTTCTGTCCGATCATCGCGAGCGACGATGGCAGGCACATCTCGCCATGCATGCAGTCGATGTCGTAGTTCACGATCGAACCGTTCACACACGCTCGCCATTGCGCGCTACGTCGGGGTTGTCCGGGCGCTTCGGAGCGCGTCGCCGTGAAATAGACGATATCGCCATGGAACGACCGGGGCGTGTACATCGATTGCAACTGCATGTTCCGTTGCGTCGTGCCGATCAGCGTTGTGACGTGCTCGTCCGTGATATACGCCGGTATCAGCCGATGCTCACGCAGCGCGACCACGCGCTCGGTGGTCGATTGCATTGCCTGAAGCGTGAGCGTGAGATCGGGCGACATGTCCGGGAACGTCGCGGCGAACAGCGCCCATTCATCGACTTCGGATGCAGTGAGTCCGTCCGGAAGACGCGAATCCAGCAACACGAGCTCGCCGATCTTCTCGCCAAGGTTTTGCAGTTGCGTCGCCATTTCGTACGCGAGCAGTCCGCCGAAGGACCAGCCGAGGAGGTGATAGGGACCGTGAGGCTGAACCGTGCGGATGCGCGCGATATAGTCCGCCGCCATGTCGACGATGCTCGCGGGACGGTAGCCGGGCTCCTTCAACGCCGGCGTCTGGACGGCGTAGAGGGGCCGGTCGTCATCGATGATCTTCGCGAGACCCGCATAGCTCCACGCCAGTCCGCCGACCGGATGAATGCAGAAGAGCGGTGCGCCGCTCCCCGATGCCCGGATAGGCAGAATCGGATCGAATTCGTTGTTCGAAGGCGCGGCGTTCAGTTGATCGGCGAGTTCCGCGACCGATGGCGCATTGAAGAGAACGCGAATCGAAATGTCCTGGCCGAGCTTCGCGTGAATCGATGCCATCAACTGAACAGCCAGCAACGAATGCCCGCCGAGCGCGAAGAAGTTATCGAAGACACTCACGCGCTCGAGTCCGAGGACGCTGGCAAAGCACTGCGCGAGCGTATGTTCGAGCGAGGTGCGCGGCGCGACATAAGCGGCGAGATCCTGCCACTGCGGATCGGGCAATGCGCGCCGATCGAGCTTGCCGTTGGGCGTGAGCGGCAGCGCATCGAGCGTGACGAACGCCGATGGCACCATGTAATCCGGCAAGCGCGCAGTCACATGCTCGCGAAGCGCATTCGTATCGATAGCGGTGGCGCCAGTGACATAGGCGATGAGCTGCTGGTCCTGCGTCTCTTCACGCCGCGCCCGTGCGATGACGACGGCTTCGCGCACGGCCGGATGACTCGCGAGCTGCGCTTCGATCTCGCCGAGTTCGATCCGGAAACCGCGAATCTTGACCTGATGATCGTTGCGTCCGAGGAACTCGAGATTGCCATCGGCGCGATAGCGCGCGAGATCGCCCGTGCGATAGATGCGCGCATCGGCAATGAACGGATCGTCGAGGAAGCGCTCGGCGGTGAGCTCGGCACGATTGAGATAACCACGCGCCACCCCCGCGCCACCGATATACAACTCGCCCACGGCACCCGGCGGCACGAGCCGGTAGTGCGCATCGAGCACGTACAGACGCGTGTTGGCAATCGGCCGGCCGACCGATACCGTGGATGACCTATGCGCGTCGCGGCCCGTGCGATAGCACGAGGACCAGACCGTCGTTTCAGTCGGACCGTAGAGATTCCACAGCGCCTTGACCTTCTCGTTCAGACGCGCCGCGAGGTTCGCGGACAACGCTTCGCCGCCGCACAGCGCGGTAAGCTTCGCGCTGCCGCTCCACTGCGTATCGAGCAGCATGCGCCAGGTGGCCGGGGTCGCCTGCATGAAGCTGATGGCGTGTGCATCGATGAGCGCTTGCAACGCGAGCGGATCGGCCGCATCGTTGCGCGATGCGAGCACGATGCGCGCGCCGGCGCTCAAGGGTAAATACAACTCCAGGCCCGCGATATCGAAGGATATCGTCGTGACAGCGAGCAGTGTGTCGGCGGCGTTCATCGAGGTGATATCGCGCATCGAGCACAGGAAGTTCAGCATCTGGCGATGCTCGATCATCACGCCTTTGGGCTTGCCTGTGGAGCCCGATGTAAAGAGCACGTATGCGAGATGATGTGGTTCGATTCTGGTTTGAGGATTGTCCTCTGATGCATCGAGCGATGCGTCCGGATCGAGCACGCTCAACGTACCCGTATCGCCGAGTGCTTCACGGCCGATGGCATCGGCGAGCAAGAGGCGCGGCGTCGAGTCAGTGAGGATGTGAGTCAGGCGTTCGCCGGGGTAAGCCGGATCGAGCGGCACATAGGCGCCGCCCGCTTTGAGTATCGCGAGCAACGCCACCACCATGCCGATGCCACGCTCCACGCACAGCGCCACGCGATCTTCCGGTTCGACCCCTAGCGCGAGCAGACGATGCGCGAGCCGATTGGCGCGCGCATTGAGTTGCGCATACGTGAGCGTCTGATCTCCAAAGATCAGCGCGATCGCATCGGGCGTGCGCTCGACCTGCTGCTCGAACAACTGATGAATGCACAGATCGACAGGGTACGACGCAGCCGTATCGTTCCACGTCTGGACCAGTAACTGACGCGTCTTGGGCGGCAGCACATCGAGTTGGTCGACGGGCGTCTGCGGTGCCTGCTCGAGTGCCTGCACGAGGCTCGATAACGCTTGCTCCATGTACCCGCACAACTGATCGGGCGAGAGCGGCGCGAGCGTTTGCGCGGTCAAGCCAAGGCTCTCGCCGTTGTCTTCGACAGCGAGCATGAGCGGATAGTTGGTGCGCTCTTCGGCGCCCAGCAGCTCGATCCCCTCGAAGGCATATTGTTCATCGGCGACGGCCTGGTTGTGGCGATAGTTCAGCAGCGCGCTAAAGAGCGGCGCGGGCGCGGCCACGCCACTGCATCGCTGAGCGAGTGCGAGCGGGGCATGCTGATGCTGCAGCAAGGCCGCGAGACGCTGATGCGTGTCACGCACGCTATCGACAACAGAGACATCGTTCACATCGAGGCGAATCGGCAAGGTGTTGATGAGCAGCCCGAGCGCCTGATCGACACCTGCCTGCATGCGCCCGAGCAGCACGGTGCCGAAGACGATGCGGCCATCGCCGGTGCTTGCCGCGTCGAGCACACGCGCCCATGCGAGATGACAGAGACTGGCGAGACTGACGCCGAGTTCTCGCGCCTGCGTGCGCAGACGCGTGTTCAACGCCGCGGGCAACGTCACGCGAGCTTCGGCAACCGAGGAGCCGTCGTGATGCACATCGGTGAAGCCGAAGGGCAGCGTGGGCTCGCTGAGCTCGGCGAGCATGTCGCGGAAGAACGCTTCATGCTCCTGTTGAGTGGCGCCGAGCCGCGCCTGCGCGACCAGATCGCGAAACGGTTGCGCCACATCGAGCGCATCGGCATGGCCCTCGAGCAGTGCGCTGATCTCTTTCTGAATCACTTCGAGCGTAACGTGATCGCCGATCAGGTGATGCCACACGAGCAGCGCGAGCCAGCGCGGCGAATCGTGTTCCTTCGCGAGGGTGAGCCGAAGCAGGGGCGCCCGATGCAGAGGCAGGCGTTGCGAGCGCGCATCGAACAGACGCGCGAGTTGATCGACAGCCGGACCGTGTGCGGGATCGAGCTCGATCTCATCGATGGTGACAGGCGCTTGGCGACAGACGACTTGCGCGGGCGTGCTGATGCCGTCGTGGATGAAGGCGGTGCGCAGGATGTCGTGCCGTGCGATGATCCGTTGCAGCGCATCGAGCCAGGCATCCAGACGCTCGCGGCTATCGAAGGCGATGCGCGCGGTTTGCAGATACGGGTCGCCCTCGGTGCTCAGCATGTGATGGAACAGAATGCCTTCCTGCAGCGGTGCGAGCGCGTAAATGTCCTGCACGTTCGTTATGCCGCCCGGGACTTGTTCGACGATGGAGTCGATATCCGCTTGCGTCAAGGCGATGAGCGGCAGCATGGCAGGGGTGAGCGCGGTCGTGTCGCGCGTGATGACATTGGGCGGCACGACGATATCGTGCGCAATCGCACCGCGCTCGATCGATGCGGCAAGCGTGCTGAGCACGGGCGTGGCGAAGAGATCGCGCACATTGGCGTGCAGGCCGATGCGGCGCATGCGTTCGATGAGCGTGACGGCCAGCAGCGAATGGCCGCCGAGCGCGAAGAAGTTATCCTGCCGGCCGACGCGATCGAGGCCCAGCAATTCGGCCCACAGATCGGCGAGCGACGATTCGGTCTCGCCCAAAGGCGCTTCGAAGGGACGCAACGCGAAGGCATCGGCGTGCGGATCGGGCAGCGCGTGACGGTCGAGCTTGCCGTTGGGTGTGAGCGGCAGTGCATCGAGCATGACGATCGCTGAGGGCACCATGTAATCGGGCAAGCACTCGGCGAGATGCTCGCGCAAGACACTGGCATCGACATCGGCGAGCAGCGTGACATAAGCGATGAGTTGCTGATCCTGCGAGGCTTCGCTGCGGGCCCGCGCGATGACGACCGCTTCACGCACGGCGGCATGATCCACGAGTTGCGCTTCGATCTCGCCGAGCTCGATACGGAAGCCGCGCACCTTCACCTGATGATCGTTGCGGCCGAGGAACTCGATGTTGCCATCGGCACGATAACGTGCGAGATCGCCTGTGCGGTACATGCGATCGCCGGGCATGAACGGATCGTCGCGGAAGCGTTCGGCGGTGAGTTCAGGCCGGTTGAGATAGCCACGCGCCACGCCCGCGCCGCCGATATACACTTCGCCCACCGTGCCGAGCGGCACCGGCTTGCATCGCGCATCGAGCAGATAGACGCTGGTGTTGGCGATCGGCTTGCCGATGGTCTCCTTCAGGTGATCGCCCCTATGCATCTCGATCCACGTCGAGTAAGTGGTCGTCTCGGACGGGCCATACAGATTGCACAATCGTTCGATATCGGTCTCGGCGAAGATGCGTTTCATCAGCGCGAGCCTGAGCGGCTCGCCCGCAAGGTTGATAGTCTCGACGGATGCGAGCGATGCACCTGCATCGAGTAGGGAAGTGATCGCCGAAGGCACCGTGTTGACGAGGCTCACATCGTGCGGCTTTCTGGAAAGTGCGAGGACGTTGTCGACGAGATGCACGGTGGCGCCGCAGGTCAACGGTGCGAAGCATTCATAGATCGAAAGATCAAAATTGATCGATGTGGCAAACAGCGTGTGTGAAAGCTCTTTCGATGTAAAGGCGTTCTGCGCCCAGTTCAGGAAGTTGACGGCGTTTCGATGTTCGATGGCGACGCCCTTCGGCTTGCCCGTCGATCCCGACGTATAGATCACATACGCGAGGTTGTGCGGCGCGACCGGTGCTTGCGGATCGGCCTGCGAGAGCGTTTCGTCGTCGGATGCATGAAGATCGAGTACCGTCAGAGTGCCCGTGTCGCCCAACGCATGACGGCCGGCTGCATCGGCGATCAGCAATCGAGGCGCGGCATCGGCAAGAATGTGATTCAGCCGTTCACCCGGATACGCAGGATCGAGTGGCACGTATGCGCCGCCCGCCTTGAGCGTGGCTATCAACGAGACGATCATGCCGACGCGCCGCTCCATGCATAACGCGACGCGATCTTCCGGACGCACGCGCAGCGCGATCAGTCGATGAGCAAGCCGATTAGCACGCGCATTCAGCTCCGCATACGTGAGGGATTCGTCTTCGAAGATGAGCGCGGTGGCATCGGGCGTGCGTCGAACCTGTTGCTCGAAAAGCTGATGCATGGAGAGGTGCTCGGGGTAGGCGGCTGCCGTGTCGTTCCATCGATCGAACAACGCATACTCTTCAGGCAACACGAGTTCGAGCGCATGTAACGGTACATCGGGCCGCGCGAGCGCCTGATCCAGCAAGCGCGTGAAGCGTTCGCCGAAACGCACGATAGTCTGCCTATCGAAAAGATCGCTTGCGTAGCTGATGCTGCCCGCGAAGCGGTCGTGCGTGTGAGTCAGGTTCAGCGTGAGGTCGAACTTGGCGCCGGCTTCGGCCGGGGGCAGAAGTTCCAGCGTGAGACCGGGCAAAGTAAGCGCCTCGAGCGGCGCATTCTGCAAGACGAGCATCACTTGAAAGAGCGGCGTACGGCTCGTGTCGCGCGCCGGCGCGAGGGCTTCGACGAGTTTTTCGAAAGGCAGGTCCTGATGTGCGTAAGCGGCGAGCGTCGTATCGCGCACTTGCGTGAGCAATTCGCGCATGCTGGGCGCGCCCGACAGATCCGCACGCAATACGAGCGTATTGACGAACAGACCGATGAGCGGTTCGATCTGTGCATGCGTGCGATTGGCGATCGGCGAGCCGACTGCCACTTGCGATTGCCCGGAGAGACGACCAAGAAGCGTCTGGAGTGTGGCGAGCAGCACCATGAATGGCGTCACGCCTTCTCGATGCGCGAGCGTGGTCACGCGCTCCGACAAGTTGGGACTCAGCGAAAAGGGCAATGTTGCGCCACGTCCGCTGATCCGCGCAGGGCGAGGGCGATCAGTCGGCAGATCGAGCGGTGCGAGTTCGGCGAGCTGAGTGCGCCAGTATTGCGTCTGTCGATCGAGTTCCGCGCCGGTGAGCCAATCGCGCTGCCACAACGTAAAGTCGGCATACTGCACGGCCAACGGCGGCAAAGCGAGCGCTTCGTCATGCAACGCGGCCTCATAGCACGCGCCGAGTTCACGCACGAGCACGCCGATGGACCAGCCATCGGAGATGATGTGATGCATCGCGAAGAGCAGCACATGCTCGTCTTCGGCGAGGCGAAGCAGCCGCGCGCGAAGAAGCGGCCCGTGCTGAAGATCGAAGGCTCGCGTGGCTTCGACTTGCGTGATCCGGCGGACTTCGGCGGCTTGCGCGTCGGAGGCGAGCGTGCCGAGTTCGACGAGAGGCAGTGCGATCCGCAATTGCGTCGCGATACATTGAACCGCCTGCCCGTCTTGTTGCACGAACGAAGTACGCAGGCTTTCGTGACGCTCCACGAGGGCATTCAACGCAGTGTCGAGCGCCGGAACATCGAGCGACCCGCTCAGGCGCACGGCTACCGGAATGTTATAGGTCGACTGTCCGGGGTTGAGCTGTTCGAGGAACCACAAGCGTTCCTGCGCAAAAGACAGCGGTAAATGCTGCGGCCGCGTGCGTGCTTGCAGTGTCGGGATTGCGCTCACGCGACCCGTTTCCTGCTGTAAGGTTTCGCCGAGCGAAGCCACGGTCGGCGCATCGAACAATGTTCGTAATGGCAATTCGATGCAAAGCGCCTGACGCAAGCGCGATACGAGTTGCGTGGCCAGCAACGAATGCCCGCCGAGCGCGAAGAAGTTGTCGAAGACACTCACGCGCTCGAGTCCGAGGACGCTGGCAAAGCACTGCGCGAGCGTATGTTCGAGCGAGGTGCGCGGCGCGACATAAGCGGCGAGATCCTGCCACTGCGGATCGGGCAATGCGCGCCGATCGAGCTTGCCGTTGGGCGTGAGCGGCAGCGCATCGAGCGTGACGAACGCCGATGGCACCATGTAATCCGGCAAGCGCGCAGTCACATGCTCGCGAAGCGCGTTCGTATCGATAGCGGTGGCGCCAGTGACATAGGCGATGAGCTGCTGGTCCTGCGTCTCTTCACGCCGCGCGCGTGCGATGACGACGGCCTCGCGCACGGCCGGATGACTCGCGAGCTGCGCTTCGATCTCGCCGAGTTCGATCCGGAAGCCGCGAATCTTGACCTGATTATCGTTGCGTCCGAGGAACTCGAGATTGCCATCGGCGCGATAGCGCGCGAGATCGCCCGTGCGATAGATGCGCGCATCGGCAATGAACGGATCGTCGAGGAAGCGCTCGGCGGTGAGCTCGGCACGATTGAGATAACCACGCGCCACCCCCGCGCCACCGATATACAACTCGCCCACGGCACCCGGCGGCACGAGCCGGTAGTGCGCATCGAGCACGTACAGACGCGTGTTGGCAATCGGCCGGCCGACCGATACCGTGGATGACCTATGCGCGTCGCGGCCCGTGCGATAGCACGAGGACCAGACCGTCGTTTCAGTCGGACCGTAGAGATTCCACAGCGCCTTGACCTTCTCGTTCAGACGCGCCGCGAGGTTCGCGGACAACGCTTCGCCGCCGCACAGCGCGGTAAGCTTCGCGCTGCCGCTCCACTGCGTATCGAGCAGCATGCGCCAGGTGGCCGGGGTCGCCTGCATGAAGCTGATGGCGTGTGCATCGATGAGCGCTTGCAACGCGAGCGGATCGGCCGCATCGTTGCGCGATGCGAGCACGATGCGCGCGCCGGCGCTCAAGGGTAAATACAACTCCAGGCCCGCGATATCGAAGGATATCGTCGTGACAGCGAGCAGTGTGTCGGCGGCGTTCATCGAGGTGATATCGCGCATCGAGCACAGGAAGTTCAGCATCTGGCGATGCTCGATCATCACGCCTTTGGGCTTGCCTGTGGAGCCCGATGTAAAGAGCACGTATGCGAGATGATGTGGTTCGATTCTGGTTTGAGGATTGTCCTCTGATGCATCGAGCGATGCGTCCGGATCGAGCACGCTCAACGTACCCGTATCGCCGAGTGCTTCACGGCCGATGGCATCGGCGAGCAAGAGGCGCGGCGTCGAGTCAGTGAGGATGTGAGTCAGGCGTTCGCCGGGGTAAGCCGGATCGAGCGGCACATAGGCGCCGCCCGCTTTGAGTATCGCGAGCAACGCCACCACCATGCCGATGCCACGCTCCACGCACAGCGCCACGCGATCTTCCGGTTCGACCCCTAGCGCGAGCAGACGATGCGCGAGCCGATTGGCGCGCGCATTGAGTTGCGCATACGTGAGCGTCTGATCTCCAAAGATCAGCGCGATCGCATCGGGCGTGCGCTCGACCTGCTGCTCGAACAACTGATGAATGCACAGATCGACAGGGTACGACGCAGCCGTATCGTTCCACGTCTGGACCAGTAACTGACGCGTCTTGGGCGGCAGCACATCGAGTTGGTCGACGGGCGTCTGCGGTGCCTGCTCGAGTGCCTGCACGAGGCTCGATAACGCTTGCTCCATGTACCCGCACAACTGATCGGGCGAGAGCGGCGCGAGCGTTTGCGCGGTCAAGCCAAGGCTCTCGCCGTTGTCTTCGACAGCGAGCATGAGCGGATAGTTGGTGCGCTCTTCGGCGCCCAGCAGCTCGATCCCCTCGAAGGCATATTGTTCATCGGCGACGGCCTGGTTGTGGCGATAGTTCAGCAGCGCGCTAAAGAGCGGCGCGGGCGCGGCCACGCCACTGCATCGCTGAGCGAGTGCGAGCGGGGCATGCTGATGCTGCAGCAAGGCCGCGAGACGCTGATGCGTGTCACGCACGCTATCGACAACAGAGACATCGTTCACATCGAGGCGAATCGGCAAGGTGTTGATGAGCAGCCCGAGCGCCTGATCGACACCTGCCTGCATGCGCCCGAGCAGCACGGTGCCGAAGACGATGCGGCCATCGCCGGTGCTTGCCGCGTCGAGCACACGCGCCCATGCGAGATGACAGAGACTGGCGAGACTGACGCCGAGTTCTCGCGCCTGCGTGCGCAGACGCGTGTTCAACGCCGCGGGCAACGTCACGCGAGCTTCGGCAACCGAGGAGCCGTCGTGATGCACATCGGTGAAGCCGAAGGGCAGCGTGGGCTCGCTGAGCTCGGCGAGCATGTCGCGGAAGAACGCTTCATGCTCCTGTTGAGTGGCGCCGAGCCGCGCCTGCGCGACCAGATCGCGAAACGGTTGCGCCACATCGAGCGCATCGGCATGGCCCTCGAGCAGTGCGCTGATCTCTTTCTGAATCACTTCGAGCGTAACGTGATCGCCGATCAGGTGATGCCACACGAGCAGCGCGAGCCAGCGCGGCGAATCGTGTTCCTTCGCGAGGGTGAGCCGAAGCAGGGGCGCCCGATGCAGAGGCAGGCGTTGCGAGCGCGCATCGAACAGACGCGCGAGTTGATCGACAGCCGGACCGTGTGCGGGATCGAGCTCGATCTCATCGATGGTGACAGGCGCTTGGCGACAGACGACTTGCGCGGGCGTGCTGATGCCGTCGTGGATGAAGGCGGTGCGCAGGATGTCGTGCCGTGCGATGATCCGTTGCAGCGCATCGAGCCAGGCATCCAGACGCTCGCGGCTATCGAAGGCGATGCGCGCGGTTTGCAGATACGGGTCGCCCTCGGTGCTCAGCATGTGATGGAACAGAATGCCTTCCTGCAGCGGTGCGAGCGCGTAAATGTCCTGCACGTTCGTTATGCCGCCCGGGACTTGTTCGACGATGGAGTCGATATCCGCTTGCGTCAAGGCGATGAGCGGCAGCATGGCAGGGGTGAGCGCGGTCGTGTCGGGCGTGATGACATTGGGCGGCACGACGATATCGTGCGCAATCGCACCGCGCTCGATCGATGCGGCAAGCGTGCTGAGCACGGGCGTGGCGAAGAGATCGCGCACATTGGCGTGCAGGCCGATGCGGCGCATGCGTTCGATGAGCGTGACGGCCAGCAGCGAATGGCCGCCGAGCGCGAAGAAGTTATCCTGCCGGCCGACGCGATCGAGGCCCAGCAATTCGGCCCACAGATCGGCGAGCGACGATTCGGTCTCGCCCAAAGGCGCTTCGAAGGGACGCAACGCGAAGGCATCGGCGTGCGGATCGGGCAGCGCGTGACGGTCGAGCTTGCCGTTGGGTGTGAGCGGCAGTGCATCGAGCATGACGATCGCTGAGGGCACCATGTAATCGGGCAAGCACTCGGCGAGATGCTCGCGCAAGACACTGGCATCGACATCGGCGAGCAGCGTGACATAAGCGATGAGTTGCTGATCCTGCGAGGCTTCGCTGCGGGCCCGCGCGATGACGACCGCTTCACGCACGGCGGCATGATCCACGAGTTGCGCTTCGATCTCGCCGAGCTCGATACGGAAGCCGCGCACCTTCACCTGATGATCGTTGCGGCCGAGGAACTCGATGTTGCCATCGGCACGATAACGTGCGAGATCGCCTGTGCGGTACATGCGATCGCC
>NZ_JALQEK010000052.1:0-175703 GCF_023630765.1 Caballeronia sp. ATUFL_F2_KS9A | reverse complement strand
GCTCGGCAGCCGGGCATCAGCCTGTGCACGTCAAGATCGATACTGGCTTCACCATAATCGACCGTCAAAGCACCTAGCAGGCCGTTGAAATACCCCTTAATGAACGCGCACTCGATTATTCGGAAGAGCTTGCGCGATGCAGTGTTCCAGATGAATTGACGCCGACTTTTCCTTGATTCAGGTGCTGCCGATGCCGCTTTCCTTCTCGCTTACTCTTTCAAGCTGTCCTGGCAGCAAGCGTTCGCATGCGAGTGAGGTTGTACGCCGCCTGAGTGAGCACGAAGAGCTGGTCGACTCGCTTCAGACCTCGATACATCGCCTGCCGAATCCTGCCAACGGTCTTGCCCCATCCGAACACCTGCTCGATGCGTTTGCGTTTGCACTGACTGATTGCATAGCCGGGCCATCGTGTGGTTCGAGCGTCAATCGCGGAACCGCCCGCGCGTGCATCGTTTTGCGCCATGTGCGGTGTCACCTTGTTCTCGCGGCACGTCGCCACGAATCCGGCCGTATCGTAGTTCTTGTCGGCACCGACTGTTATGGTCTTACCGGCAAATCGCGCAGCATCCGCAAGCATCTGCGCGGCCGCGTCGCGTTCGGCCGTACCGTTGGCCTGCGTGACCTGTGCGTTCACCACGAGACCATGCCGGTTATCGGTCAGCACGTGACCCATGTAGCAAAGCACCGCGCCCGTGCCACGACTCTTGCGAAACAGTCGCGCCTGAGTGTCCGTGCTGGATTCATGCGTGTCGTTGCTGCGTTTCTCGCCGCGCCAGTTCTCTTGCGAGCCGCCTCCGCCCTCAGACGGCGAATCGTCATCCGACTTTGTCTTGGGCACGAAACTCTTGTGTCCCGCCCACGGCTGGACAGCGTCAAGCAGCACGGCCGGTTTACCGACAAATGGAATGAACGCCCCCACCTACCAGATGGGTGACGCCGAGAAGGTGGACCCTCACGGGCCGACGGCATCAAAGTGCCCAAATGGAAGATCATTGAGGTCTTCACAGGCTAACCGGAGGGTCCGAAATGAAGTATACGACGGTCGGGGTGGACATCGCGAAGAACGTCTTCCAGCTTCACTGGGTGGATGCCGGCACGGGCGAGATTGTGAACAAGCAACTGAAGCGCGCCGCATTCCTCGAGCATTTTGCGAATCGCGAGCCTTGCCTCATCGGAATGGAGGCTTGCGGCGGTGCCCAGCATTGGGCACGGCGATTGATGGAGATGGGCGATCAGGTCAAGCTGATGCCGGCGAAGTTCGTCAAGGCTTTCAACATCGGCAACAAGAACGATCCTGCCGATGCTCGTGCTATCTGGATGGCCACGCAGATGCCGAGCAAGCCCGTCGCTGTGAAGACCGAAGCCCAGCAGGCCGTTTTGGCGCTGCATCGGTTGCGGCAACAGAAGATCAAGTTCCGCACGATGCAGATGAACAGTCTGCGGGGCTTGCTGACAGAATACGGCGAGGTGATGGCCAAGAGTCGCGCCGCGCTGGATAAAGCGATTCCCGGGGTGCTGGCGAAGCTCGCCGAGCGTCTGCCGGCGATGCTGATCGACTCGTTACGCGACCTTTGGAATGACCTTGATCGACTCGACAAACAGGTCGCTGACATTGAACGACGTTTGCAGAGTTGGATGAAGGAGGACAAGGCATGCAAGGCAATCGCCGCGATCCCCGGCGTTGGCCTGCTGACGGCGACGGCCACTGTTGCGACGATGGGTGACGCGAAGGCGTTCAGGTCCGGACGGGAGTTTGCCGCGTGGCTCGGTCTCGTGCCAAAGCAGATCGGCACAGGCGGGAAGATCCAGCTATTGGGCATCAGCCGGCGCGGGGACACGTATGTGCGGACGTTACTGATCCACGGAGCGCGCAGCGTGCTCTTCCATGGCAAGCACACCGGATCGTGGGCTGAGCAGTTGCAGAAACGGCGACCATCCAACGTGGTGACCGTAGCACTTGCCAACAAGATTGCCCGAACAATCTGGGCAGTTCTCGCACATGGCACGCCGTACAACCAGGGGCATGTCAGTGCACGACCGGCTTGATCAGTAGAACCGTATGGAAGATTGAAGCTTGCAGGATGACGTCGAAAGGTTGCGTTGGCAATCGAGCGTGATGACAAGACAGGTCGGACCTGAACTCGCTAAGCCTGAAAGATAGTTTGAGCGCGTAGCTCGTGCGACAAATGAGGAGCGAGTCAGCGGATTTCATCGGGGCCCGCAGCGTATGAGGCTGCATGAGGCCGCATATAAAGCTGCAACCTATCCTGTCGATGCAACACGCAAGAAGACCTGGCGCATTGGGGGCGTTCATATAACCATCTTGGCCGGTCGACCGGGATGATTGTCGGTCGTTATCCGGTCATGGTTGTCGCTCCTTGTTGATGTTTGTCGCTGGATGATTGTCGGCGCCGGTTGTTCTGTTTGTCGCTGGCTGCGCGACGACGGTAGCTTTCGACGTTCATCTCGAAGATCGTCGAATGGTGAACGAGTCGGTCGATCGCAGCGACAGTCATGCCGGGATCCGGAAACACGTTATTCCATCCCGAGAAGGGCTGGTTGGCCGTGATCAGAAGGCTGCGGCGCTCGTATCTTTCGGCGATCAGCTCGAACAGGACGCTTGTTTCGGCCTGGTCCTTACGGGCGTACGACAGGTCGTCGAGGATGATCAGGTCGAAGCGGTCGAGCTTGGCAAGAGCTGAAGGCAACTGCAGGCTCTGGCGCGCAGCCTGCAGCTTCTGTACGAGTTCGCTCGTACGCGTGAACAGCACCCGGTAGCCGGCGTCAATCAACGCGTGTCCGATGGCCGAACCTAGATGACTCTTGCCGGCCCCAGGCGGACCAAACAGGAGCGCCGTGGCACCTTTCTCAAGCCACGAATCGCCGGTCGCGAGCGCCATGACGTGTGCCTTTGAAACCATCGGCACCATGCTGAAGTCGAAGGTCGCAAGCGTCTTGGTCGGGTCCAGATGCGACTCGGCACGATGTCGTTCAATGCGCCGTTTGGCCCGCTCGGCCAGTTCGTGTTCGAGCAATGCGCCGATCAAGCGTGTGGCCTGCCAGCCTTCCTTGTCGGAGCGCTCCGCAAACTCGGGCAAAAGGCGGGCGATGGTCGGCAGGCGCAGTTCATTGAGCATCAAGGCAAGACGGCCGGCATCGTAAGCATGCGTGCTCATGCGACCTCCTTGTCGAGCAGGTCGTCATAGCTGCTTGCGGGTGGCATCTCGACATTGACATTTGGGCAATCGGCGTGACGCGGCGCGAACTCCTCGCGTAGAGCCTTCAGATCAGGCAGCTTGCCGTCAACCAGCAACGCGTTGAGGCGCGCGGCCAGCACGGCCTCGACGCGAACGAGCGCGGCGAGTTCAAGCAATCCAACGATGACTTTGCACGCCTCGCGTTGCGTCAGTCTCGCCTCCAGCTGTTCCCAGGTCCGGCGATAGGCCTCGCGCGGAAACAGCTCGTCTCGAAACGCAAGCCCCTTGAATGCCTGCGGCTTGCGTTTGAGGCTCTCAATGAAGTGTCGGTAATCAAGTGCGCGGCGGTTGTCGCCGGCACGCGAACCTCGCGAGGTGCTATGCACCAGCGCGCCTGACAGCTAGCAGTCGAGCCGGTCACCATACACGCGCACCTTCAGACGATGACCGATCAGGCGCGACGGCGCGCTGTACAGAATGCCGCGTATGGTGAAGGTGCTGCAGCGTGTAACGCGCGCTTCTTCCTCGACGAAGTCGGTCGTGCGCCTTAACGGGAGATCCATGAGCTGTTCGCGCTCAAGGCGGAACGCCGCTGCGTTACGCCGGTTGCGACGCATGACGACCTCGCGCAGAAACTCATCATAGGCCGCACGATCAACGAAGTCCCGATGGCCGCGCAACATCAAGGCCTGGTCGACAGCTTCCTTTAAATAGCGATGCGATGACTCCACGCTACCGTCCTCGTGGCCCAGGCCGCGATTGTTGCGCGTCCCGTTCATGCCGTAGTGCTCGAGCAGCGCCGCATAGCGCACTGTGAAGTCGTCTTTATCCGCGAGGTTTCTGAACGCCGCCGACAGACTGTCGGTGCGATGCTCGCGCGGACATCCCCCGGCCTGCCATAGTGCATTTTGCAATCCCATGGACAGTGCTTCGAAGCTCTCGCCGCCTTCAACGACATTAGCGTATTCCCAGCGCGAGAACGCGAGCACGAAGTGGTACAGCCGGTGTTCGAATGGCACGCCAGCGATCGTCACTCCCAGTTCGGCCATGTCGGTGAAGTCGGACAGGCCGCGTGCGCCAGGCTCATGCAACTGCGGGAAGAAGAATGCTCGTCCCGCGCTCGTTTCCAGCTGCTGACGGGTTACGCTAACGGAAAAGAATGCAGGCGGCTGTTGCGCGACAGCGACGTTTGTGCGGCGATGTTTTTAGGCCGGATTCGGAGCGGGTTATTTAGGATATAACGGACGAAAGCGCGATGTTTTAAGCTTTTAGTCGGCGTCGCTTCGTGCGGGAAGCAACACAAACGGCGGAGTGCCATCGCTTACGCTACTCCAGGTCTGCATGTACACCGCAAGTCTCTGGGCTGGAGTGGGCAAAAATGAACATAAAGCTCGCATGCACGGCCTCACTTCTCGCACTGCAGACGGGCTGCGCTCAGATGCCCAAAGCGACGGTGACGTACTACCTTCCCAAGTCCAACACCGCTATTACCGCGTCTCAGACTATCCTCTGCAGCAAGACAAAGGACGTGCAGGTCACGACACTTCTAACCGTCAAAACAGACTATTCTGCGCATTTCACTGCCCCGCGACCTCTTGATTTGACGATCTTAGCGGTACTTTTTCCGACACGGATGTGACGGTCACGCTGACGGATGATGCGAGGCTCAAAACGATAAACGCGAAACAAACGGGCGAGGGGTCCGAAATCATCAAGCAAGCCGTGACATTGGGCGGTTCTGTCGTCGGGCTTCGCGCTAGACAAAAAGCTAGTTGGTGTTCCTTTAAGGAATCAGCAAAACCGGTGAAGATTACGTATACCAGGCAGAATCTGAAGTTCAATGAGCTCGTGCACTCCCGTTCGGAGGAATCAAGCGTGATGGAGCCGGACGCCGGCAGCTTCGGCACTAATGCGCTTATTCAAAGCTCATCACTCGGCAAGTACATTGCCCCTACACTCGTCATTCATGCTGCTGAGGTGGTTCAGCCAGTCACCGACCGGGCGCAGTCCGGCGGGGAAATTCGGTTGCCTCGTATGGTCCACGTTCTAATCGAACTGCGATGGGGGCCGTTCGAGAACAAGCAAACGGTTGGCTTGCGGGATGTCATTCTTCCAAGCGAAAACCATTCGGATCGCGATTACGCACTGCATATCCCGAAGTCTCCCGCATTTGGCACGCAGCAGTTTGTTCTGATGCTGGCCGACTCTGGCGCTATTTCTACCATCCAGTACGTGAAAAATTCGGGCACCACTGCCGCGCTTACCGGTGTAACCGACGTACTGACTCCGTTTAGGCGGTCCACCACGGCCGAGCAGGCCGACGCAGTGAAGGCTCAGGCCGACTTGAGTGCGCAACAAACTCGGCTCGCCGCGTGTGAAGCAGACCCGGCAACGTGTAAGTGAGAATGGTCACTCCGCAGCGCACAACGAATGCGTTGACATTACATACGTGTCTGGAGCGAGTCATTGAAAAAATGCGTCGGACGCGTTCAATGAGTTTGCACACTCAATGCATAGGCGCGTTTCCAAACGCCCACTTCTCGATTAGCTGGAAACGAGTCCAAGCGAGGGAGTGAACCGCACCGGATTTTGTGGAGGCTCCCACTCTTGAGACAATGGAGCCATGAACAAGAAGGCAACCAAGTTTTCCCCAGAGGTTCGCGAGCGTGCAGTACGTTTAGTGCGCGAGCAGCGTAGCGAACATCCGTCGATGTGGGCAGCGGTCGAGTGGATTGCGCCGATGATCGGGTGTACGCCGCAGACGCTGCACGAATGGATCAAGCGCGATCAGGTTGACCAAGGCGAGCGCGATGGCGTGACGACTGACGAACGCGAACGGCTGAAGGCCCTGGAGCGCGAGGTCAAGGAAGCTTCAGTTGCAGGACAGTGGTGAACAAAGCGTCGCCGGACGCTGGGTCATCGAGGGCGACCTCGCCAGCTACTTCGACACCGTTCATCATCGTCTTCTTCTGAAGGGAATCCGCAGGCGAATTGCCGACCAGCGTTTCCTTGCTCTGCTCTGGAAGTTCATCAAGGCGGATTGCGTTGATCGTGATCTGTTTCGTGCCGCGAGTGAAGGTGTTTCCCAGGGCGGTGTCATCTCGCCCCTGTTATCCAACATCATGCTGCACGAATTCGATGCGTGGATGGAAAGGAACTATCTGAGCAAGAAGGTGCGGAAAGATCGAAGGGCGTGGAACTTCGCGATTCTCAAGCAGCGTCCGATTACTGTTCGAGAAAACCGGCAGTGGAAACCGGCTATCGCCTACTGTCGGTATGCAGATGACTTTGTGATCGTGGTCAAGGGAACACGCGAACATGCCGAGGCAGTGCGCGAAGCATGCCATGGGTTCCTCGAAGGCGAACTGAGGCTCACGGTGAATATGGAGAAGACCCATATCGCACACGTGAACGACGGCTTCGTCTTCCTCGGTCACCGCATCATCCGCAAGCGTGGACCACGCGGCCGCATGCGGCCGGTGACGACCATCCCGTGGGAGAAGTACCGGGGTTTCGCCGAGCGGTTAGTCAAGCAACTGTCGGGCAACTATGGCATGAACCGGATGGACCTGATGGAAAGCCTGAACCGGCAAATCGCTGGCTGGGCCGCCTTCTATCAATACACCGATTACACGGCCACCATGTTCAGAAAACTTGACCGGACCGTTCGCTGATGCGCGATCATGTACGGCGGGCGATCTCGCGCACCCCGAACCCCTGGACAGAGAGCAATGCTATCTCTTCTCGCTCAGCGAACGACAAGTATCGACCAGCAATAGGTTTCGACATGAATAGTGGCATGCCGCCACGATAGCGGAACCAGCGCGAGCCCACCGCTTGTGATGCGCCTACCGCCTGCGCCGCCTTCTCGCTGGTAATGCCGGTGGCGATCTGTTGCCAAAACCGACGCTCAATCTCATGTCCAAGTGATGGGGCGCCTGGCGAGTACATCGCTGCTCGACCCGTCAACCGATACACCTGCTTTGCACTTCGCACCACGCAACACCTCCTCGATTAAAGGTGTTGCGACGACCGGTTGAATCCGCCGACACGCGAATCTGTCGAACTCGCAACCCTGGAATGGGTCGCCTGGGACAACAACTGTCGGCTGATGGAACCACTCGGCTATATCCCTCCCGCTGAGGCTGAGGCACACTACTACAGGCAACTCCGAAGTGCCGCTGATATGCCCGCATTAACTTAACCCAACCGGCCTCCACGATTCCCGGTGCGGTTCACTTCGCTTTCTGGTTGGATCTCGCAAGTCGGACGGGTACGCCGATGCAAATTCATTTGCGGTGACGTTCAAGTGCGTTTTGCGCATAACGTCCCTAGAGTACAAGTCGATGATGAGCTCCGAGCATCAACCCATCCGGCCGGGCGTCCTGCACCATTGACGCGCGAGACATCGGCTTCTTTTGGCTTGATGTAGTGGCCGCTCGGAGGACGTCATGAGCCATCCGAGCGGCTCCTCAATACAATGGTGCTACGACCGCAGCTGGCCGACAGTGACCCGAACAGGATTAGTGATAGTCACTGCTTCGCAGCGTCTATCCATCCCGAGCGAAGTCCGCGAACGTGTTCGTCTCGGACTTGATTGACAGATTGGGCATAGCCCAGTTCAGCCTCAACCTCGCCAATGCAACCCCAGCAGTCACCGCCACAGTTCATCGACATGGGGTCGTCGGCCTGATCGAGTTCTCGTCGACATATCTGGCATTTCTACGCTCGGCCTCCAGGGTGTAAATCTGCGAGATTGTCTGCGATTTACGCCGGCATGTCGAACGGCCGGTTGGGGCCGAAGGTGGCCCCGCCCAAGTAGGAATGCTTCGGCTCGACAGGCCATTTTGAAGACATGCACCGCGGATGGTCAGCGCCGCTTTAGGATGCCGCGACCAACAAAGGGTTTCGTGCAACTCCTGGCGAACGCATTATAGGATGTGTTCTTTCGTTCAACGCGAAGCGCGCCGTATGCTCACTTCAAATCCGTCGCCCCGATCACTGAGCCTCGACGATGTCCTAGCATTCGAAAGCTTAGACGGCTCCCATATTCCGATCCTCGACGTGAGTCCTGATCGGAAGCGCATTGCAGTTTCCGTGACGGCAGGGCTCGCGGGACTGCCGAGTTCCACGCGACCGTTTCTCTGGGGGGCCGACCGTGGTCGGTTACATATCATCGATGTCGAGACCGGGAGCGCGCGCATCGTCAGCGGACCAGACGGCGCGGGCATCACATCGCCGTACTGGTCGCCGAGCGGGAAACTTATAGCCGCAATCGCCGCGCATCGCGACTGGGTTCGGCTGTGCATAGTTGACCCAGACAGCGTCAGCGTCGAGACCATCGCTGATCGCGACGTCGCCATGGAATTCGAGGGGCAACCGTCACTTCGATGGGTCGACGACGACACCCTCTCCGTTCTTGTCGTTCCCGCGGGTCGCCGTGCAGCCGGAATCGAGAGCGCAAGGTCGACAATCGAAGCCGCCCCAAAAGCCTGGGCCGCGATGCAGGTGGGCCAACACTCTACCGGTAACAGGCTGACGGTCAAACAAGGCGGAAGGAAGCGGCCGCCCCACGAACAGGTGACCGTCTCGCTCGTGGACCGAAGCATCTCAACCGTTACCGAGCCGAATACGGCGCATCCTGGCGTCGCCGCGCTTGCAAGCGACGAAACAACGTCGAGCCATCCGGACGTCATTGACACGGCCATGCGCCCTACCGACCGTCAACTTTGGCATGATAAAGCGACCGACGAGCGCATGGTGGTCGCGCGCGGCAACACCGGGGCCGAACTTTTATGGCTGCGCGGCCACGAGAGATGGCGAACTATCTTGCGAATCAACGGGCACCTAGCGGGTGTGCGCATCGGCAGAGCGTTCGAGGTCCAATACGAACTGCCGGGCGGCCGCGTAACGACCATGCGCTGTGTGTTGCCACCGGACTGGCGAGAGGGCGACCGCCGTCCGGCTGTCATGTTCGTCTATCCGACGCTCGACCGAGCGGCCAATCCGGATGCTCCGCTGCTCGTCGAAGGGCCGACTTTCATTTACAACGCTCATCTTTTTGCAGCGCAAGGCTATGTCGTGCTGGACCCCGATCTTCCTTTCGACGAGAACACCGATGGCGACTTGATCGACGCGGTCGCTACGGGCGCCGGACGGGCGCTGGACGCAGCGGAACGAGCAGGAATCATTGACCGGGATTGTGTGCATGTCTTCGGGCAAAGTGCCGGCGGCTGGGCCGTTATGGCGCTGCTAGCGAAGACGCGGCATTTTTGTTCCGGCATTTCGCTGGCCGGAGTCTCGGACCTGATCGCACTTCATGGCCAGCTTGATCCGCGCTGGCGCTATGAGTCGAGGCACCAGGCGGAATTCCATTTCGCCGACATGTGCGAAGACTTCTTTCATCTTTCCCGCCCGCCGTGGCAGGACCCCGCCTCCTACATGCGCAATAGCCCGATACTGTTCGCCGACAAAATCGAAGCCCCGCTCTTGCTGATGCATGGCGACCTCGACTACGTGTCGATCGCCCAATCCGAGGCGATGTTCGTCGCCTTGAGCCGGCAAGGCAAGCCCGTCGAGTTCGTCCGCTATTGGGGCGAAGATCATGTCTACGCGAGTCCCGCAAACATTCGTGACGCGTTCGGACGAATCGTCGCGTGGACTCAGCATCACAGCGCACGATGAGGCCGACTGACCGCGAGAAAGGCGAGGCAGTCGTCGCGGCCCACCTCCGCGATCTCTATCACCTTCGGGGCGAGGTCGAAACTGTCGTTGCCGGTGCCAACTGGACCATGCGGCTCAGTGCGGCGACGGGTCAAGCGATCGCGTATGTCCGTCTCTGCCGCCACGACCGATCGCTCGAGGACATCCACGCCGAGATGGCAGTGCTGAATGCCATCCAAGCGACGCCCGCGCTGGATGCAGGTCGACCGATTGCGAGTCGCCTTGGGTCGAACGTTTCAACGCTGACACTCCCGGACGGTTCCACGCGATTTGCTACTGTCTTCCAGCCCGTTGGCGGAAACGAACCTGCTGATCGCCCAAGCGATTACGCGCTTATCGGTGTCGCGCTCGCGGACCTGCATCGGCAGCCGGTCCTGAGCACCCTAGCGCCGTCGCGCTCACCCGGGCTAAGCACGGCAATAGGGTCCATCGAAAAAATCGCACTGCATTCTAAAGCCACAGCGGATCACCTCGCCGATGCAATCGCGTCGCTGAAACGCGAAGGCGCCGATGGCGCGCTCGGCACCGTGGGCTTCTGCCATGGCGATGTGCGGCCGCAAAACATGCGCATCTTGGGCAATCAGGTCACCCTTTTTGACTTCGACGATTGTGGACGGGGTCCGCAAGTCATTGATATCGCGGCGATCGCACTTTGGCTAGAGGCTAGCATGCAGGCGGAGCCAGACCAGATGTGGCGCGCGTTTCTGGATGGCTATGGCGTGCGAATGACCGAGCAACTCGCGAAGTCAATACGCTGGTGTGTGCTGCAGCAGCAGATACGCATGACAAGGTGGCTCATAGAAGAGTGCGAGTTCGTCGATGAACTGTGGAGCGTCGTTTGGGAACGAGCGCGAATCATCGCGAATAATGCCGTGAGTGGCAACTTGAGGGTGTTGCGGTCACCGACTGGATAGGGGAGCAATCGTTCTGTGACCATGCCTCGATTTCACGTCCTCCAGCGCGAAAGTTATCTGTCGCTTTACTCAGCTGTCGGTTCACTACGCGCTGGATCCTGCGAAACTCTCGGTTGAAGTAACAAAGCGGATTGATGATGTTCGTGCAGAGGCGGGCAATGACCCAAGAAAGGTAACTGATCGGATCTCCACCGACATTCTTAGGCGCCGAGCGGAAGTCGAACGGAATGCCCAGACGAGCAAAAATGCTTTGACGATCCGACAGTTGCAGGAGCTGTTCAGCTTATGTAATAACCCGACGATGGCGGAACTTCGAGAAGTGGGTTCAACAATCAACGCTTGCCTAAACAAAAACCTGTAAAGTCATGGTTTTTCAAAACGACCTGTCAAATTCAAGAAGGTGGGACCAAACAAATGGCTCGCCAACGTCCGGCCGCAGGGCCTGTGTAATTCTGTTTATCTCTACACCATGGAGAACGACCCACAGCACACCAGCTTGTGGAAATTCTCGCAGGTTCGAACCTTTGCCGACAAGACGGGCGAATTCTGCAAAGGCATCGAAACGAACTACAAAATCGAATATGGCTGGCAAGGCGGAGATTTAGCAATGACATGCGATGTCATTTCATTCGGGTTTTAAAACCCCATGCTTTGACCGATTGTGGCGGAAACTCGTCTTTGATAAGTCCTTGTTTTTCCCAGCCACAGACCAGCGGCTGCTGGCAACGGCTGAGCTCGCTTCGGCAGGCGCCCGCGCGACAGTCAGTCTTGCGACGTTGCCTCTCACGCGGTCTGCTCAACAAGCACGAGTGCTGCATGCTCGATTCGCTCGGACATTCCTGCGCTATAGCGTCGCAACGCAACGCAATGAAATGATTCTGCGTGTGCGCGCGTCGTTTACTTCAAACCTGATGCAGGCGACAGAAGGCAGAACCCGACCCTCAACAGCCACTACGCCGGTGGGTCCATGACATCCGCCATGCGAACGGAATGAGACGTCGCTACGTCGCCGACCGTGCATTGCATTTCCAATAGACCACGGTCTAATTCACCCTCACCGCATTGTCATCGGCACAGCGCGGAGTAGCGTCAAAGTGACGACGCATCCGATCTGAGAAGCGGCGAGTCAGGCGTGAGGGTTGCTCTCACCGTTCATGACACTTTATTTCCCCGCGACGACGTAATCTTCGCGCCCACTGCCAAACTCTGCGAACCCGCTACGCTAATCGTGCCAACGGCACACTGCATACATCGATCATCCAACTACAAACGCAACAGTCACCGCACGCTCGACTTTTACCGAACGTCCCGCGCTCTTCAGCAACCCCGATTTCCGGTCGATGGCCAGCACATTCACCGTACCGCTTTCCTGATTCGCCACCACCAGCCACCGCCCTGTCGTATCGATGCCGAAACTCCACGGCTTCGAGCCATCCGACGCGACACGCTGAATCTCCGACAACGTTCCACTCACAGCATCAACACGATAGACGACGATCTGGTTCTCGCCGCGATTGGCCACATACACGAAATGCCCATCGCCGCTCACCGTGATTTCCGCGCCGCTCTTCACGCCCGCAAATCCCGCCGTGGAAATCGGCAATGATTGCGCGAGCGTTAAGCGCCCTTGCCGCGCATCCCATCGAAACACCATGACGTCGGCGGACAACTCCGTGACGAGATATGCGAAGCGCCCATCCACGCCGAACACGATATGACGCGGTCCGCTGCCGAACGGTGCAACGAAATCGTGCGGCGAGTTCGCGTCATTCGTTGAGAGCGTGTGCGTCGATCGATCGAAGCGATAGACGAACACGCGGTCCGCGCCGAGATCGGGCGCGAGCACGTAGCGTCCGGATGGATCGACGACCGCGTCGTGCGCGTGCGCGCTCATCTGCCGCTTGTTCGGGCCGGAGCCGCGTTCGGTGATCGTCGATGCGGGCGCTTGCGGCTCGCCCTCCCGAACCGCGAGGCTCGACACTGAACCGCTGTTGTAATTCGCCGCGAGAATCGTGTCCGACGATGCATCGAAGGTGAGATGCGTGGTACCGATGCCTTTTGTCGCGACCACGGCAAGCCGCCGAAGATCACCCGTCTCGCGGTTCACGCCGAAAGCGGTCACGCTGCCCGATTTTTTGCTTTGGTCGTCGACCGCATAGAGCACCGGCAGGCGCGGATGCGCCATCAGCCACGTAGCCCGGATGTCACCGACGGACGATGAAACGACCGCCAGCTCGCCGCTCGATGTATTGAGCCGCAAGGTTTCGATGCGATGATCCTGCGTGCCCACGTAGACCCATTCGTGCGGCGCGTCCTGCGCGGGCCCCGCGGCGCTGGCATACGGCGCCGCCGCGAGCAGCAGCACGAAAACCGACAAGGTGCTTCGAAAGAAATGAAACATGGTCGAATGGCGGATGACGTTATGACTAGCCTATTCGATCCCGCACCGCGCGTCCCGGCAAAATTCGACGATTCGCCTGGACTTTTTTCATCGTCACCCGGGCGCGCCGTGCTATTGCGACGATGCCTTCCGTTGCGGCTGCTGCTGCCGTGCCGCCGCGCGAAACTGACTCGGCGCCTGCCCCACTTCTCGACGGAAAAAGCGCGTGAAATACGCGGCGTCCGCGAAGCCGAGCCCGAAAGCGATCTGTTCCACCGACAGGTCGCCGAAGATGAGATTGCGCTTGGCCTCGGTGATGATGCGCGCATGGATCATCTTGGTCGGGCTCTGCTCCGCCGCCGACGCGCACGCCGCGCGCAACTGCACCAGCGAGATGGCCATCCTCGATGCGTAGTCCTGCAAAGGCAGGTTCTCGCGAAAATGCTCGTCGATCAGCTTGCGAAAGCGTTCAACCACGCGGATATCGTGACGCGAACCGGATTCGTTGCCTGTCTCGTCGAGGCTCGCTTCGCGCAGCAACCTGAGAAGCAGCAGGGTCAGCAGCGCTTCGGTTCCCGTTACGTGGCCCACGGCATCCGAATCGACTTCCTGCGCGAGACTTCGAATGAGGTTATAGACATCGATGCCGGCCGCGTCGGAATCGGTCAGCGAAATCACGCGCGGCGATGCCCACAGCGCGATGAATTCGTGCAACCGCGCATTGACCTGCGCGAGATAGGACACTTCGATGGTCACGACCCAGCGGTCGGCGTCGTACTCGTAGTCCAGGCCGTGAACGCATTCGGTCGGCAGCAGCAGCGCGCACGGTCCTTCGAACGGCACGCTGCGGCCTTCGAGGTTCATCACGCCGCGCCCGTTGCGCACGAAAATGAGCTGGCCATATTCCGGATGCGCGTGCGGCTCGGTACGCCAGCGCCCGCGCTCGGTGACATGGCCGACATGCACGAACCACTGATTTTCCTCGGGTTCATCGACATAGAGCCGAACCTTCGGAACCGTCGTGAGCTGGGATCGGGGCGGATTTTTCCCCGAGGCACCGCGTGTCATTGCCTCTCCTTGACTGGCCGTGACGACCGGCCCTGACGACCGCCGTCTGCTTTCCAACCATGTGCAGCAGCTTGGGGCGCTGCATCTTGCGATGTCCCGAGGTAACGCGGGACTTAACGACCAGGAGATCATAACCCGCTGAAGGGTCGCGAAAACGATAGAAATTTTTCCATATAATTCCGCGCGACGCGCCTGCAATTTACCCCGACACATCGATCAGAACCGATGCACCATGCCGACGATCACACCGCGCGAATCGGTGCCCGGTGCGACCGCGAGACCGGTATATCCCGTGCCATTGAGCGTGAATCTGGCCTGATTGCGGTTCTGAATGAATCCCGCCGAACCGTAGAGCGTGGTTCGCTTGGAGAGCGAATACGAATAGGTGACGCCGATCTGCTGTGCATTGTTGCCCTGCCCCAGCCGGTCGTGCGCGTAACCGTACATGAGCGAGAGCTGGTCTGCCGGTGTGAAAGAATAAGCGCCGGACACTTCATAGACATCGCGCTTGACGCTGTCGTCGGTCTGCCGTTCCGTGTGATACGCCAGATAAAAGCGCGCCGCGCCGATCGTGACCGATCCGCCCGCGTTGAATACCTTCAGGATCGATGTGCCCGTCGCGTTGGCAGCCTGCTCATAGCCGGCGGCAAGTCCAAACGGCCCGTTCACGTAGCGCACGGCCGCGTTATAGAACTGAATGCCGTTGACCGGTTGAGTCGTCGAGTCGCGCATCGCGACCATGAACTGCGCGGTCACGCCGTAGAGCGTCGGCGTGAAATAAGAGATCGCGTTGTTTTCGCGAATCGTCAGGCTGTTGAAGCTGTTCATCGGCGAGCCGATGCTCATCACGGCCACCGGATCCAGTTCCGGGTTGATGAACATGTATTGCGGCGTGTTCTGCAAGCCGATGCGCGCTTCGCCGAATGCGCCCGACATACCGACCCACGCCTGCCGGTTAAAAGCCGCCGCGGCGTTGGCGGCTGCGCCCGTCACGCCGGAAAAACCCTGTTCGAGCTGGAAATTGATCGCCAGCCCGCCACCGATTTCCTCACTGCCCTTCAGTCCATAACGACTCGCGAACAATCCGCCCGACACGGCGCGCGCGACCGAACCGCCGGTTGTATTCCGATATTCGATGCCGTTATCGATGATCCCGTAAGGCGTGACCGCCGATTGCGCATGCGCCAGATTGAGCATGCAGGCGCACGCCACGCCCGTCAGCGCGGATAGCTTCTTCTTCACCTTGTCTCCTGACTTTTTTTTAATCAGCGCGAAGCCGCTCGACGGATTGCGCGACTGTGTCACCGAGCCCGCGTTGTTCGAGCACTCGGCCTAGAAGTGAATTTCCGCCATCACCATGGGCACGGAGGTGACGGTGCCTGGCGCCGCGCTCGATGGCGTGCCGTACATGTGATGCCAGTACTCGTACCCGACGCCGGCATAGACCGTGCGCGGATGTCCCGCGAACGAACCGAGATCGGCTAGCAAGGAAAGACGCGTGAGGAATTCCGTTTGTGTTTCGACGCCGAAGCCGTCCTTGCCCTTCGGGCCCGTCACGCTCGCGAACCCACGCAAAACGAACGGCACCGGACCCGCGCGGAACGGAAAGAGCCATGAACTCTCGATGTGCCACGCCGTATGAAAGCGCACGTCCTGACCGGTAATGCCGTTGTGATTGCTCTCGGTGCGCAAGCCCGCCGTGATATTCCAGAAGCCGTGCGGCACGGTGAATTCGATGGTCGGTCCGAGGACAATCATGCGCGCCCGCTCGCCATAAGCATCGTTCTTGGTGCCGAACTCATAGCCCGCCGTCAGGCCATAGTCACGAATGAAGCCGAAGCCCACCGAGCGGCCGAGTATCTTGCCCGCGCTCAGTTCCACGCGGCCCACGCTATAGACTTCCTGCGCGCCGCCCGACGAAGGACCGCCCGCCTCCGGATTCGCCGAATTCGACACGAGGTAATCCACATTGAACGCGTAACTGCCGTAGCGAAAACCGCCCGTCGTCGTGAGGGAGCCGATGTTCTGCGCCACCTCCTTCGCAATGCCCGGGTAATGAAAGTCGCTGCCGTATCGATAACCGATGTAAGTGTCGTTCCACGTGACGGGCGGCTCGCCCAGTTCTTCGCCTGACTTCAGGCTCGGCGCGGACAACGGCGCGGTCGGGTTCACCTGTGTCTGTTTTGCCTGAGGCGGCTCGAAGCCGTTCGGCGCGGTGTAGACTTCGGCATTGGCATATTCGCTCACGCAACACAGCAACGCTGCGCCAATCAGCGGCCTCTTCAGGGCTGTCGAAAGTTTCTTCATGTCTCCATCCACTTTTTTATCCACCCGGTTAGATTCGCGTGACGTCTGAAGCGTCAAAGTGAATCCGACGTGTGCTTGTTTGCTGCGGGTCTCGATGCGTCGTTTTCCTGGTTCTTTAGTAGGACGCCAGGTCATGGTATGGAAATCAGGCGCCAGAGCCTTTACACAAAAGTGAGATTCGCTGGCATTTTTGTTAGCCGCGCGCGTGAATTTCCCTAAGGCGATGCCCAAGAAAAAAAGCGTCGTGCACAGCCACGACGCCTTCCTTTAACCACGCGAATTCGTGCTTCAGTGATTCGGCACGTACAGCGGCATCGCTTCTTCCCAGAGCGTGTCGGTAATGGCGTGCGGGTTGCTGCCGTCCGCGTCCATCACCCAGTTTTGCCCGTCGGGCTGAAAGCTGTTGTCGTACAGCGCGAGCTCGTCGCGAAAGCCATAGGTACCCGAGCTATAAGCGATGCGCCCGTCGTAGGTCCACACGGCGTGACCCTGATTCGAGCCGTCCGATGTAAGGCGCTCGAGATGCGTGCCATCAGGATGGATCGTGAACACGTCGTAGTTGAACTTGTTCGGATCGTCCGCGTTCACCTGCTTGCGCGTGAAGACGATTCTCGTGCCGTCCGGCGACCATCCCGGCAAATTGTCCTGACCACTGGTCAGCACCGTAGTCGTGTGCGTGTCCAGATCGAGAATGCGCAGGCCTTGCAGCGTCGTGTTAGACACGCGATAAACGATCTTCTTTCCATCTGGCGAATAGCTCGGAAAGCCAGCATTCATCGCGCCGTCCGAGAGAATCTCCGGATGTCCGTTCATGCTGCCATCGACCTTGATACGCGCAATGCGCCCCGGCCCCGCGCCGCGTGTGAAAAACCAGTCGCCGATGCCGAATGCAACCCACTGTCGATCCGGCGACCAGGTCGGCTGGAACGCGCCGGCCAGTCCCTTCTTGATCATGTCGGGATCGAGACCGCTCGTCTGCGAATCATAGATGCGGCGATAACCGGTGAAGTCCGTATTGATGACCGCAATCGATGAACCGATCGCCTTCTCCGTGTACACGAGCTGCTTGCGATCCAGCGAGAGTTGCGGAAACACGTCGATATATTTGTAGTTCCACGCGCGATCGAAGCTGAACATCGGCGTGCCGTTCGGATGCGCGGGGCGGAATGTCACCTTCTCGTAGACCATCTTCCTGCCGTCAGCCGAATATTGCGGCGAGCGAATGCCCGAGTTGGACGTCGAGCGGAACGCGCCCGCCGTTGTGTAGATGCCTTCGGTGTCGCCGCCCTTGACGTGATACGCGATATTTGTGGCATCGAGATAATGCGGAAACACCTTGAAACCGGGCGTCGAGGTCAGCGAGGTTCTGGAAAGATCACTCAGCGCGACCGATACGATCTGCGAACTGACCGCGTTGATGCCTTCCGGCCGGTGCGCGCCCCACGTCGATTCGACCGGCGTCTCATAGAACACGACACGCGTGCCGTCCGGTGACCAAGACGGCGAACCGTCGTCGAAGCCGGAATGACTCGCGATCTTCTTCCATCCCGAACCATCGGGCCGAATGACGTAGATGCTGCTCTCCTGCGTGCGCTCCCAACCGACCGGCAGATTATGGCCGCGCCATTCCGAGCCGATATCCGACGACAGCGCCAGCCACTTGCCATCCGGCGACCACGAAGGCCGGAAGTAGCTGTGCGGCTTCGACGCATCGAAAGCAATGGCGCCCGTGACGTTCGTGAGCGCGCCGGTCGCGATGTTCAGCGTCCACACGTTCGTCGTGCCGAAGCCCGCCTCGCCCTTGCGTGACGAGACGAACGCGATCACATCGGGGGCGGTGGGAGAGAACTGCGCGGCATCGTCCACGGCGACGTGATCCGTGAGCCGCTGCAAACCCGTTCCGTCGATTTTCACGCGATACAGATTCGATTCGCCCAGTCCGTCGCGCTCGGACGTGAACACGATCCACTGCCCGTCCTTCGAGAACGACGCGTGGTAATCGAACCCCGGCGTTGGCAAGAGCTTGTGCTCGTCGGTCCCGTCCGCATTGGCGATGTACAACTCGGACGTGACGGGTCCCACGCGGTTCAGCAGCATGGTGCCGCTCGCACCGTTCATATCGTCCGATGCCGCGTTCGCGACACCCTGACTCGCTACGCATGCGCCGACGACGAGTCCCGCCACGCGCTTCATGAAACACATCCTCGAATACAAAGCATGTCTCCAGTCGTTATAAGCAGGCCAGGGTCGGCATGCCGCTTTGCGTCCCTGGCGTGATGTCGTGTCGACGAAGACCGCTCACTCGGCGGCCTTCCAGTACATGAAGCCCATGCCTTCGCCGGTGCCGGCGGGCGTGCGCCAGCACGGCACATAGTCCACCAGGGTCATTTGCGCCCGGGTTTCCTGCACGGCCTTCATCACGCTCACATAGAGCTTGATTTCCGATGTGCCGGACTGATACGAGCGGTCGTCCACCGCGGCCAGGCCGTCATAGTCGTAATCGGCCAGCATCTTCATGATGCGATGATCGAACTCCTCGTCATTCACGAAGTGCGACAGCCCGCCGGACGCGAAGATGCCCACGCGCACGTCTTCGGGCCACGCGGTGACGGCGTCGCGCAGGATGCGGCCGAACTCGATACAGCGCGACATCGACGGCTGCGTCGGCGGATAGAAGCAGTTCATGATGACCGGCACATGCGGCGGCGGCGCATCGCCCATGATCTGGTGATAGACGAAGCTGTACGCATGCGGCACCACGGGATACTCGGGCAGCGGCTTCATCCACACGTTGTCGGGCCACGCAAAGAGATCGGTCAGGTCGAAGTTCTCGCGCTGAAAATATTCGATGAGGTAAGTCGCCAGCTCCGGATGGCAGTCGTGCACCACATGACGATCCGGCGCATACACGGCGCGCTGCGGCGGACCGTTGTGCACTTGCGCGCCGCTGTAGATGGCGATCGACGGCGATAAGTGGGTGAAGATCTCTTTCTGATCCTTGCCCAGAATAATGGCCACGTCGATTTCCGCCTCTCGGTAAGCGGCGGCCATCTTGTCGAGCGCTGCGCGGCAGCGTTGAGCGCGCGCCGTGCGTTCCTCGATAGTCAGGAACTTCTCGAACGCTGCCTCGCGATGCGCTTCAAGTTCGGGATAGGTCCAGGTCCGGTTGCGAAACCACAGTTCCTTGTTGTTGCGGTCGCGCTCGCCGTTGATGAGCCAGTCCTCCGGAGCCTGACCCAGCATGCCGCTGTGCGGCACCGCCATTCCGAATACGATCTTCGCCATGTTTGGTGTTTCTCTTTTGAATGTGATGAGTGCAACGATGTCCAGGCATTCAGGCGCGTCGCAGCGTGCCTTGCTGTTCGGTGACTTTCGGCGCCCATTCAGGGCGATAGAGCACGATGGTGGCCATCGCACCCACCACCAGAAAGCCGAGAATGACCATCATCGGCAGGTCGTAACTTCCGCTCACGTGCAGCAGCCAGCCGGACAGACTCGCGGCCACGCCGCCCGCGAGACTCGTCGCGACCTGCTGCACTCCGGTCACGAGCCCGATGGCCTGCTTCGGAATCAGCGTGAGACGCGACAGCACGAGATTGTTCGCGGTGACGAGACCAAGCAGCGAGAGCGACAGCACGTTCCAGAACAACGCCATCTCGAGCGAGTTCGCATAAACGCCGAGCAGCACCGTGCAGCCGCCCGCGAAGCCCGTCACGGTGAAGGCCTTGCGCACGAGGATCGGATCGCGGCCGCTTGCGATCACACGATCCGCCGCCCACCCTGCTAGAGCCGCGACGATCGCGATGCCCGCAAAGCTGAAGAACGTGAAGAGTCCCGAGCGCGAGATCGACAGGTTCCGCTGTTCGACCAGATACGCGGGCATCCATGTCATGCAGTAGAACGTGAAATAGCCGTAGCAGAAGTTGGTGATCATGCCGCCCCACACGACCGGACTCGTCATGATGTTGCCGAGGCTCACCGAGCGCGCGCGCTGATCCGAGATCGCGATCTGCTCCTTCGAAGGAAAGTCGCTGCGCACCATCGTGAGCCAGGGCACGAGCCAGAACAGCCCGACCAGGCCGGTGACGACGAACATCGTCTGCCATGAGTAATGCACGATGAACCACGCGCCTACGGGTGCGCCTAGCGCGGGGCCGAACTTGTTGCCCATCGCGAGAATGCCGACGGCGAGACCGTTCTGGCTTTCGTCGAAGTTGTTTCGAATCCAGCGGTAACTGGCTGGAATCACGATCGCTTCCGCCATGCCGATAATGAGCCGCATGACGACGAGACTCGCAAGCGCGGTCACCGCCCCCATAAAGGCCGTCGCGATACACCACAACGCGAAACTGATCGCATAGGGCCACTTCACGCCGTAGCGGTCCGCGACCCAGCCCATCGGTATCTGAAACACGCCGTAAGACCAGAAGAACGCCGCGTTGATCCAGCCGCGATCCACGTCGTTCAGCGCGAAATGCCGAATGAAATCCGCATCCGCCAGCGTGGCCGAAATGCTCGTACGATCGACGAAGGAAATCAGTACGCCGAGCGCGAGCAGCGCAAGCACTGCCCAGCGCCGCGTCACTCCGGGTTTGCTTGTCTCCATATGCCCTTTCTCTTATGTTCGATTGAATCTTCCGGATGGAAGCAAGAATAGGCCAAGGCGTCGCCCGAGTCCCTACACAAAACTGAGTTTCGATGGCACTTTTCTTCAGGGCCGGTGCGAGAAGACGCGATCCCTTAACAAACAGGCCATAAACGGACTTAAATCCCGGCGAACCTTACTTTTGTACAGGGACGCATCGTTCGCAATCCTCTATTCTGCATTCGATTCCTGCCGCGAGAGCCGATACCGCCTCGCGCCGTCGACCGTCTATAAAGGCTCGCGTCCTTTAGCGTGAGCTCGCCTCGCCTGGCGCGCAACGCACGCACATCGCCTCGATCGGCCGCTAAGCCATAACACGCGCGGCTTCTCGTCGCGCCTGGTGCGAACGTTCGCGTCGCGGTCACCGCGCATCGACATTCAATAATTAAAACCGGAGACACCATGAAAAAGCGGATTCTTTTGCCCCTGGCGCTTTGCGTTTCAAGCGCATTCGATAATGCTCAAGCGCAATCGTCCTTGACGCTTTATGGCATCGTCGATAACGGCATCGAATTTCAGAACGGCGGTCAGGGATCGGTCGGCCGTGCGGTATCGAGCGGACTCTTCGCCACCGTCTATGGCTTGAGAGGCAGCGAAGACATCGGCGGCGGATATCGTGTCAATTTCCAGCTCGAACAGGGCTTCTCCGGCGTGACGGGCGCAGCGACCGATCCGACCGCCGCATGGAACCGCCTTGCGTGGGTCGGCATGAGCGGACCGTTCGGCGAGTTGCGCATCGGCCGTCAGAAGAAGCCCGAATATCTTTTTCTGAACGGCGAAATCGATCCGACTGCCGTGAAAAGTATTGCATCGCCGATCAACAACTTTCAGGATGTGACCGTGCGCGCAAGCAACGCGATCGCCTATTTTGCGCCCACGATTTACGGCTTGAGCGCGCAAGCCATGATCTCCTTGCGCGACCAGACGATGAAGCCAAGCAATGGCCTGCACTTCTATAACGTGGTCGCGCGCTATGTGAACGGTCCGGTTCGCCTGTCCGCGGGATATGAATCGCAAGGCAATCCCACCGGCAGTTCGGTGCAGAAGGTATGGCGCGCGGCGGCGGGATATCGCGCGGGAAATCTGCGCATGTATCTCGCGTATCAGTCGGAACGGCAGACGGACAATAGCGAAGAACGCGACATTTACGAAGCCTCCATGTCTTATCTGCTCGATCCATTCAATCTGCTTTCGGTCATGTACGGCTATGCCCATGATCGCGCCGGACAGGGAAAAGACGCACAGCAGATCGGTCTCACCTACGAGTACTTCCTTTCGAAAGCGACGAGTCTCTACGCGGCCGCCGGTTTGATCGATAACCACGGTCAAGCAAATTACACGCTCGACGGCACGCAATACAGCGGCATCCCGACCGCGCCCGGTGCGTATGCGCGAGGCATCGTGTTGGGGATGACGCACAAGTTTTAGTGAATGGTTCGGGCTTGACCAAATGCTCAAGCCTCAGGCCTTTTAATTCAATAGACTCAGTATTTACCCTTAGTGTGTAATTCGTCTCATCGCTGCTGCAACACGCGGCAGACACATGTCAAAGGGTAAATATGAACGCCTCGATCGCCACCATCATCGCCGCCGTTTTCCTGCTTCCCGCACTGGCGTCCGCTCAATCGAGCGACCCAGTCACACGCGAGCACGTCCGCGCGGAACTCGCGCGGCTTGAAAGGGCTGGCTACAATCCACTGAGTAACTGCACGGGCGACTGTCCCGGCAGCCTGCGACGCGCCGAAGCCGTCATCATGCGCGAGCAGGCCGCGGCCAGCACGGCTTATGGTTCCGGGTCGAGCGGGACGGCGCAATCGGGAAGATGAACCAACCGGCTGTGCCGTCCTGTCACGCGGCTATCTGACTATATCGCCGGACTGCTAGGGCGTTCTGTTACGGCCGGCTTCGTCGGCCCGGCCCTTCATCGCCTTGCGCGCAGCGACGCGGAATTCGGCAGCCTGTATTTCACCGTCAGGGAAATCCGCCCAGGCGGTCGGGCTGTAGCCCGCATTTTCAGCGCGGACGAGATCGGCGCGAACCTGTGCGCGAGTCAAGGACTGGTCGCCTGTCTGCGCAAAGGAAAGAACGGGAATGGCAAGGACCAACCCTGAAACAGCTTTGACGAGCGGTTTCATGCAACACCTCCCAGGCTTGCCTGGCGACACTGCATCGCGGGATGCGTGAAGTTCGCTCAAACAGTCTAGCAGGGTTAGCAATTGAGGGTTGACACTTAGCTCCCGCCGCTTGCGTGCGCTTTCAGGTCGGAACAGGGTTCATCGCAAGCGAGGGAGACGTCGGCGGATAGACGCACCACGAGCCATCGTCGTGGCAAAAAAACACGATAGCGAAGGCTTCGGACGCAACCATGATCTCGATGCGCACCGCACGCCAGGGCATGGCCCTCGAACGTGCCGCGCGACTGATTCGAATGTTTCCGGCTCGCCCCAACCAGTCGTGCATCAGGAACCGAAGCGATTTTCTCTGTTCGCTCATGACTGTTTCTCGCTCGGATCGACGAAACCGTAGATCTCATTCAGGACACTCAGCCGCGCACCGATGCCGGCACGCTCGATGTATCGCACCACCCTTGAAAAGCAGGCTCTCATGGCCACCACTTCACGCTCGTCATCCTGACCCGGAAAGAACGCGCTGCCGGATCAATGCAGCGCGTCGCGCTTCGCGAGCGGCTTGAAAAGGCGGCTCCAGGCGACGCTGATCAGAACCGTCGCGAAGCCGCCCGCCACGACCGAGCCAACGACGCCCAGCGCCGTCGCACTCACGCCCGACTCGAATTCGCCGAGCTGATTGCTCGCCCCGATGAACAGCGTGTTGACCGCCGCCACGCGCCCCCGCATGTGATCGGGCGTTTCGAGCTGAATCAAGGTCTGCCTGACGATGACGCTGATCGTATCCGCCCCGCCCGACACCGCGAGCAAGAGCAGCGATAACGGAAACCATCGCGAGAGGCCGAATGCCGCGATCGACACGCCATACACCGCCACCGCAATCAGCAGCTTCTTGCCGACACCGCTGACGATCGCGCGTCGTGAAAGCACGAGTCCGATGCACAATGCGCCCATGGCGGGTGCAGAGCGCAGCAAGCCCAGGCCTTGCGGTCCGACGTGCAAAATCTGCTTCGCGTAGACGGGAAGCAGCGCGGTCGCGCCGCCGAACAGCACCGAGAAGAGATCGAGCGAGATCGCGCCCAGCAACAGCGGACTGCCCCAGATGAAGCGCAAGCCCGCGAGGATCGTGTCCGCCGTGACAGGTTCGCGCGAGGGCGGCGTGTAGTCGTAGCGAACGAATGAGTACATTACGGCGCTGATGCAGAACAGCAGCGCGCTCGTCAGATATACGGTGCCGACGCTGACCGCGAACAGCACCCCACCCAGCGCCGGCCCGGCGATCACCGAGATTTGCTGGACCACCGTGCCGAGCGCCATCGAACGCGCAAGCAGGCGCGGCGGAACGAGCATCGGCAGGAGCGCCTGCTGCCCCGCCATCTGGAACGGCCTGATTGCGCCGAGCACGAGCGAGAGCGTCAGCAGCACGTCGCGCGTTACGCTGTGCGTCGCGGTGGAGACGATCAGAAGCGTCGCCACGACCGCCTGCAACGCCAGGCACGCGGCAACCATCCGTCCCCGATGCAGCCGGTCGGCGCAATGCCCCGCGATGAGCGTCGTGGCGAGACCGGGAACGAACTGGAACAGACCGACGAGGCCGAGATCCCAGGCGCTCGATGTCAGGTCATACATGTGCCAGCTGATCGCGAGCATCAGCATTTGCTGCGCGCTGATCGAGCCGACCCGCGCGATCAGGAAGCGCACGAGCGACGCGTGACGCAGCAGGGACGTCACATCGTCCGGATGATTCTGCGTGGACGGCGATGAAGACGGATGCGACGGAGTCATGACACGTCACGCATGGGAGCATTGACCTTTGGCGCCCACTTCCTTCGGAGCAGCACAACGGTACTGGCGGCCCCAAGCAGCAGGAACACGAAGATGGCGAGCATCGGCAAGGTATAGCTGTGCCCGACATGAAGCAGCCAGCCCGACAGGCTCGCCGATACGCCGCCCGCGAGACTCGTCGCCACTTGCTGCAGGCCGGTATTCAGTCCGACCGCCTGCTTGGGAACCAGCGTGAGTTTGACGAGCGCCAGATTGTTTGCCGTCACGAGGCCGAGCAGGGAAAGCGACACGACGTTCCACAGCAAGGCCATCTGCGGCGAACGGGCATACGCGCCGAGCAACACGGTCGTCCCGCCGACGAATCCGGCGACGATGAACGACTTGCGCACGATCACGGCATCGAATCCGCGTGCGATCATCCGGTCAGCAGCCCATCCCGCGAGGGCGGCCACGACCGCGATCCCGACGAAGCTGAAGAACACATATAGGCCCGATTCACCGAGCGACAGGCCGCGTTGCTCGACGAGATAAGCTGGCATCCACGTCATGCAGTAGAACGCAAAATAGCTGTAGCAAAAGTTGGTGACCAGCCCGCCCCACACGACCGGACTCGACAGCAGGTTCGAGAGCGGCACCGACGCTGCCCGCTTCCTGGCGACGGCGAGTTGCGCGCGCGAAGGAAAGTCGTTCTCGAGCATCAGCAGCCACGGCGCCAGCCAGATCAACCCGACGAGTCCCGTGATCATGAACATCGCTTTCCATGAGCCCGTCGAGATCAGCCACGCCGCAATCGGCGCGCCGAGCGCCGGCCCCATCTTTCCGCCGATGGAAAAGATGCCCAGCGCCGTGCCCTTTCGCGTTTCGTCGAAATGATCGGCGAGATAGCGATAGGTCGCCGGAACCACCACGGCTTCCGCGACACCGATCATCAGACGCACGATGATGAGCGCCCACAATGTCGTCACGGCGCCCGTCGCAGCGGCGGCGAGGCACCAGAGCAGGAAGCAGATCGCATACGGCCACTTCACGCCGTAGCGATCGACCAGCCAGCCCATCGGCAACTGAAAGAGGCCATACGCCCAGAACATCGCGGAGCCGAGCCATCCGCGCTGCACGTGCGTCAGCGCGAATTCCTGCACGAAATGACGGTCGGCGAACGCCGCGGACATGCTGGTGCGATCCACGTGCGAGATCATGAGCCCCAGCGCGAGCAGCACGAGGATGGCCCAGCGGTTCGCTGTCCGCGCGCGTTCGACCCGGGTGATGTCCACATTGCGCTCCGAGGTCCTTAACCGAGGGAACCGGTCACATCGTCGAACAACTCGTCGACCGACAGACGACGCGGAATGATCTTCTGATCGAGCGCCCAGTCGACGGCCAGTTGCAGGCCCTTGCGATTCGCTTCCAGGCCGAGCGGCGGGAACACGGCGGGAACGCTGTCCGCGCTCGCGCGGCTTTCCACGACCATGCGATACAGCTCGCGCACGATATCCGGCCGTTCTTTCGAGAGCTTCTCGTGGACCACGAACATGTGGTTGATCGGCACGACGCCGGTGCGAGCGAACCAGTCTCTCGCGGCAGCCTGCGGGTCGGGCACGAGCGTGCGCACGCGTTCGTCCTTCGGCATGTCTTCTCCGAGCAAGGCGGCCGTGAGCTCTCCGTCGAGCATCATCTGCGGAATAGACGAACCCGCCGGCAAACGCTGGCAATTCTGCGGATCGCTGTATTCGGCGAGATGGCCGTCGCCGAGCGTCATCCACGTGACCTTGTCCAGATCGACGCCGTATTCGTGCCGCAGGATGCCGCGAATCCACAACGCGGTGGTTTGCGTGTAGGTGCGCACGCCGACCTTCCTGCCTTCGATATCCTTCGGATCGAGATGGCCGAAGTCGATGTTGTATCCGGCGCAGTGATGCTGGAAACGTCCCGAGATCGGCGCGGGCAGCAGCACATAGGGCTTGCCGTAGGCCTTCGCCTGGAGGAACGTGACGATCGCCAGTTCACCCGCGTCGAACCTGCTCTCGCGTACCATCGCCTTAAAGCCGTTGTGCGCGGGCGTCGGTCCGCAGAATTCGAGGTTCACGAGATCAGACTTAACCTGACCATTGCGCATGGCCTTCGTCACCGCGTATTCCGCGAGATTGACGCGCAACGTCGGCGCTTCGGTTTGCGTGGTTGTCATGCTGTGTGCTCCTGTTGCTGGTGTCGTTGGATGTCAGAGCCGTACTTCGATCAGGCTCGGCCCGGCTTCGCGCGCCGAATCGACCAGCGCCTTGTAGAAGCCTTCCGCCTTCTCGACGGCCACTGCCGGCACGCCCATGCTCTTCGCCATCGCCAGCCAGTCGATGCGCGGCTTGTCGATATCGATCATCGACAACGCGCGCTCTCCCGGCGCGCCCGCGCCCATGTTGGCGTATTCGGCCTTGAGGATTGCGTAGCTGTTGTTGGCGAAGATGATCGTGGTGACGTTCAGTCCTTCGCGTGCCTGCGTCCAGAGCGACTGGATGGTGTACATCGCACTGCCGTCGCCGACCATGCAGACGACGCGTCGCTCGGGACACGCCAGCGCCGCGCCGGTGGCCACGGGCGTCGCATAACCGATCGAGCCGCCCAGGTTGTTGATGAGATCGTGCGGCCGCGCGCCCATGGTCAGGCTCATGGATTCGCGACCCGTCGTCAGCGACTCGTCCACGACGATGCAGTGCTCCGGCAAGCCGGCCGCGAGCACATGCGCGATGCTCGCCGGATTCAGCGCACCCACAGGCACCGGCGTTTTGATGCGCGCCTGAAGAAGCGGCGCGGTGGCGGCCGCGCCGAGCGCCTGCAACAGCATGTCGAAGGCGAGTTCGCTGTCTTCGTCCGCCTCGACGAGCGGATGCACGAGCGTGCCTTCCGCCTTGAGCA
This sequence comes from Caballeronia sp. ATUFL_F2_KS9A, assembly GCF_023630765.1. Classification (NCBI taxonomy): domain Bacteria; kingdom Pseudomonadati; phylum Pseudomonadota; class Betaproteobacteria; order Burkholderiales; family Burkholderiaceae; genus Caballeronia; species Caballeronia sp. ATUFL_F2_KS9A. The sequence continues at coordinate 147,654 of NZ_JALQEK010000052.1, read as the reverse complement.
GGCTCGGCTTGTCCGGATACGCGAAGAACGCGACGGGCTCGCGCGTCTCAACCGTGATGATGTGCTTGTAGTCCTTCAGAAACGCCTGGGCCTGCGCGACCGCATACGGAATGCGCGCGAGCGGCACACGTCCCGCGCCGCGCTCGATGCGCGCCGTGAAGAACTGCGAGCCGAGCACGGCGCCTGTCGCGGCCGCGACGCGTCCCGCCTTCTCCAGCGCCACGCCGCGCGTGGACTTGTTCGCGAGAATGATCAGCGCGGGCTCACCCGAGCGCAGCACGCGCGCCACATGTTCGATGCGCTCGGCGCTCGGCGCGCGGCGCGCCTCGCCGCGGTTCGGCGGCAACCCGGGTGCTGCATCGACGGGTTGCCACGAGGTATCGCCGGGAAGAATGAGCGTGGCGATCTGGCCCGGATGCCCGCTCGCCCTGGCCACGGCCTGCGCCGCGTCCCAGGCGATCGTGTTCGACGATTCCGCGCGCCGCACCCAATGACTCAGCGGGCGCGCGAGACCTTCGATATCCGAGGTCAGCGGTGGATCGTACTTGAGATGCGACACCGAATGTTCACCGACGACATTGACCATCCCCGACGAAGCACGCTTCGCGTTATGGATGTTCGCGAGGCCGTTCGCCAGGCCAGGGCCCAGGTGCAGCAAGGTCGACGCGGGCTTGTCCTTCATGCGATACCAGCCATCGGCGGCGCCGGTGGCCACGCCTTCGAACAGGCACAGCACGCTGCGCATCGCCGGATTGCCGCCGAGCGCAGCGAGGAAATGCATCTCCGAGGTGCCCGGATTGGCGAAACAGATATCGACGCCCTGCTCCACCAGCGTCGCCACGAGACTTTCGGCGCCGTTCATCAGTAACCCGCCAGTTCGCGTGCGAGACCGACCACGCCATACGTGCGCGCGGGTGCCGACATCAGGAAGCGATAGCCCTCTTCCTGCAAGCGGCGATGATTCTTCGCGGTCACATGCGGATTGCCGACGACCACATTGTGCTTGCGGCACGTCTCGACGATCTGCCCCATCGCCGCGAGCACTTCCGGATGCTCGTACTGACGCGGGAACCCCAGCTCCTGACTCAAATCGCCTTCGCCGATCAGAATGAAACCGATGCCCGGCACGTTGGCGAGGATGTCGTCGAGATTGTCGATCGCCTGGGTGCTCTCGCACATCAGCCCGACGAGGAGCTCGCCCTGCGGCGCGAGCGGCCAGACATCGGCGCGTTCGTAGTACTCGGCCATCGACAGGCCCCAGTAGCGCGCGGCGTTGGCGGGACCGTCGCCGCGCAGGCCCTTTGGCTCATAGAGCGGCGCGTTCTTCGGCCGCGCATAGCGGCAGGAAGCTACGGCGTTGTAGGCCTGCTCGACCGTCGACACGTGCGGCCAGATCACGCCGTACGCGCCGCGATCGAGCACCTGCTTCGCGAAGCTCTGGTTCATCTCCGCGCCATTGGCGGGGATGCGCGCAAGCGGCGTCACCTTCGGCGCAACCGAACCGGACTCCGCAATCTGCTTGCGGCTGAGCATGTACTGCAACGCGTCGCCGAGCGCGGACACGTCGTACGGGTTGTGCTCCATTTCGAAGACGATGCCGTCATAAGGCGCATCGCTCATTTCGATGGCAGTCTGCTTGTCGAGTTTCGCGAAGGCGGCATGCGCGGGCTTGCCGGATTCGAAAGCACGGATGATGCTGTTCAGGCGGGTGTTTGACATGATGCGTTCTCGTTCAGGTTGTCAGCTCAGCGCCGGATAGAGCTTCTGTGCGGTCTTGCCGAAGACCCATGCGCGGTCTTCGTCGCTCAGGCATGCAAGCCCCTGTTGGGCGGTGGCGAGAATCTCGTTGAGCGTGCCGGTCGATGTCGGGAAATTCGATCCCCATGCGAGCCGTTGCGCGCCGAATGCCTCGACCACACGCGGGAAGAAGGTCTCGGCGCTCGCCTTTTCCTTCTTCACGTCGCCGAAGATGCGCGGCGTGAGCTTCATGTAGACGTTCGGCAGGTCACGCAACGCGAAGAGTCCGGCTGCGTTCGCGTATGGTGGCCCGTCGAGCACGTCCGGACGCGCGAGGTGATCGAGGATGATGTTCACGTTCGGAAACTTTTCCGCCAGCATGCGCACTTGCGGCAGGCCGACCGATCCGGTCTGGATGCACATCGGGAGCTTCAGCTCCGCGAGCATTTCCCACGCCCTGAACGACCTGGGGTTGTCCAGTTCGCTCGGATCGAAATCCTTGGTCGATCCGCCCGTGAAGATGCGCAAGCCCGCCAGTCCCTGGTCGGCCCAGTTCCTGATGACGGTCTGCACGTCATCGGCGAGCATATCGACCGAACCCACGGCGATGAGCCGGTCCTTGTACTGATTGCAGCCGTCCACCACATAGCTGTTATCGAAGCCGTAAGTCGTCGACGAATGCACGACGGCCGCCTTCGCGACGCCTGCTTCGTCCATCGCTTCGATCAAGGCCTCGACCGTGTTCGGGCGTTCCTGCGACCAGTCCGAACGCTTGCCGAACAGCGGCGCGGGCGGATAGCGCTTCTCGTCGTCCGAGATGATGTGCGGATGAATGTCGATGATGTTCATTACAGTCCTTTCGCCTTGAGGTGCTTGTCCAGACGCGGATAGACGCGTCGCGCGTTGCCCTCGAAGATCGCGTGCCGGTCCGCATCGCTCAACGCTTCGCATGCGTCGATATAGCGCTTGGTATCGTCGAAATACTGGCCGGTATTCGGATCGCGTCCGCGCACCGCGCCGATCATTTCGGAACCGAACAGCACGTTGCTCGTCGGCACCACCTTGGTCAGCAACTCGACGCCCGGATGGTGATAGACGCACGTATCGAAGAAGATGTTGTTCAGCAGACCTTCGAGCGGACGCTTGGCCATCTCGAGCGACATGCCGCGATAACGCCCCCAGTGGTAAGGCACCGCGCCGCCGCCATGCGGAATCACGAGGCGCAGCGTCGGGAAGTCCCTGAACAGATCCCCTTGCAGGAGCTGCATGAACACCGACGTGTCCGCGTTGAGATAGTGCGCGCCGGTGCCGTGATGACACGGATTGCACGATGCGGCGACGTGGATCATCGCGGGGACATCCAGATCGCACAGCGCCTCATAGAGCGGATACCACTCGCGATCCGTCATGGGCTTGCCGGTCCAGTAACCGCCGCTTGGGTCCGGATTCAGATTGCAGCCGACGAATCCCATTTCCTCGACGCAGCGGCGCAGTTCGGGCAACGAGTTCTTCGGCGGCGCGAGCGGCGACTGCGGCAACTGGCAAACCGGCACGAAGTTGTCCGGATACAGATCGCAGACGCGTCGCACGAGATTGTTCGACACTTCGGCCCATTCCAGGCTCGTGCGCTCGTTGCCGAGGTGATGGCTCATGAGACCCGCGATCGGCGAAAACAGCGTGAGGTCGCCGCCGCGTTCCTGTTGCAGACGCAACTGACCGTTGCCGACGCCTTCTCGAATGTCGTCATCGGAAACGTGCGCGCCGAACAGCGGGGGCGCATTGGCGGGATCGTCGGCGGCCGCGATCTGCCTGGCGCGCCAGTCGCGGAACGAAGCGGGAACGGTCGTGAAGTGACCGTGGCAATCGATGATCATGTTCTTGTGCTTTCCGTGCAGGTTCAGACGCGGGGATCGACGAACAGCTCATCCATGGACATGCGACGCGGCGTCAGGCCTTGCTTGAAGGCGGTCGCTTCGAGCGCTTCGATTGTCTTGCGGTTTTCTTCGATACCGTAGGGCAGCGGGTCGTTGCCGACGATCTTCTGCAGCTCGATGTACTTCTTGTTCTTCTTGTCGTTCAGTTCGCCTGCGTTGAGCTTGGCGAGCCACTCCTTCTTCGCCTTGTCGAACGCGTCGTAGATCGACTTCGCGACCCACGGGTGTTCCGCAAGCACCGAGTCCTTGACCACGATGGTGCCGTGCATCGGGTACACGCCGGTGCGGGCGTAGTACTCGGATTCGAGTTCTTCCGCGTTCGGGAACAGGTCCGGATAATCCGCTTCCACTTCCTTCCAGCCGCCCGTCGGGTCGCCGGTGCGGCCAATGCCCGCATTGCCGTGGAAACCTGCGACGAGTTCGCCCTTCGCCATCATGTCTGCGAGCGAGGTGCCCTTGGGCGCATGAATGACGTTCGGCGGCAGCTCGAGTTGCGTGACGTGCTCCTCGTCATCGACGACCCAGGTCACCTTAGAAGGATCGAGGTCGAATTCGTCGATCAGCACCTGGCGCGTCCATGCGCCCGTCGTCACCGAATACGCGCGCACGCCGACCTTCTTGCCTTCAAGATCCTTGGGCGTCTTGATGCCCGCGTCCGGCCGCACGAGCAGCCCGGAATGATGGAAGCGGCGCACGACGAAGATCGGCAACGCGACGAAGGGCGCGCCATAAGCACGCGCGATGATGTACGTGGTCGGCGCCAGTTCGCATACGTCGAACTCGACATCGCGGACCATGCGCCGGAACGCGCCGATTTGCGGCTGAACGGTGATGAATTCCGCGTCGACGCCCTCGATGGGAATCGAACCGTTGCGGATGGCGGAAGTGTGCGGATGTTCGGCGATGGCGAGCTTGAGATGGACCTTCTTTGTCACTTGAGTCTCCATGGAGGAATATCGTGTTGTTGACGACATGATCTTTTGAGAAGCCCGACGCCGTCTATTGAATAAAGCGGCGTGACGCTTAACCGTTTGGTAAAGGTGCTGCCTCACACGATATGGATGCCTAATTAATGCACGCAAATCAAGATACACGTCGTGTGATCGATGCTTTCCAAAGACTTACGAGTTGCCGCTCTGCAATTGCTGCGCGGCTTCTTCCAGGCAGGCGATCATGAGCTGCGCGCTCGGCGTCAACCCGCGATTCCGGTTCCACAGCACGCCTGCCGGCCTGAGCAAGCGCGGCAAGGTCAAGGGAAGCGCATGCAGGGGCTGCGCGTCGTCGTTGGCCGGCGTGCCGACCATGACAGCGATGAAATCCGAGATCTGTAGATGCGCGCGCGTCACGTGGACCGACAGCGTCTCGATGTAGTTGTTCGTCAGCGGTACATCGTGCGCCCTGAGCGTGCGTTCCAGCGAATCGCGTAGAATCGAGCCTTGCGGCGGCAGGATCCACGGATACGGATGAAGATCCGACCAGTTGAGGTTCTTGCGCCGCGCCAGCGGATGATGCCGCCCGGTCATCAACGTGATGGGTTCTTCGAGCAGCGCTTTTTCCTCGAAGCTGCCGAGCGTGTCCGGCGCAGGCAGCCGGCCGACGATCAGATCGAGCCGCCCTTGCCAGAGTTCGGGAAGCAATGCGCCGCGCGTGCCTTCGACCACCCTGACGTTCGTTCCCGGCGACTTGACCTTCAGCAGGTTGAGCGCCTGAGGCAGCAGCGCGGACGCCGAAGCGGGCAACATGCCGATATGCACCTTGCCTTCCGTGCCCGAACTCAGCGCCTTCATTTCATCGCGCGCCTGATGGAGTATGGTCAGCATTTCCCGCGCGTGACGGATGAGACACTCGCCGTGCGGCGTCGGCACGAGCCCTTGCGCCGTGCGCGAAAACAAGGTGAGCCCGAGCCCGCGCTCCAGCTCGGCCAGCGACTTGGACACCGCCGGCATCGTGACGTGCGTGACTTCCGCCACCTGCGTCAGATTCCGGTAGGTATCGATGGTCACGATCAGGCGCAGATGCCGCGCCTTCAGGTTCACCTGCAAATAGCCGTCAAGCCCCGTCACGTTGAATCTCCCACTGCCTTGACGCATCGGATTGCGCAGGCATGGCGCTCAGTCCTTCGGTTCGAGCGCATGCAAGGTCATGCCGAGCGAGATCGAGGTGAAATAGCCTATCGTCACGAGCAGCTCCGCGATGACCGCCCGGCCCAGCCCGGCATCGTACCCGGCGAAGCGCGCATCGTCGATGGAGCCACCCGCGAGAATGTCGCTCACTGCGTGGCACACGAGGCCGAAGCGCCCATGTTCGCCCGCGGGTCGGCGTTTGTCCAGAATCGCGCTGACGACCGCATCGGGCACGCCCGCCTTCAGCGCATGCCGCCGATGATTGGCGATCACATACGGGGCGTTCCAGAACACCGCCGTCGCGAGAATGGCGACTTCGGTTTCCGCTTCGCTGAGCACGGGCGAACGGTCCACATGCGTGCCGATGATTTCCATGCCCTCGGCCAGACGCGGGTTATGCAGCCAGATGTTGAACGGCGTCGGAATGCGCCCCCGCCCCGCCCCCAGTTGCGCGATGACCCGCTTCTGTTCGTCCGTAGCCTGCTCCGCGTCGATACGCGCCAGCCGGTCCTGCGCCATGCGAGTCTCCTTTGAATGAAGAGTCAATTTCCGCCCAGACCCGGCAGCCATCGTCCGAGGAAGCTGTCCGGCCAGGGAATATGAAGAATCCGGTCGAAGACGAAATAGAGGAACGCGGTTACGCACACGGCGAGGATCAGACTGAGCTTCCACGATTCGCGCCCCTCGACGCGCATGTACGCCACCATCATCAGCGGCACGGTCGGAAGCATGCCGATCACCGACATGCACGCCAGGAAGGCGACAAACCAGCCGAGAAAGCGCGCGGCGCGCGACAGCACAGTTACCGTGGCGAGCTTTTCATCGTGATCGCCCGATACATCCATATGAACGCCGCTGCTGGCGCGCGCCGCGCCGTTCGCCGGAATCACGAAGACCTTGTACGCGAGGCTGACGGTTCCCGCGAATACCAGAATGCTCGCCACAACCGTCGGCCCGATGCGCGCCATCAGCAGCCAGTCTTGCGAACTCAGCAGCATGTAGAGCCCGATGCCGATGAAGAACACATACACGAGATCCTCGCGCTTCAGGACGATCGATCCACTCGGCTTGAACTGTGCGACTCCGCCGCTGCGCAGCGCGCTGAAAAGCGGCTTGAAGAAGACCAGCGCGGCAAGACTCAGGAGGACGACGACGACCGGCCGCGACAGCCAGTCCGTGCCGTAGCGCACGAAGGAAATCGACATGTAGCGTTCCATCAGCACGCCCAGCACGAGGCCGAGAATCAGCGGCGGACGCGCCCATCTGAGCCGCTTCATGGTCCATCCGATCACGCCGGCGATAAGCAGCACGAAGAGGTCTCCCCAGCTTCGCGAACCCTGGAACGCGCCGACATAGATGACCGGCATGATCACCGGCAGAATGAGCGTGTAGCGCAGCGTCGAGACCTTGGCGAACTGGCCGCTCAGGAGAAAGCACAGGCCCGCGCCGAAGATGTTGGCGAGCGCGATCGACCAGACCATCGAATAGGTGAAGTCGAGATGGCGCGTGAGCATGTCGGGGCCGGGAATGAAGCCGTGCACCATCATTGCGCCGAGCAGGATGGCCTGGGCCGCGCCGCCGGGCACGCCGAACGAAAGCATCGGCACGAGACTGCCGCCTTCCCGCGCATTGTTCGCCGCCTCGGGCGCGATCACGCCGCGCACGTCGCCCTTGGTGAAGGTTTCCCTCGCGCCTCTGGCGGTCTGCAACGCGTGGCCGTATGCGATCCAGTCCGTCACCGCGCCGGTGATGCCCGGCACCGCGCCGAGGATCGCGCCTAGACCGCCGCAGCGCAGCACGAGAAACCAGTTGCGGAAACTGTCGATGACGCCCTGACGCATGCCCTGCCTTGATGTGAATTGCACGTTCTCGGCAATGGCCGCGCGCCGGATCGCCAGCTCGCACAGTTCAGGCAACGCGAAGATGCCGAGGATGATCGGCACCAGCGGAATGCCGTCCTGAAGGTAAAGAATATCGCCGGTCCAGCGCATCTGTCCGGTCGCGACATTGGTGCCTATCATGCCGACCAGAATGCCGAAGCATGCCGCCACGACGCCACGCAGCGGCGCGTTGCCCGACAGCGCCGACACCATCGACACGCCGAACACGGTGAGCGACAACATCTCCGGCGTGCCGATCGACAGCACGAAGGGGCGCACCAGCGGCAGCGACACGGCAAGAATGACCGCGCCGATCAGCCCGCCCATCAGCGACGACATATAGCAGGCGCTCAATGCACGAGATGCTTCTCCGCGCCGGGTCATCGGCAGGCCGTCGAGCACCGTGGCCTGCGACGCCGCGTGGCCAGGAACCCCGAAGAGCACGGCGGGAATCACGTCCGAGGTGGTGATGACGGACGCCATGCCGAGCAGCATCGCGAACGCGGCGTACGGGTCCATCGTGTACGTGAAGGGCACGAGCAGCGCAAAGCCCGTCAGCCCGCCGATGCCGGGCAGCAAGCCGATTGCGAGCCCGACCGTCACGCCGAACACCAGAAAGATGATCCGGTTGAACTGCAGGAGCGTCGATAGCGCGTGTCCCGCCGCCATCAACGTTGCATCGTTGAAGAACTCCATGTCTCATCCTGATGGAATGGCGAGCTTCGTCGGCTCACCTGTATTGATGTCGCAGCCAAGCGCAGGTGCGATGCTCAGCCGGCCAGCATCGGATAGAGCTTCTTTGCGGTCCCTCCCCATACCCATGCGCGTTCCTCGTCGCTCAGCGCCGCGAAGCACGCATTGCCTTGCTCTACGAGCGTTTTCAGCGGTCCTGCCGAAGCCGGATAATTCGAGCCGAACGCCAGATGATCCGCGCCGAACACTTCCACGAGCTTCGCGAAGAACGGTTCCGCGCCGCCGGGCGCCGCCTGCGCGAGATCGAACGTGCGCGGCGTGATCTTCATGTAGACGTTGTCGTATTTCGCGAGCCAGAACAGCGCGGCGCAGTTCGCATATGGCGGGCCTTGTTCCAGATTCGGGCGGCCGCAGTGATCGAGCACGATCTTCACGTTGGGAAAGCGCTCGGCCAGTTCCGCCACCATCGACAAACCGTCGGGCGTGGTCTGGACGGCCATCGTCATGCCGAGTTCGGCGCAGCGTTGCCAGACCGGGAACGTCGCGGGATTGACGAGCCAGCTTCCGTCGCCTTGATGCGTGGCGCCGCCGGTGAAAAGCCGGATGCCGCCCATACCGCGCGCGAGCCAGTAGTCGAAGGCCGTCAGCGCGTCGGGGGCCATCACGTCGAAGGAATAGACGCCCGTGAAGCGGTCCGGATACCGCGCCACGCTGTCGGCGACATACGAATTGTTGCTGCCGTAGGTCGTCGACGAATGCACAATCGCGGCTTTCGACACGCCGGCTTCATCCATCTCGGCGTTCAGTTGCTCGAAGGTGACGGGACGCGTCGCCGACCACGTGGAGCGGTGCCCGTGCTGAGGCGCGATCGGATAGCGTTCCGTATCGGTCGAAATGATATGCGGATGAATGTCGATGATTTCGGGCGTCATGTGAATGGTCCGTTTGATGTTGATGTGCCTTCGGGCCGTGGTCAGTGTGCGCTGAAGATGAGCTTGCGGGCATCTTCGAGTTGCGCTTCGGGCGTCGCATACAGCCGGGCGACGATCTGCTCCACCGTGTCGCCCTTGATCGGATCGATCGGATAACCCGCCTGCTTCATGGCGTCGATGAAATCCGGATCGGCGATGGTCTGCGCAAACGCTTCGCGCAGCGCGTCGAGACGGTCTTGCGGTACGTCCTTCGGCACGGCGATGGGACGGCCCGCCTGAAACGGCAGAATGAAGAGATTGAACAGCGCCTTCACGTCGGGCCGCGTGATGTAGGAAGACAGGTTCGGCACATTGGCGAACGCCGCGGGACTGGTCCAGCCCAGATGCAGCAGCACCTTCATCTTGCCGGTCTTGAGCAGCCGCACCGGTTCGCCCTGTTGCAGACCGTCGATGGTGGACGCCCAGCCATCGACCTCACCCCGCTGCATGGCGAGATACACTTCGCCGCGGCCCGTATAGCCGGGCACGATGCTCATCTTCGCGCCCAGGTATTCGTCGAGCAGCGCCGGCAGCGTGCGATCCTCGTTGGCGAAGCCGGTCGCGCCGACATACATCTTCTTCTTGCTGAGATCGTCGGCGGTGGTCACGCCGGATCGCGTCATGGATACCAGGCAGTATTCGACCTTGTTGAGGCTGCCGAGCCATCGCACCTTGCGCGGATCGAAGCGGTTCTGCCGTTCGTCGAGCAGCGGAATGTAGAGATTGTTACGCTGCAGGAATCCGATCACGGTGCCGTCGCTTTGCTGCCGCGATTGCAGCGAGGCCGCCGCGACCATGCCGCCCGCGCCCACCACGTTCATCACGATGGCCTTGGGATGTCCCGGAACGTACTTCACGAAGAAGCGGGAGAACTGACGCGCGATGATGTCTGTCGGCGTGCCGGCGTCCGCGCTGACCACGAGCGTCAACGCCTTGCCGCGATAGAAATCTTCCACGGATTGACGGGATGCCGGGGCCGCGAATGCGGTCGCCGCGAAGCCGAACAGGGCTGCACAAGCGCCTAGCGCGCTCTTGTAGTTCATGATCTTGCTGTCTCCGTGTAGATGCGCGGAACCGCCGCAGCCTTTACCGGAAACGCTTCGTGACCGGTGGCAGTTCGAGTCGCCGCTCGTTATCAGGTGAGCGCGAGTCAATTGTGCCAGCGGGTTTCATACGGTGGTTTGAGAAAAACAGCCGTCGAGTTGAGTGAATGGTTAAGGTGCGCGCGCGCTCTGCGTCGCGCCCGGGCGCGAACTCAGCGGGCCGCGCGCGCTTCTTCCGAGAGACGCCGCGCCGTATCTTCGAGGCAGGAAAGCATGAGTTGCGCGCTCGGCGTGAGGGCGCGCGCGCGGTTCCACAGCACGCCGGCGGGCCGCAAGAGCCGCGGCAGGGTCAGCGGCAGCGTATGGAGCGGCTGGGGATGCGCGGCGTTGCGCGCGGAGGAATCCGCCATTACCGCGATGCAGTCGGAGACCTGCAAATGGGCGCGGATCACGTGCAGCGACACGGTCTCGATGTAGTTGTTCGTCAGCGGCACGTCGTGCACTTCCAGTGCGCGTTCGAGCGGATCGCGCAGGATCGAACCGATGGGCGGAAGGATCCACGGATACGGACGCAAATCCGTCCATTGCAGCGACTTTTTGCGCGCAAGCGGGTGATGCCGCCCGGTCACGAGCATGACCGGTTCCTCGAGCAGTTCCTTTTCGTCGAAGCTGCCGAGCGTATCGGGAGGCGGCAGGCGGCCGACCACGAGATCGAGATGACCTTGCCACAGGTCCGGCAGGAGCGTCGCGGCGGAGCCTTCGACGATCTTCACATTGGTGCCGGGCGAGCGCTCCTTGAGCAGTTTCAGCGCCTGCGTCAGCAGAATGGACGCGGACACCGGCAGGACGCCGATTTCAATCTTGCCCTCGGTGCCCGCGCTCAGCGCCTTCAATTCGTCGCGCGCCTGATGCAGAACGTGAAGCATGGCGTGCGCGTGGCGCGTCAGACATTCCCCGTAGGGCGTGGGTACGAGGCCCTGCCCGGTACGCGTAAAAAGCGAGAGACCGAGCCCGCGTTCGAGTTCCGCCAGCGACTTCGACACCGCAGGCAAGGTGACGTGCGTGACTTCCGCCACCTGACTCAGATTGCGGTACGTATCGATCGTCACGAGCAGCCGCAGGTGCCGCGCCTTGAGGTTGATCTGCAGATACCAGTCGATTTCCGCCGACACGTCACACTCCTCTTCCGGTATGAGCGAATGGTTAAGTCGTCGGACATTTTACTCAATCGACCGGGGGCGTACGCGTTGGCACAATTCGACCGTGCATGCCGTAGCATGGCGCGCGCCGCTCGTCACGCGCTAATGCAGGCTGGCAAGCGTGTATTTCCAGGTATTTCGCAAAGGGCTTCACTCAACTCAGCCGGTTCGACCGGCGTTCGGAGACAAGCGCAATGACGTACGACTCGACGCGCCGCCGCTTCCTGCGCAAGGCAGGCGCCATGGGAATGGGGTTGGCGGCAGGCGGCCTCGCCGCGCCTTTTATCGCCAGGGCCGCTTCCACTGACATTCGCATCGTCAGCAATCCGGGACCGGAAAACGCCACGCTGAACGCCTTGATGGATGAACTCGGTTACTTCAAGACTTACGGCGTCGATGCGCGGATCATCCAGGTGCCGGGCACGAGCGGACCGTTCGATGCCATCACGCGCGGGGCCGCCGACGTGTGCATGGTCTCCGGTTACAACCTCGTACTCACGCGCATCGAACAGGGTGCGCCCGTGAAGATCGTCGGGGCCGGCATGAAGAAGTGCGCGCTGACGCTCTTCGCGAGACCCGGAGGCCCGGCGACGCTCGACGATCTGCGCGGAAAGACCGTTGCGGTCGGCCCGAAGCTCGGCCTGCTGCATACGCTCATGCTGCAACTGATGGCGGAAAAAGGCATCGACGCTTCGCTGATCGAATTCATCGATCATGGCAGCAACGACCAATGTTTCGATGCGGTGGCAAGCGGCGCCGCCGATGCCTGCTGCTCCAGCATCTCGCATCTCAACGACGATGCAGGCCTGCATGTCATCGACGGAGGCAACCTGTGGCAGGCATTACCGCGCTGCGTGTTCCAGACGGCTTATGCATCGAATGATGCGCTTGCAGGCAAGCACGAAGGATTGGTTTCGGTGATGGCGGCCTACGGCGCGCTCTACGAATTTCTGATGTCGCCCGCATCGCACGACGCCTTTTTCGATGCACGCAAGCGCGCCCAGAAGCGCTTCGACGCTGCATCGGCGCAGGCGATCTGGGAGTTCAATCAGACGCAGCGGCCCTATTCGCGGGATCTTTCGCTGAGCGAGCGCGAGGTCGCGTACTTGCAGGACATGGATATCGGCGTGGGAAGCCTGAAGCGGAAACAGGCGTTTGGCGCAGTGGCCGATATGTCGGCCGCGAGGGCCGCCGCGACAACCGCTGCCTGAACCACTGGACGAAACCGCAACGGAGAAACCGAAGCTTCTCCGATTTCTGTCTTAGAACGTATGCCGGATGCCCGCGATCACGGATATCTGCGATCCACCGGCGGGAGGTGTCGGCACCGGAGACAGCGTGGTCGCCGCAAGCGCCAGCGTGCCTGAGTTGTTGATATGCTCGCCCGTCACATACAGAAGCGTGCGCTTGGAAAGGAGGTATTCGCCGCGCAGCACTTCGATCACCGCCTTGTTGGGCGAATGCTCGTATTTGAGTTGCGCCAGCATCCCGTCGATATGGAAGAACGGCGTCACCGGAACCGTCCCTGTCACCCATACGAGATTGCTTCTCGGCGTGGCGATACCTTCGTTCACGCGCCTGATCCATCCCACGCCAAACTTCGCCTTCGCGATCATGAAGTATCCGCCCAACGTGAAGCGGCTATCCGTGAGATCGGGCGAGGTCAGGCCGCCCCACGTCGCGGAGGTGCCGCCATAGTTGCGCTCGTATGACGTCGCCAGGCCCCAGACGTGGCCTTCGTACTTGAGCAACGCCGAATACTCCCGGCACTGATTCGACGGAGAGGTCTGCCCCGGACAGTTGGTCGCGACATTGCTGTTGCCGTTGACGGCATCGCGGCCGAAGCTGTAGTTGACGCCGCCTTCGAAGTCGCCGAGAAAATAGCGATAACTCACGGCGTTGTCGGCGCGCGCATTGGCGATGCCGTTGTCGAGCGTCGTCAGACCTTGCGCGCCGGTTCCGAACGGATTGATGAACGAGATGCCGAAGAAGCGCATCGTGTACTGGCGGCCGAATGTCAGGCGGCCATATTTCCCGTCGAGACCCACATACGACTGCCGGCCGAAGATGCGCCCACCCTGTCTCGATGCGCCGGTCGTCGGGCTGAAGCCGCCCTGCAGGTCGAAAATCGCCTTGACTCCGCCACCCAGATCCTCGCTGCCCCGGACGCCGAAGTAAGAGGTGGCGGTGCCATCTCCTGTACGCCATCCGTTCGCGGTCTGGTTCTTCCCAGTGGCGACGTTGTTGACGAATTCGACACCCTGATCGATCAAGCCGTACATCGTCACCGAGCTGGCGCCGACGGGTTTCGGCGGCGGTGCGTCCTCCTCCTCGTCTTGCGCCCATGCGGAAGAGGCGCTCAGAAGTGCGGCGCAGACGCATAGCGCGGTCCGGTATTTCATTTGTCTGTGTCTCCGTCATGTTGCTCACTGAGCCGGTGAAGCGGTGTCGGGACGGCCGCGCCTGTGAGCTTTTCTTTGATGTGTTCCGGCGATGATCAAATTCTGCCAGCGGGATGTCATCTCCAAGTTGAAAAAAACAGCGTCAAGATTGAGCAAATGGTTAATGCGGCCGCGCAGGGGAGAGGAACCGATCCGCCGGTGGACCTTCGAATCGGGTGCCGCAAACGGGCATACGAGATGTCTCCCACCGGACGGATCGACGCGCGCGCACACACGACGTGTTCTCACGCTGTCGGGTACTCATGGGACGCGCTGAGTGTGAATTTCCGCCGCGACGACAATTCCAGACTTTTGTCAGGACCGGTATGCGCCCCCTTTATCTACTCGTCCAAAGAGGCGAGCGTGCCGAGATTATTTTCCGATATCGACCGTGAGGGACTCGCGAGTATTCGGTCGTCTACGCCAACCGGTCGATTGACCACATGTCTCGGGGCTACCAGGGCGTGAACAAGATCTAACTCGCGACGAAGTCCGTCGCTGTCGTTCAGGGCAGCGGTACGTTCGCCCTGCGCAGGCCCGCGACCTGCGCCGCTCGAAACTCTCTCGTTGAGCGAAGCGAAGAGGACGGCCTGTGCGAAGTAGCAGTCGACTCCGAAATCACCGAATCGGCTCGTGCGGACGGGCCTGAATCAGGCGTGCCACGCCAGCAGTTCGTCCGCCTCGAAAGCCTGCGTGGTTCGCGAACGGACCGACGAAGCCACTGAGATTGCTCACCGATTTGATGATCGCGATGGAAACGGCCGCGGTCGAGCGCGTGAGAAACAGCGTAGGCAATGCCCACAACGGCGACTTGAACGCATAGAGTCCGGCGAGGCTCAGGATGATTATCGTGACCGATACATACGGGTTCGTCTTCAAACCTGTGCCGAGCAGCGCGGCGGCGGCAAGGTGCGAGCGGAATCGCCGAATGCATACGGCGTTCGTTACGGCGACCCGAACTGTGCGACCGCAGGACCAAGACGATCGTCGTGAACAGATGCGGCACCATCGCGATGAGACCGACCTGCGTATGGCTCAGTGTCCTGAATGCGCGCACACCTGCATGCGCGCCTTGTGCAGCCGACCACGGAATCGCGTCCGCAGTCCGGAGTCGCTGCGAGCCAATAGCTAGAGGTGCGACATACCGTAGTCAGCCCGCTAGGCAGGTCCAGCATGTCAACAGGTTGGTCCACCGCAAGAGCGTACCGTGCGTTCTCACCCGCCATGTGCCATAGACCGCGAGTGGCGCTCCAGGCGCCTCACGTCGGAGTTTCTATCCGCGCATTGAGGATTTGGCAGCTTCCAGAGTGAACTGGCCGTTCGACTGGCCACCCTGTCACTTTGGCGAGCGGCCAAAACTGGCCGACTTTGGAAGGCTGCCCGCTTCACGACTGTGCTGCGAAACGGGCATCGGCTTAGGCCTGCACGAAAGCCAGCAGATCAGCGTTTAACACGTCCGCGTTGACGGTCAACATCCCATGCGAATAGCCGGGATATGTCTTTAACGTTCCGTTCTCGAGTAACTCGATCGACTTCTTCGCCGAATCACCGATTGGCACGATCTGGTCGTCCTCACCGTGCAAAACGAGCGTGGGTACGGTGATGGCGCGAAGATCTTCTGTCTGGTCCGTTTCGGAAAAGGCCTTGATGCCCTCGTAATGTGCCTTTGCACTACCCATCATGCCTTGTCGCCACCAGTTCTGAATGACGCCCTGGTGGACCGTCGCATCAGGGCGGTTGAAGCCGTAGAACGGACCCGTCGGTACGTCTAAAAAGAACTGTGCGGAATCGAACCGATATGCGTAGCTCCAAAAGACACGCGGCATCCGCCGTCCTGAATGCAGCGGCTACAGTAGCCGTCGAAGAACCATCCTTGCAAGTCGAAGTGACGTCGGGCGAGATATCGACGCTTGTCGCCGCGCTCGATGCGCTGCTCCGCGAACGCGCGATGGCCTATCGGATTGCATCGGACTATCTCGTTGCGCAGCAACAACCGATCGATCAACTGTCGTTCGGGATATCGAACATCATGCGCATCAAGCGTTCGCTCGAAGAACGGCTTAATTCGGCCGATCGGATCTGAAGCCGCCGTTTCAATCAACTCATCAGTCGATCCGCGCCGCCGCATACCGCATGCGATGCGGCGTGTCACGGCGTTCGGCAATCCGGTCGACAACTCACAGGAGACGTGTTTATGCTGCACAAGAAAAAAGATTCGGGCGCTGCGCCGATGCCCGCGTATGCGCTGCGCAAGACGCGCGGAAAGCTCGATGCGCTGCTCGCCCGGCGCAAGCTGTTGCTCGCGTGGGTGCTCTGCATCCCGTTGCCCTACGTGGCGGTGGAAGCGGGCTGGATCGTGCGCGAAGTCGGCCGGCAACCGTGGGTCGTGTACGGCTTGCAGCGCACGCGCGATGCCGTCTCATCCGTTCCATCCTCTTCGGTCTCGCTCAGCATCGCGATGTTCCTCGCCTTCTACGCCGTGCTGCTGTTCACGTTCTTCGTGCTCGCAAGACGGTGGCTGCGCGCCGGCCCCGATCTGGACATCATGCCGCCCGCCGCGATGGCCGGCGAGACGGCTCGATCGAAAGCGAACGCCGTCACCGGTTACTGAACTCAGGAGTCTGCAAATGGATAGTGCCGTTCATACGATGCTCGCCGATACATGGTTCGGCCTGATCGGGCTGATGCTCGTCTTCTATGTCGTCACCGATGGTTTCGATCTCGGCGTCGGCATCCTCACGCTGCTGCGCAGGCAGTCCGCCGACCGCGATGTCATGGTCCAGTCGATCGGTCATGTATGG
Organism: Caballeronia sp. ATUFL_F2_KS9A; assembly: GCF_023630765.1. Lineage (NCBI taxonomy): Bacteria > Pseudomonadati > Pseudomonadota > Betaproteobacteria > Burkholderiales > Burkholderiaceae > Caballeronia > Caballeronia sp. ATUFL_F2_KS9A. Next base: position 130,832 of record NZ_JALQEK010000052.1, on the reverse strand, counting down.
GACGCCAACGAAACGTGGCTCGTCGTGCTGGGCGGCGCACTGTTCGGCGCGTTTCCCGCCGCCTATGCGCTGCTGATGGAGCATCTCTATTTGCCCGTCATGGCGCTGATCGCGGGATTGATCATGCGTGGCGCCGCAATCGAGTTTCGTCATACCGTGGATCAGGGTCCGCTCTGGGACAAGGTGTTCGGCATCGGCAGCCTGATCGCGGCGCTCTCGCAGGGCGTCGTGCTCGGCAAGGTCATCAAGGGGCTCGCGCCCGGCAAGGTGGCGCTCGCGTTCGTCGTCGTCACGGCGATGGGCGTCGTCGCGGGCTACTGCCTGCTCGGCGCGACCTGGCTCGTCGGGAAGACCTCGGGCATGGTCGAGCAATGGGCGCGCAGGATGTCCCTGCTGAGCGCGATGTTCACGGTGGCCGCCGCCGCGCCGCTCACGCTGGCGACGTGGTTCAGGAGCGATATCGGTCATGCGCGGTGGTCGCAACCGGGCGTCATGCATCTGCTGATCGTGCTCGCACTCGGCGCCGTGGCCGCGTTGGCGTTCATCATGGCATCGCTCTATCTCGGCAGTTCGCGCGGGCCGTTCCGCGCATCGGTAGCGCTCTTCGTGCTGTCTTTCGCGGGACTGGCGATCAGCGTGTTCCCCGATTTCATTCCGGGCAAGCTGGGCGTTCTCGAAGCCGCTTCGGACTCGCCGACGCTCGCGTTCATGCTCATCGGCATCGGACTCGTCTTTCCGGTGATGATCGGCTACAACCTTTATCAGTATCACATCTTCCGCGGCAAGCTCGCGGGCGGCGCGCACGCGGGAGAGTGAACGATCTTCGTTGATGGACACGAAAACGCCGCCCTGGGGCGGCGTTTCATTGAAGTCGCGCCATTCGATCGGACAGCGCTCATGCCGCGTCGAGCGTCGTCTGCCAGTGCTTCGGCGTAGCGCCGACCAGACGCTTGAAGACCGTCGTGAAGTGCGCCTGCGAGCGGAATCCGCAGGAAAGCGCGACATCGAGAATGCTGTGCTTCGAGGTGCGCAAAAGCGCCTGCGCGTGATCGATGCGCTTTTGCAGCAGGTATTCGTGCGGGCGCATGCCGGTGGCGCGCCGAAATTGCGCAGCGAAATGCATCCGTGTGAGTCCGGTGCTCGCGGCGATGTCGGCCAGGCTGATGTTGTCGGCCAGATGCGATTCGACGAACTCCGATACGCGGTTGATGCGCCATTGCGGCAGCGCCGACGGCTCGCGTCCGCGCACGGCCGGCGCCGAGAAATGACGCGCGACGAGCCGCGACACGATTGCACAAGCGACGCTGTCGATGAACACTCTGCCAGGCGCCGCGCCTTCCGTCTTGCAGACGGCGAGCGCTTGTCCCAGACGTTCGAGCGCGGGATCGCGTATCAGCTTCGGATCGCCGAGCACGATGTCGCCCGCATGCGGCCGCTGGAACAGATCCTCGTAGCATTCCGCCAATGCCCGCTGCGGCACGAAGAGATGCAGCACATCCATCGCGGATTCGAACACGGCCGAGACGCGCGTCGCGGGCGCGGTCACTTGCACCACGCCGGCCGGCACGCGCCCGTGCAGCAGCTTGCGGCCCGCATGACGAAAGATCAGTTGCGCGCACCGGAGATTCAGGCTGACGCAATGATGCGTGCCGCTGCCTTCGTTGACGGCTTCGAGCGGCGCTTCGCCGTGATGCAGCCAGCGAGACATTGCCATTCGCTCGGACTGCGCATCCGCTGCGGGCTGCAGCACGCGCGGGCTTGGGCTGCGCCATCGGTCTTCGAGTTCGATCAGGGGCGCGCGCGGCGTCCCGGCTTGCGAAAGCAGGTCGAGCGTCATGATGTTTCCTTCTCTTGCTTGGATCTGACGGCGTGCCGAGGACCGGCACAGCGATGACTCAACGTTAAAGAAACGGAAACGGCCCGCCTAGCCGTACAAAAGGTTGACTGCCCCGCCGAATGGTTGAGCCGACCTATATCAAGGTTTGATGCCCGCGTCCGGCAATGCACTTGCACCGGGTCAACCCCGATTGTTCCGATGAAAGATCGTCTGCTAACTTCCAAATCATACGTATGATCTAGAGGGAACTGAATGCCGACCTTGCACAGGCAAGTCCTCAATCAAATGGGCGAACAGATCTGCGCGGGCAAATTCGCGCCCGGCGACATCCTGCCGGCCGAAGGCGAACTCGCCGAACTCATGCAGGTGAGCCGCATCACGATTCGCGAGACGATGAAGTCGCTGTCCGCGAAAGGCATGCTGCAGGTGCGGCGCCGTCACGGCACGATCGTGTTGCCGCGCTCGCACTGGCAGTTGTTCGATCCCGACGTCATCACATGGCGCGCACGTTCGGGCGTGGTCGATGACGACCTCATCCGCGACCTGATGGAACTGCGCACGATCATCGAGCCGAATGCCGCGAAGCTCGCGGCGAAGCGCGCGACGCCCGAGGACCGCATCGCGTTGCGTCGCGCATTCAAGGCGATGGAGCGCGCCGTTGCAGGACAAGGCGAATACGTGCCGGCGGACCTCGCGTTCCACGGTGCGATTCTCACGGCATGCCACAACCAGTTTGTTCAGCAGATGCAAAACGCGCTCTCCGCAATTCTGCGCACGAGCTTTGAGTTGAGCTCGGAGATCGAGGGCGGCCCCGCCCGCTCGCTGCCGATGCACGAAGCGTTGTGCATCGCGATCGAACAAGGCGATGCACATGCGGCGGAGCAAGCCGTGCTCACGCTGATCGAACGCGCGGAAAAGGACTTCGACGATCGCGCGGCGCTTGCCCGCACCGTGAACGACACGCCTTCATAGCAATACATCATCGTTTGGCAACCAGGAACGCAGCCTCGCCAAAGAGGCTGCGCGGACGCGCTCGCGTCGACGTTTCGACTGCATCACATAAGGAACACGCATGAACAAGTTGTTCGATCTCAATGGCCGAACGGCCGTCGTCACGGGTTCGGCACGCGGCATTGGCTACGCGCTCGTGGAAGGACTGGCGAGGGCGGGTGCGCGCGTTATCGTCAACGGCACGAAAGCCGAAACCGTCGATGCCGCTGTCGGCCGTCTGCAGGCACAAGGCTTCGACGCACGCGGCCGCGCATTCGACGTCACCGATGAAGCGTCGGTTGCCGCTGCGTTCGCCGCGTGGGATGCGGAGGGCATCGAAGTGGATATCGTCGTGAATAACGCGGGCATTCAGTTCCGCAAGCCGATGATCGAGCTCGCGCTCGCCGACTGGCAACGCGTGATCGATACCAATCTGACGAGCGCATTCATCGTCGCGAAGGAAGCCGCGCGTCGCATGATCGAGCGCAAGCGCGGCGGCAAGATCATCAACATCGGTTCGCTTACGAGCGAAGGCGCGCGCGCGACCGTTGCGCCTTACACGGCCGCAAAAGGCGGCATCAAGATGCTCACGCGCGCCATGAGCGCCGAATGGGCGTCATTCGATATTCAGGCGAACGCAATCGGCCCCGGCTACATCCTGACGGACATGAACCAGGCGCTCGTGGATAACGCGGACTTCGACAAGTGGGTCAAGAACAGCAATCCGTCGCAGCGCTGGGGCAAGCCGGAAGAGCTCGTCGGTACGGCGGTGTACCTCGCGTCGTCTGCATCGAGCTATGTGAACGGGCAAATCATTTACGTCGATGGCGGCTGGCTCGCCGTACTCTGACATCGGAGACATCATGGACAACATCAAAACGGTCGCACCGCAAAGATGGTGGCATCTCATGCCGATCATCTTCATCACGTACAGCCTCGCTTATCTGGATCGCGCGAACTACGGCTTTGCGGCGGCCGCAGGCATCGACAAGGATCTGGGCATCACGTCGGCGACCTCGTCGCTGATCGGCTCGCTGTTCTTCCTCGGATACTGCCTGTTTCAAGTGCCCGGCGCGATCTACGCACAGAAGAACAGCGTAAAGAAGCTGATCTTCGCGAGCCTCATCTTGTGGGGCCTATGCGCCGCCGCGACCGGCATGGTGAGCAACATTCCGACGTTGATGGCGCTGCGCTTCATCCTCGGCATCGTCGAAGCGGCGGTGATGCCGTCCATGCTCATGTACATCAGCCGATGGTTCACGCGCACGGAACGCTCACGCGCAAATACGTTCCTCATTCTCGGCAATCCGGTCACGGTGTTGTGGATGTCGATCGTGTCGGGCTATCTCATTCGCAACTTCGGCTGGCGCGAAATGTTCGTGATCGAAGGCGTGCCCGCGATTCTGTGGGCCATCGTGTGGTGGTTCACGGTAAAGGATCGTCCCGCCGATGCCCCTTGGATGAGCGACAAGGAGAAAGCCGATTTCGATGCCATCCTCAAGTCCGAGCAGGCGCATATCGCGCCGGTGCGGGACTACAAGGCGGCGTTCCGTTCGTCCATCGTGCTCAAGTGCTGCGCCATTCACGCGTTGTGGAGTATCGGCGTGTACGGCTTCATCATGTGGCTGCCGTCGATTCTGAAGTCGGCGTCGAAAACGATCGATATCGTCTCGGTCGGCTGGCTCTCCGCCGTGCCGTATCTCGCGGCCATCGTTTTGATGCTGCTCGCATCGTATCTGTCCGATAAAACGCGCAATCGAAAGCTCTTCGTGTGGCCGTTATTGTTGATCGGCACGGTCGCGTTCGTGGGTTCGTATCTCGTCGGCACGTCGAATTTCTGGCTGTCGTTCACGTTGCTCGTGATCGCGGGCGCCACGATGTACGCGCCTTACGGACCGTTCTTCGCGCTCGTCCCCGAGCTGATTCCGAGCAATGTGCTCGGCGGCGCGATCGGTCTCATCAACGCGTGCGGTGCGCTCGGCGCCTTCCTCGGCGCGTGGCTCGTCGGCTATCTGAACGGTGCGACGGGCAGTCCTTCCGCATCGTATGTGTTCATGGCCGCGGCGCTGCTCGCGTCGGTCGTCCTCATGATGCTGGTGCCCGCGCAGACCGGCCAGCGCTCGACACCCAAGGGAGGCACGGGCAGCAAGTCCGATTCCGTGACTTCTCTTCTCGTGAAATAACTCATGGCAACGCTCATCACCGACGTCAAGGTCATCCTGACCGCGCCTGAAGGCATCAATCTCATCGTCGTCAGGGTCGAGACGAATCAGCCCGGCTTGTATGGGCTCGGCTGCGCGACCTTCGCGTACCGGCATCTCGCGGTCAAGTGCCTGATCGAAGATTACTTGCGGCCCTTGCTGATCGGGCGCGATGCCGAGGCGATCGAAGAGCTCTGGCAATTGATGCATCAGAACGCGTACTGGCGCAATGGACCGATCGAAAACAACGCGATCTCGGGCATCGATATGGCGTTGTGGGACATCAAGGGGAAGCAGGCGAACATGCCGCTGTATCAGTTGTTCGGCGGCAAGGTGCGCGAAGGCGTGCCGATCTATCGTCATGCGGATGGCCGCGATCTCAACGAACTCTGCGACAACATTCAGCGATATCGCGAGCAGGGCATCACGCATGTTCGCTGTCAAAGCGGCGGATACGGCGGCGGCGCATTCGGCCGCGCGCCATCGAATGCGCCGGAAGGCGCTGCGGACGGCATTTACCTCGACAGCCGCAAGTACATTCGCGACACGCTCAAGCTGTTCGATGGCATCCGCAGCAAGATCGGCTTCGATGTCGCGTTGTGCCACGACGTGCATGAGCGTCTGAAGCCGGTGGAGGCGATTCGCTTCGCGCGCGAGCTCGAGCCTTTCGAGTTGTTCTTTCTCGAAGATGCGATGGCGCTCGAAGAAGGCGAATGGATGCGCCAGCTGCGCGAGAAAACCACGACGCCGCTGGCGCAAGGCGAGCTATTCAACAATCCGTATGAATGGCGCTTTCTGATTACGGAGCGGTTGATCGACTTCATTCGCGTGCATCTGAGCCAGATCGGCGGCATCACCGCGGCGCGAAAACTGCAGATCTTCGCCGAGCAATTCGGCGTGCGGACAGCCTGGCATGGTCCGGGCGACATGTCGCCGCTCGCGCACGCAGCGAACATTCATATCGACCTTGCGTCGCGTAATTTCGGCGTGCAGGAATGGTCGGGCACCGAGCCGCCGAACTTCGTGATTCAGGAACTGAAAGGTCCGCGTGAGGCACTGCTCGATGTGTTCCCGGGACTTCCTCAGTTTCGCAACGGCTTCGTTCATGCCAACGAAAAGCCGGGCTTGGGCGTCGATCTCGATGAGCGTGAAGCGGCGAAGTATCCGTGCGAGCGTAACGTCGTGCTATGGACGCAGACGCGCTTGATGGACGGCGGGTTGCAGACACCCTGACGGCTGCGCTCGATTGACTTCCTGCCGGCTCCATGGCTATTCTCGCGTCATGAAAACGTCGCGGCGCGAGCGATCGCGTCCCCGGAGATTCACTTGCGCTTCGACCTCCAATCGCTGAAGCTTTTCGTCGCCGTCTGCGAACACGGCAGCATCGCGCGGGCTGCGGAATTCGAGAACATCGCGGCTTCGGCGCTCAGCAAGCGCATGTCGCAGCTCGAAGACATCCTCAAGACGGCGTTGTTCGTGCGTAGCAACAAGGGGCTGGAATTGACCGTCGCGGCGGCAGCACTGCTGCAACACGCACGGACGCTTCTGCGCGACATCCAGCAGATGGAAAGCGAATTGCTCGACCACGCGGAAGGCGTTCGCGGTCAGATCCGGCTACACGCCAGCCTCTCCACCATCGTCCAGTACATCGCCAAGGATATCCGCGATTTCCTGGATCTCCATCCAGCTTTGCGCATCGACCTTCAGGAGAGCCTGAGCCCTGCTGTCGTGCGCGCCGTTTCCGAAAACACTGCCGATATCGGCGTGTTCGGCGGCACCACGGTAACTGCCGGCCTGCAGGTCTATCCGTACCGAAGCGACCGCCTCGTGGTCATCATGCCGCCCGATCATCCGCTGGGCCGTGCCGGCCGTCTCAAGTTTCGCGAGGTGGCGCGATATCCGCTCGTGGGGCCTCAGGAAGGAAGCTATCTGAATTCGCTGGTGTTGCGCGCGGCGGCAGACCTCGACCATCCGCTCAAGCTGTCTATCCGGGTCAATGGCTTCGAGCCGGTGCGCAGCATGGTCGAAGCGCGCCTTGGCGTGGGACTCGTGCCCGAGCATCACGCCGAGCGCTACGTCAGCTCGGCGCCGCTGGTTGCTGTCCTGCTGGACGAACCGTGGGCCGAGCGGCACTGGAAAATCTGCGTGCGTGAGGCGGAGTCTCTTCCCGCACCCGTCCAGCTCTTCCTCAAACACCTGCTCGCAAGCGCGCAGCAGCAGCCCGGCAATCACGAATAAGCTAGCCTCAATCCGGGTTCCGGCCACGACAGCACACCCAGACGCCCGGTGCCGGACATCGTGACATACGCTGTCTTCATGTCGGCGCCTCCGAAGCAGATGTTCGTCACCATGCCGTCGGGGACCATGACTTGCCGCATCACCTCGCCGGTCGGCGCGACCACGGTGATGCAACCCGTGACGAGCGTCGCTACGCAAATGTTTCCTGCCGCGTCCACGGCCAGGCTGTCGAATCGCTGGTAGCCCGGAAGCCCGCACACGAGACGTCCGCCGTGCGGCGATGGATACGGATGCTTGCGCGCCCGGCCGGGTTCCTCCAGGTCGAACGCCCATAAGCGCGCCGTTTCTGTTTCGGCGACGTAGACCACGCGATCGTCGGGCGACAGACCGACGCCGTTCGCGGTAGTAAGCGGATACGCGACTTCGACGATCATCGACCCGTCGGCTCGCGCGTAATAAAGACCCGCGTGATCGCGATCGCGCAGCCGGTTCTTGCCGAAATCAGTGAAGTAAAAGCCGCCTTCGTGGTCGAACACGATGTCGTTCGGCCCGCACAGCGGATGATCGCCGCAGCGCTCGTAGAGCGTCGTCAGCGTGCCCGTGCGCGGGTCGAACCGTTCGATCCGCCCACTCGTATAGCCTGGATGGATACCCGGCCGAGTGCGATTGAGCCCCGCAACGGTACGGAACAGGAATCCCCCGTTGTTGCAGATGTAGAAAGCGCCGTCCGGACCCACAGCGAGACCGTTCGGCCCTCCGCCTGTTTCCGCAACGACGCTCACGCTGCCGTCGACGGATACGCGGCTGATCGTCTCGCGCTCGATTTCGACCAGCACGACCGAGCCATCGGCCATCGCCACCGGTCCCTCGGGGAACATCAGGCCCTCCGCCAGGATGCGGATGTCGCTCTCCATGTCTGGTCTCCTCGGTTCAACGCTTGTCCGCATTCTCGACGAAACGGTTGTCGTATGTGGCCTTCAGATCGATCGATGCTTTGCCGATTTCGGGATCGAATGCGGTCAGGACATCGTGTACGGTATGCGCGGCGGCGTCCGTCATCAGGCCGTCGCGCGAAATGCAGCTTCGCATGTTGGCGTACGCACGAGCGAAGACATCCTTTTCGGCCAGCGCATATTGCTGCGGCACGGCGGCGGCGACCTGTTCGGGCGTTGCATGCGCCATCCAGCGCTCGGCCTCGACGATCGCATTCGTCACCGCTTGCACGGTATTCGGATACTTGACGAGAAAATCTCTCGTCGTGTACATGGCCGCTTCCGGATAGTCGCCGCCCAGTGTCGCGCGCGTGCCGGCCGGGTCTCGCATCACGGCCAACGGAAACAGATCGCCGCTGCCCTGCAGAACGGTGGCGACCGGGTCGTTGCTCATCAACGCGTCGATCTGACCGCTGCGCGCCGCAGCGATCGCTCCGGCAGATGAACCCACGCCGATGATCGACACGTCGCCGGGCTTCAAGCCGGACTTGCTCAGCAGATAGTTCACGCCCATATGAAAGCTCGATCCGGGCGAACTCACGCCGATACGCATGCCTTTCAGGTCCGCATAAGTCTTGACCTTGTCGTGGCTCGCGCGCGTCGCACCGAACACCCATCCGGGGCACGAGGCCAGCGTCACGAACGAGACCAGCTTCTGCCCCTTGGCGGCCATGGTTATCGTATTGGAGTAGGCGCCTGCCACGATGTCGGCACTTCCGCCCATCATCGCCTGCAGCGCCTTGGCGCCTCCGCTGAACACGCCGATCTCGACATCCAGCCCGGCCTGTTTGAAGTAGCCCCGGCTGTCCGCAATGACGAACGGCAGGTAAGGAAAGCCGACGCCCGCCGCCGCCAGATGCAGCTTCGGCTTCTCCGGCACAGGCGCGCCGCTCGCGGCCGATGCAGTCGAGACGGCAGCGAAGATTGCCAATGCAATGGAAACCTGACGCCAAAGCGCTGTCACGATAGTTTGTCTCCGTCGAATATTTCTCGCGCGACCGTCCCGCGAAGCGTTCAACCCTGCACGACGTTCTGGCGCTGCTGCCCGAGGCCCTCGATACCCAGCGTCACGATATCGCCCGCCTTCAGATAGACCGGAGGCTTCTGCCCCAGGCCGACTCCGGGCGGCGTGCCCGTGGAAATAATGTCGCCCGGCTGCAATGACATGAACTGCGACAGGTATGAAACCAGATATCGCACGCCATACACCATGGTGACCGTACTGCCGTTCTGATAGCGATGTCCGTTGACTTCCAGCCACATCGGCAGCGTCTGCGGGTCGGGAATTTCGTCTGCGGTGACGAGCCAGGGCCCGGTCGGACCGAACGTATCCGCCGACTTGCCCTTGGTCCATTGGCCCTGACGCTCCGCCTGAAACGCGCGCTCGGACACATCGTTGATGACGCAATAGCCCGCGACATGGTTCATCGCATCGGCCTCGCCGACATACTTGGCCGTCTTGCCGATGACCACGCCCAACTCGACTTCCCAATCGGTCTTGAGCGAGTCGCGCGGAATCTCGATCGAGTCGTTCGGACCGACGATCGCACTCGTGGCCTTCATGAAGATGATCGGCTCCGGCGGCACCGTGGCGCCGGTTTCCGCTGCGTGGTCGGAATAATTCAGGCCGATGCAGATGAACTTGCGCGTGCCGCCCACGCAGGGGCCCAGACGCGGATTGCCTTCCACGCGCGGCAACGACGCAATGTCCAGCGCTTTCAGGCGTGCGAGGCTATCCGGCAGCAGAGCGTCGCCGGCGATATCGGCAACATGGTTCGACAGGTCACGGATATGTCCATCGGCATCGAGAAGGCCCGGCTTCTCTTCGCCCGGTGAACCGTAGCGCAACAGCTTCATATGTATGCTCGCTTCAGTAGGTGGCGCGACCGCCGGACAGATCGAAAACCGCTCCGGTGGTGAAGGAATTTTCTTCGCTGACGAGCCACGCGATCATCGCCGCGGCTTCATTCAGTTCGAGGAAACGGCCGCGCGGAATCTTGCCCAGCATGTACTCGATATGCTCGGGCGCCTGCTCCATCGCGCCGGGCGTGCGCGCAACGGCCGGTGTCACGCAATTGACCGCGATGTCGTGACGTGCCAGCTCCTTTCCCAGCGACTTCGTCATTGCGATGACCGCGGCCTTCGCCGAGCTGTAGGCCGCCGCATTCGGATTGCCTTCCTTGCCGGCGACCGAAGCGAGATTGACGATACGGCCGTAGTTCTGACGGACCATTTCCGGGACCACCGCACGGCAGCAATGGAACGTGCCGTTCACGTCGATCTCCATGACCTGCTTCCAGATATCGATCGGATAGTCGATCAGAGGCGCATTCGGGCCGACGATCGCCGCGTTGTTGACGAGGATATCGATACGTCCCATCGATTCCAGCGTCGCCGCGACAGCCGCTTGCACGCTCGCGTAATCGGCAATGTCGACGCGCTCGAAGTGAACGTCGTGCCGGCGCAGTTGAGTACGGGCCTGCTCGATGCCAGCAGGATTCACGTCCCAGACCACGAGTCGCGCACCGGACTCGAGCAGCCGGCGGCCGACTTCGAGACCGATGCCTTGCGCGCCGCCCGTCACGACAGCGACGCGGTCCGCCAGATTGATTGTGTTCGTCTGCAATTTAGTCCCTTCAGGTTGGATCGCGCATTCACGCGCTGGCGGCAACGGTCTGTCCGGCCACGGGGCGCCAGCGCAGCAGATAGTCTTCGATCATCGATACGGCCGTATCGAGCACTAGCGCGAACACGGTCAGCACCAGAATCCCCGCGATGACCGAGTTGATATCGAACACGCCTTCGGCCAGCAGAATCAGATAGCCAACGCCTTTCTCCGAGCCCAGATACTCGCCCACCACGCTGCCGACGAACGCGATGCCGATCGCGTTGTGCAGGCTCGAAAACACCCAGCTCGTCGCCGATGGCAGATACACATGCCTCATCAGTTGACGCGAGTTCGCCCCGAGCATCCGCGTATTGGAGAGCACGGTCGGGCTCACTTCGCGCACACCCTGGAACACGTTGAAAAAGACCACGAAGAAGACGAGCGTCACGCCCAAGGCGACTTTCGACCAGATGCCCAGCCCGAACCAAAGCGCGAAAATCGGCGCGAAAATCAGGCGCGGCATGGAGTTCATCGCTTTGATGAACGGATCGAACACGACCGCCAGAAACGGGCTAAGGGCAAGCCAGAGACCGCATCCCAAACCCAGAACCGTGCCGATTGCGAACGCAAGCATCGTTTCGAGCAGCGTCGTGTACAGATGGCGAAACACCGAGCCCGTGACGAACCACTCGACGATGCGACGCGCCACGCCTACCGGATCGCCGAAGAAGAACGGCGACAGCCATTTCTGATACGTGCCGAGCCACCAGATGAACAGCACGCCGAGCAGGATTGCGAGCCGCGTCGCCAGAACGGTGAAGCGATTGCCTGGACTAAACTCGATTGCGCGCATAGCTTTTCAGAACCTCGCCTCTAAGCACGTCCCATATCTGGGTGTGCAGTTGAAGGAAACGCTGCGTCATCCGGATCTCCGACATCTCGCGCGGCCGCTCGAGATCGATCTCGAACTCAGCGATAGGTCGTGTACCCGGTCCCGCCGATAGCACGATGACCCGGTCGGAAAGCGAGATCGCCTCTTCGAGATCGTGAGTCACGAACATCACGGACTTGCGGTCGTTCGACCACAGCCGTAACAGCTCGTTTTCCATCAGATGACGAGTCTGGATATCGAGCGCGCTGAACGGTTCGTCCATCAGAATGATGCGGGGATTGAGCGCCAGGGCTTGCGCGAGACCGGCCCGCTTGCGCATGCCGCCCGACATCTGATGCGGATATTTCTTCCCATGACCTTGCAGCCCTACTCGCTCGAGCCAGCCGCGGGCGACGCTCAAGGCTTCTTCGCGCGGCATCCCGCGAAAGATCAGGCCGATGGCAATGTTCTCTTCGGCGGTCTTCCACGGCATGAGCGCATCGACCTGGAACAGGTAGGCGGCCTGCGTGTTGAGACCGTGAGTCAGTTTCTTGCCGAACACGCTCAGGCTGCCCGACGAAGGCCGGGTAAGCCCGGCGGCGACGTTCAACAGTGTCGACTTGCCGCAACCCGTAGGACCGACGATCGAGACGAACTCGCCGTCTCGTATCGTCAGGCTTCCGCCGGAAACCGCGGTGTAGGTCTGCGCTCTCTTGCCGTTGCCGGCAAAAGTGCAGGTCACGTTGTCGAAGCGTAACGCTTCGCGCGCTTCCGCCTGTCCGCTGTCGAGCGGGACGCTATACGCGGCGGTGCTCATGGCTGGACCTCTGCCGCCTTTCTGACAAATCGATTGTCGTAGGTCGTGGCGAGGTCGATCTTGGCCGAGGCCACCGCCGGGTCGAAGGCCGCAAGCACTTCATGCACCGTTTGGGCGCCCTTGGCCGTGATTTCCCCGTTCTGCGCGATGCAGCGTCGGCTGTTCGTGAAGGCCTCGGCGTAGAGCGCCTTGTTGTCGCCCAGAAACTGCGGCGGGACGTTGTCGGCGACCTGTTGCGGCGTCGCCGTGGCGATCCACTTTTCCGCGCGCACGATCGCATTGGCGACTGCCTGAACCGTCTTCGGATTCTTGTCGATGAAGTCCTGCGTCGCGAATACGCTCGACTCGGGATAGTCCGCCCCAAACACCTTCACGTTGCCGTCCGCCGTACGCATGTTCTCGAGCGGTCTCAGGCTGCCGTCTTTCGTCAGGATCGTGGCACTGGGATCGTTGACGATAAGCGCATCGATTTGCCCCGCACGCACCGCCGCAACGGCGCCGGCCGCCTGCCCCACCCCGATGATCGATACGTCCGAAGGCTGCAGCCCCGCCTTGTGCAGGATGTAGTTGACCGCCATGTGCGTGCTGGAGCCTGGCGCGCTCACGCCGATTCGCATGCCCTTCAAATCCTTGGGCGACTTGACGTCGGTCTCGTGTTTCTGCGATACGCCGAAGATCCATCCCGGGCAAATCACTTGTGCGGCCACCACGACGAGGTGCTGACCCTTCGTCGCCATGGTGATCGTGTTCGAGTACGCGCCCGCCACCATATCGGAGCTGCCGCCCAACAAGGCCTCCAGCGTCTTCGAGCCGCCCGAGAATGCGGCGATGGTTACGTCGAGCCCCTCGTCCTTGAAATAGCCGCGCTGCTTGGCGACGAGCATCGGCAGGTAGGTGATGCCCGTCGACGCCGCCGCGATGTGCAGCTCGGGCTTCTCAGGCGTGTCCTTCGCCACTGCCGTGGCCGATGCGCAAACGAGTCCCACGGCTGCGCACAGTGCAACTGCGAGTTTCAGCTTCATGGTTGTCTCCTCCCTTTCAAGGGATGTGGGTGCGAAAACTGCCCTGCAAGGCTGGCCTTGCGTGATCGTGACGCCGCGCTGCCAGCCGGTCCAGGCCGCGATCCGCCCTAAACGACTTCTTTCTGCAAGGCTTCGACCACTGCATCGCCCATGTCACGGGTGCCGACGCTTTGCGTACCTTCCTGATGGATATCGGCGGTTCTGTAGCCGGCGGACAGCACGGCCCGCACGGCCTGTTCGACGCGCTCGGCGGCGTCTTCCATCTCGAAGCTCTCGCGCAGCATCATCGCGAGCGACAGGATGGCAGCAAGCGGATTGGCGATGTCCTTGCCTGCAATGTCCGGCGCCGACCCATGCACGGGCTCGTACAGCCCTTTGCGGTCGTAGCCCAGCGAAGCCGACGGCAGCATGCCGATCGATCCGGTCAGCATGGCCGCGGCGTCCGACAGAATATCGCCGAACAAGTTGCCCGTGACGATGACATCGAACTGCTTGGGCCGGCGCATCAGCATCATGGCGGCGGCGTCGACGAAGAGATGGCTCAGTTCGACGTCCGGATAGTCCCGCCCGACGCGCGTGACAGTTTCGCGCCACAATTGACTCGCCTCCAGCACGTTGGCCTTGTCCACCGAGCACAGCTTGTGGTGACGTCGACGAGCGGCGCGGAAAGCCGCGTGCGCGACGCGTTCGACTTCCGATTCCGAATAGCGCATCGTGTTGAAGCCGACGCGCTCGCCTGCCTCGTTGGTCTCGAAGCCGCGCGGCTGACCGAAATAGGCATCGCCGTTCAGCTCGCGAACGATCACGATGTCGAGTCCATCGACGACTTCCGGCCGCAAGGTCGAAGCGCCGATCAGTTCCGGGAACATATAGGCCGGACGGAAGTTCGCGTACAGCGTGAGCGCTTCGCGCAACTGCAGGAGACCCGTTCCGGGACGACGCTCGCGGGGTATCCCTGCTTCGTCCGCGACGCCTACCGCACCGAACAGGATGGCGTCGGCCTTGCGCGCCACGTCGAGCGTGGGCTGCGGAAGGGGCACGCCGTGCGCCCGGATGCCGGCCTCGCCGATATGCGCCTCCTGGGTCTCTGCATGGGGCGCCACGACTTGCAGCACCTTGAGCGCCTGCGCCACTACTTCCGGACCGATGCCATCACCGGGCATGACTGCAATCTTCATCTGAACTCCTCCAGGTCGTTTTGGAAAGCGCGCGCCTCACCATGCATCGGCACGATTGCGCTCGAATGCATCGATGCGGTCTCGATGCGAAAGCGTGTAATCGATCTCGTCCATGCCGCGCAGCAGGCATTCCTTCGCGAAGGGCTCCATATCGAAAGGATGCGAAGCGCCATCGGGTAACGTCACGGTCTGCGCGGGCACGTCGATGGAGATCCGGCTGACTGCCCTGCTGCCGAGGCTTTCCAGGAGCGGAAGCACGACGCTCTCCGGCAGCACGATCGGAAGCAGCCCGTTCTTCAGGCAGTTGATGAAGAAGATATCGCCGAAGCTCGGGGCGATCACCGCCCGGATTCCGTAGTCATACAGCGCCCAGACCGCGTGCTCCCGCGAAGAGCCGCAACCGAAGTTGTGGTTCGCCACCACGATGCGCGCCTCGCGAAACGACGCCTGGTTGAGCACGAACTCAGGCTTCTCGGCGCCATCCGGACCGAAGCGCAGCGCACGAAAGAGGAACTGGCCGAAATCGTCGGAGCGGGGTTTTTGCAGGAAGCGCGCGGGCAGGATCTGGTCCGTGTCGCAATCGATGCCGGCGATCGGGACGGCGACCGCATCGAGGTGAATCAGGCTTTCCATTTCATGCTCCCAGGAGACGGCGCACATCGGTCAGACGCCCTGTCACGGCAGCGGCAGCAGCCATGGCCGGACTCATCAGATGCGTGCGCACCCCAGGTCCCTGACGGCCCACGAAATTGCGATTCGAAGTGGAAGCGCAACGCTGCCCGGGCGCGGCGATATCGCCGTTGGTTGCAAGGCACATCGAGCAGCCGGGATAACGCCACTGAAAACCGGCTTCCTTGAACACGCGGTCCAGTCCTTCCGCCTCGGCCTGAGCCCGTACCTCGTGCGAGCCCGGCACGACCCACGCCTCGACGCGAGATGCGATGTGACGGCCGCGCGCCACCTCCGCCGCGCTGCGCAAATCCTCGATGCGCCCGTTCGTGCACGATCCGATGAACACCCTGTCGATCGCCACGCCTTCCAGCGCCGCGTTCGGAGGCAACCCCATGTAGTTCAGCGCTTTCGACATCGCCGCGCGTCGATCCGGGTCGGCTTGTCGCGCGGGATCGGGAACGCGTCCGTCGATGCCGCAGGCGTATTCGGGCGTCGTGCCCCACGTGACCATCGGGGCGATGTCGGAGACGTCGATGTGTATTTCCCGATCGAAGGGCGCGCCCGGATCGGTGAACAAGTCGCGCCATTGCGACATCGCGCGGTCCCACGCATCGCCATCGGGTGCGTAGGGACGCCCCGCGATGTACGCGAACGTGGTTTCGTCCGGTGCGATCATGCCTGCTCGTCCGCCAGCTTCGATGGTCATGTTGCAGAGCGTCAGCCGGCCTTCCATCGACAGGCCGGAGATCGCGGAGCCCGCGTACTCGATGACGTGGCCCACGGCGCCGGCCACGCCGATCCGGGCGATCACGGCGAGAATCAGGTCCTTGGCGGTGACGCCCGTGCCCGGCCTGCCATCGAGTGTGACGCGCATGTTGCCCGACTTGCGTTGCCACAGGCATTGCGTGGCGAGCACGTGAGCCACCTCGGTCGCGCCGATTCCGAAAGCAAGCGCGCCCATCGCCCCATGTGTCGATGTGTGGCTGTCGGCGCAGACGACGGTCATGCCGGGCAAGCTCAACCCTTGCTCGGGCCCGACCACGTGCACGATGCCGCGACGGGAATCGTCCATGTCGAACAGCGTGATCCGAGACTCGGCGGCGTCGCGCTGAAGCGCCTGAATCATGCCGCGCCGCTCCGGGTCGGCCACCGCGGACAGGTCGTTTGCGACGCTGGAAACGTAGTGATCCGCCGTGCCGAAGATGCGCTCGGGGGAGCGTGGCGTCAGGCCGCGCTGACGCAACAGATCGAAGGACTGCGCGGTGACGTCGTGAATGAAATGGCGGTCGATGAACAACAGATCCTGTCCGTCGTCACGCGACATGACCCGGTGACGGTCCCAGATCTTGTCGTAAAGCGTGCGCGGGCGACCCGCTCCTTGTTCGAGTTGCATCGCTTCGTCTCACTCCGTGAATGCGCCGTTTGCGAACGCTTGCGTACGCTCGGCGGGTCGGTGTTGTGAGAGCATCATGCGCCAGACGCACTGCGTTGTACGTGCTATTTCGGCAAGGCACCATCGTGAAACGCGATGCCGGGGCGGCCCCTGCGGTAGACGACGCGATAGTCGAGGTGCAGCCCCGGCTCCATGCTTGCCAGATTCCGACTGTGGACGGCGGCAAAACGGCAGACGGGAAGCGGCGAGATATGCCCGGCGGCGGGTTCCGATGCGTTCAGTCGACAGAAGATTCGAGCTCCGAACCGCTGCGAAACCGCGCGGGCGACACGTCGTGATACCGCCGCCACACTCGCCGGAAATCCCGGACGGATGCGAAACCGGATTCCTCCGCCACGCGCTCGATGTTGTAGTCCGACTGCGCGAGCAAGCGCTGCGCGCTCGCCACCCGCAGACTCTGCTGATACTCCAGTACGGTGACGCCCGCGTGCTCCGCAAACAGGCGGCTCAGATGCCGCTGGCTCACATGCGCGGCACGCGCGAGTTCGGCGACGCTCCAGTCGCGCGCAGGGTTTTGCGCGATGGCATCCTGCGCGCGATGCACCGCCGGATGCATGTGATTCCGATGCGCAAGCCACGGCGAAAGCTGCACGTCGTCGCCTGCACGGCGCTGATAGACCACCTGACGGCGTGCGATATCGGCGGCGCGCTCGGCTCCCGCATAGTGCTCGATCAGATACAGCGACAGGTCGATACCCGCGGTGATTCCGGCGCTCGTCAGCACGTCGCCGTCATCGACGAACAGGCAGTCGTATTGCACGCGCGCGGTCGGTTCCGCGCGCGCGAGTTCATCGACCAGTCCGAAGTGCGTGGTGCAGCGCCGTCCCGCAAGCAGCCCCGCGCGCGCAAGCAGGAGCGCGCCGGAACAGATGCTGGCGATGCGCGTGTCTTCGGCCGGGGCGCATCGAAGCCACTGCGCGACCGTATCGAACGGCGCGTTCGTGCCCGGCTCCGGCGACTCCGTGCTGCCGACGACCATGACGAGACTGTTCCGCGGCAGCCTGTCGGGCAACGGTTCGATACCGTCGATGAAAGTGCCGAGCGACGTCGCCGCGCGCTCGAGCGGGCCGCAGTGATGCAGCGCGAAAGGCCCGCCGGCTTCGGCCGCCATTCGCATCGCCTCGGCCGGGCCGGCATAGTCGAGCATCAGCACGGGCGGCGTCAGCACGAACCATACGGATATCGGCGGAATCATGCGGCTTTTGCCGTGCGCCACGCAGCGAGCGCGTCGTCGGTTGTGGCGATGCGCGCGAAGCGTCCCTGCAGCACGAGTTCCGTATGCGCCTTGATCTCGGACGTCGAGTAGACGCGGCCGCTGATGGCGTGAGTCATCGGAAACGTGAGGGTAGCCTCGGTCACGTAGTCGACGGTATAGCCGATGTCCGAGGCGACTCGCGTCGTCGTCTCGCAGCACTGTTCGGTGCGGATGCCCGCGATCACCAGATGATGGATCTGGCGCCGGCGCAGCCACAGGTCCAGGCCGGTATCGGTGAACGCGTTGTGCGTGTGTTTCTCGAAGACGGCATCGGGCGAAGCGGGCAACCAGTCCAGCGGCTTCACGAAGCCCGATTCCTTCTTGAACGGTCCGGCCTTGCCGACATGGAAGATATGAACCACCGGAACGCCGGCTTCGCGCGCGCCGCGGTCGAGGCGCAGTACGGCTTCCTTGAAAGCCGGCAGATCCGTGTCGGACCAGTCGGGCATGTGGCGAAACGATTCCTGAACGTCGATGATGACGAGAGCGGAACGGCGTTGGTCAGCGGTCATTTTTGGCCTCGATGATTGAACGTGCAATCATCATAATGCCCCCCAACCGCGCAGGAAAGAGCATTACGCGTCATCTTTGCGGACAAAATCCGCCATCACGAGCCCATAAGTTCGTCGGGCAGCATCGCGAGTATCCATGCCGCTGCGTTGCGACCGGATGCGGCCCGCCCTACACTTGGCTACGCGCATCGCGCGCGGGAGCAACGTGTCATGGTCGAAGTCCTCGTCATTCTCCAGTTATCCATATCGGCCGCCGAGCGCGATGCCGTCATGCGCGCCGCCCCGCCGACGCAATCCATCTCGAACCGCGTATACGTGAGCACCGCGGATGCTTCGGCCGTTCCACGCATCGCGTCGATGCACGGCGTCGCCAGCGTGCTGACGCACGCGGAATCGTCGGTGAAGCAGTCGAACGGGCTCGACGATACCGAAGCGCTTTTCGTCGATGCATGGATGTCGCGGCTCGGCCAGGTCAAGACGCGCCGTGGCGATCAGCTCGACTGGGACACGCCGCCGATGCAACCGCCCGATCCGAAGCGGTGACGCATCGGCCGCGTGGACCCCTAGCCCATCGCGCTCAGGAAACCGATCCGCCTCCGAGTGCTTCCATCGTGAGTTCCGGTTGCGGCGCGGGCGCATCGCCGGGTTGCGGACTGCCGCCGAAGTATCCGCCGCCGAACGCGTTGCCGCCGCCGGCGGTAGGGGTGCGGGTCGCGGTCGAAGTCGACGCGAGGCCGCCGCCGTTCGACGAACCGCCGCCGACGCCCGCGAGCCTGCCCGAATCCGGGGCCGATACCGCCGTGCCCTCGCCGTTCACGCTCCCCATTCCATAGCCCGCTTCCCCTGCCAGCGTGGCTGCGCCGGGACCGCCCTTGCCATCCTCGTAAGAATCGAACGCCGATGCCGATGCGCTCGCCATGCCGCCGTAAGAAGCCGCGACCGATGATGGCGTCGGACTCTGCGCGCCGGAGCCCGGCACTACGTCGAGATCGACGAGCCGCATGCCTTGCGCCGATACCTCTTCCCATTTCGCGACGAAGTGCTGCCAGTCGGCGCCGGACCACAGGTAGTACGCATCCGCGCCGGGCAGCCAGACGCCCGAGAAGCGCTGACCTTGCGCGGACTGCGTGATCTCGATATCGACGAGACGCAGATTCTGCTGGGCGAGCTCCTGCCACTTCGCGACGAAGTTGTTCCAGTCCGCATTGACCCAGAGATAATGACCGCCCGTGCCCTGCCGCCACACGCCGAAGAAGCGCTGCTCGTTGCCCACATCGACGATCTTGAGATCGATGAGACGAAGGTTCTGATCCGCGAGCTGCTGCCACTTCGCGACAAAGCTGTTCCAGTCGGCGTTGATCCAGAGATAGTAGCCATCGTCGCCGGGCAGCCAGACGCCCGAATACAGCAGCGTGCCGTTGACGTTCTGCACTTCGAGATCGACGAGCCTCAACCCCTGGGCGCCCAGCTCCTGCCATTTGGTGATGAAGTCCGCCTGATTCGCGTTGACCCAAAGGTAATAGCCGCCCGTGCCCTCGCGCCAGACGCCGTGGAATCGCTCGGAACCGTTCTCGCGCGTGATCTTGAGATCGGCGAGACGCAGATTCTGCTCCGCGAGTTGCTGCCATTTCGCGACGAAACTGTTCCACGATGCGTTGACCCACAGATAGTGCGCGTCGTTGCCCTGCCGCCATACGCCGGTGTAGGTCTGTGTAACGAGCGGAAAGCCGAGATGGAACGGCGTGTGCACGCACATGTTCCAGGTGTTGCCCTTCATCAGACAATCGACGCCGCCCCCTGGCGCGCAATTCGCGCAGTTGGCGTTCGGTTTGAAGTACACGCCCCACGATCCGCCGCAGTTGCAGCCGCTCGCCGCGTATTCGTCCGGCGCGCCGAAAATGTGCCCGCTTTCGTGCGCGAATACGCGGTCGATGTTGTCGGGGCCCCATCCATCGTTGTCGTAGTTCATCACGAGACGCGGGCCGCCGATCGACGCATAAGCAAAATGCCCGAGCGGATACTTGGTGAAGAAGCCGCAATACGTCCAGTCGGTGCCGAGATCGGTGCGCAGCTTTTCGATGTACGCCGTCACCGCGCCCATGCCCGTGCCGTAGCCGAGCTGCGTCATCGCGGGATCGCGCCACAGCGTCTCTTTTTCATCGAAAGTCAGCGTGTCCGCGCCGGGCTGCACCTCCACCGCGACGATCTTGATGTCGTACTTGAAGGTCAAGCCTTCCGGGTTTTGCGTCGCCAGCCAGCTCAGTCCGTTCTGCACTTCGGCGACGACCTTCGTACGCTCGTCCTGCGAAAACTTGAGATTGTCGTTCGGTCCTTCCACGATCACGATTCCCACCGCGACCGAGCCGGTCAGACGCTGGCTCGTCGGCGCGCCCGCCTGCGCCATCGCCCTTTCGGCGCGCTCCCTGGAGTCTTCGGGCGGCGTACACGAATACTGCATTTCCTCGCTGGAATCCCACGACTCGCCCTCGCGCGGACGCGATGACTTCGCGGTCCGATACGCGCTCGATTCGCGCAAGGCGAACGCGTTGTAGCCCAACTGCTCCGTCGCCGACAGCGAGTCGACCACCATCGCGGATGCCTGCAGCGATTCGTACGCCAGCGCCTTTGCGGCGGGTTCCGCCGATTCCTCCATCACGATCACGCGCGAACCGTAGACATGCACGACACGGCGGCTCGATGTGGATTCGGGATGACGCCGCGCCTCGGCGAATGCGCCTGTCTCGGGCAAGATCACGACACGTTCACGAATGTTGATATCACCGGCCATTTCAACCTCCTTTGAAGAGATAGGGATTTCCTGGAAGGCCATTGAGTAAGGGGTCTTCAGGAAGCGCGTGTTGAACACGCTCGTCGTCTGCGCGCCATCAGGTCAGCTCGCAGTGATCGGGATGCCGAAGAAATACAGCCTCGATCGAAGGGACGCGCCGTGATACGGCGCCCATGATTCGCGTTCTTGGTCAGAATGGGCGCAACGGTTTTTTGAGGGCCGCATTGCGAAGATCGTCCGCTTACCTTGCAGCGCGCGTTTTTATCGGCACCTTAGGTAAGACGCGTTCGCTCGGCCCGATTGAAAGCCTAGTAATCTTTCGATGCGATTTTTATTCTTTTTTCGCGCCGTTCCAGTGGCCTTTCGACGCGGGAGGCCGACTCACACCCGGAGGATCGAACGATGACGAAGTACCTAATCTCCTTCCCTGCATCGGCGATGAACGTCTCCGATGAAGACATCGACGCGGTCGGCGAAGCGGCACGCGCGGTCATCAGAGAGGCGAAGGAAGCGGGCGTCTATGTGTTCGGCGGCGGTATCAATGGGAACGTGACGCCGCTGATGGTCGCCGCCGACGGCACCGTCACGAACGGGACGTATCCGCAGACGAAAGAGTTCGACGGCGGCTTCTGTGTGCTGGAACTTCCATCGCGCGAAGCGGCCGTCCAATGGGCCGCTGACATCGCCGAAGCCTGCCGCTGTGCGCAGGAACTCCGCGAGTTCGGGTACGACCCGGAGAGCTGACACGCTCAACCAAGTCGACGACTGCCGCAACTTGTATCGCAACGTATCGGCGGCGGCGGCGGATACGCGCGATTACACAACGCCTCGATTTCGACACGCACGGGATACGTCGGCGCGCTTCAATACGTCCATCGCGCAGCAGTGAGCAGCGCCAGCAGCGGGATCCGCCGTATTACGTATGCAACGCGATCCGAGCCGAACGATCGTGTTCGAAGCGCAGTACGCGTGACGGAGTCGGCCGCCGAAATAGCTTCGCCTTCATCAGGAGTTCTCATGTCATATAACAAGACGCTTCCCAAGTCGCCGTCGCGCCGCCGCTTCGTCGAGGTTGCGGCGGTCGGTATCGCAGCGGCATCGCTGAACAAGCTTGCGTTTGCTGAACCGAACTCATCGATCGTCTCAGTCGCGAAGACCGCGAATATCGACAAGGAAGCGATTCGTCCGCTTCGCGTGCATGTTCCCGAAGCGCAACTCACCGATCTGCGCCGCCGCATCAAGGCAACGCGCTGGCCCGAGCGCGAGACCGTTTCCGACGAATCGCAAGGCGTGCCGCTCGCGATGATCCAGGAACTCGCGCGCCACTGGTCCACGGACTACGACTGGCGCAAGTGCGAGGCGAAACTGAACGGCTATCCGAATTTCATCACCGAGATCGACGGGCTGGACATCCACTTCATCCACGTTCGCTCGAAGCACGAGAACGCGATGCCGCTCATCGTCACGCACGGATGGCCCGGATCGGTGATCGAGCAATTCAAGATCATCGATCCGCTGACCAATCCCACGGCACACGGCGCGAGTGCGTCGGATGCGTTTCATCTGGTGATCCCGTCGCTGCCGGGCTATGGCTTCTCGGGCAAGCCGACGGCGACCGGCTGGGGACCCGAGCGCACCGCACGCGCGTGGGTCACGCTCATGAAGCGGCTCGGATACGACAAGTTCGCGGCGCAAGGCGGCGACCTCGGCGGCGTGGTCGCCAACGTGATGGGCAAGCAGGCGCCGCCCGAGTTGCTCGGCCTTCACGTCAACTTCCCGGCGACCGTTCCCGCCGATATCGCCAAAGCGCTGCAGGCAGGCGATCCGCCACCTGCGGGCCTCAACGATGAAGAAAAGCACGCGTACGAGCAGCTTGCCAGGGCCGCAAGAAAACGCCGGGCGTACGCGCTGGAAATGGGCACGCGCCCGCAAACGCTCTACGGCATCGCGGATTCGCCGACAGGTCTTGCCGCATGGCTGCTCGATCATGGCGACGGCTACGTGCAGCCTGCGGCGGCGCTGACTTCGGCGGTATTCGGGCGCGACGTCAACGGCGAATCATCAGGGGCGATGACGCGAGACGACATTCTCGACGACATCACGCTCTACTGGCTGACGAACACGGGTGTCTCGTCCGCGCGCTTCTACTGGGAATCGCACTTCAACTTCCTTGCGGCCGCCGACGTATCGGTTCCCGCGGCCGTGAGCGTGTTCCCGCGCGAGAACTATCAGGCGCCGCGAAGCTGGACGGAGCGCGCTTATCACAACCTCATCTGGTACAACCGGCTCGACAAGGGCGGACACTTCGCGGCGTGGGAACAGCCGGACCTGTTCGCCGGGGAAGTGCGTGCGGGGTTGAGGTCGTTGCGCACGTGAGCGCGTGCTGGGCCACATCGCAAGACGAACGTTCAGCGCGTCGACGGCATGTCCGCGATCGCATCCCGCTTCGTGATCCACGCCTAATAAGCGATGCGCGTAACCACGCTGAAGGACATATCGTTCTGTTCCAGGCGTGCAGTCATTGCCTCGCGTGCGTCGGCATTGGTCGGAACGTCCAGGTAGCTCTTGCCCGCAAAGCCCGGCTCGAAACTTACTTCGGCTTCGTCGGCAATCGCCTGAAGAATCTCATGCTCGGCGGATTGAACGAGCTGGTCGTCATCGGTATGGCTTACTGCGAAGCAGGTGAGCATCGTTTGACCCCTTGCGATTGTGCTGTGACGCTGATGCGTCTCGACTGCGAAACGGGCGAGCGCCTGCGTGGCGCACAAGTGCCGACGCATCTATTGTCGCCTCGGATGAGTGACATGATTACTCGACAAAAAGTCAGTGGTGCCGAGATCGAAACAGGCGGAATACAGTCAGCTTCCTCGTGAATTGCCGGGCTAGAATTTTGGGCTCGTGTACGGCCGATGGCACCGATCGGCCAATTCGCGACATCGCGTGAATGAAACAGCGGCGAGCGGTACTTTCGAACCGCTCGCCGCCCGCCATACCGCCATTCGTTGCGCCGCGTTCCTTACTTCTGAACGACGACAGCCTTGTTGAACGAACCGCCCTGCATGATCGCAGCCGCATTGCCGATACCGCTCTGAGTCACCGAGCCGTAGTTGGCGTTGCCGATCTGGACGATCGAAGCCGTGTTATACGCACCGGTTTGCGAAGCATCCGCGGAGTTGAAGTAGCCGACTTGCGTCAGCGTCATGTCTTCGTGCGAGCCCGACTGCTTGCCCTTCGCTTCGTTGAAGCCGCCGCCCTGACCGGCCAGCAGCGTCGATTCGAACGCGCCTTGTTGCGTCAGATCCATGTTGTTGTTCGAACCGACCTGCACCGCGGCTGCCAGGTTGCTGCCGCCATCCGTCTGATGAACGGCCGCCGTGTTGCGATCGCCCGCCTGAACGACATACGTGTGATCGTTGGCTTCGCGATACTGATCGACGTATGCCGTGTTGTAGGCCGAGCCGGTTTGCAGGATCGTCGTCGTTTCGTTGGTCGCGTTGCCTTGCGTCACCTGCGCATAGTGCGGTGCGCCTGCGCCGCTCTGGTCGATGGTGGTCGTGTTGCCGCCGCCGTTTTCCGAATGCACTTGCGCGCGGGCGAAGTCGGCCTGCCTGATCGACACGTTGTCGCCGATTTCCGAAACCTGCTCGATCTTGCCGTCGTTATGATCGCCGATCTGATCGATGCGAGCCGAGTTGTAGCCGCCATTCGTCTGCGTCACGGTCGCGATGCCGTTCTTGTTGCCTTGCAGGATGCCGACGCGGTTGCCGATCGTGGTCGTCTGCGTGACCGTCGCTTTTGCGCCGTCGCTCACGCCTGCCGTCTTGCCGGTGCCTTGATCGATGTTGACCGTGTTCCAGCTCGAGCCGGTGCGATTGATGGTCGCCGAGTCGTTCTTGCCGAATTGCGTGACCGTGTCCTTGTCGTACGACGAAGCCGTCTGCGTCACGTTCACCGTGCTGTTGCTGCCCGATTGCTTGATGGTGGTCTTTTCACCGATCGCCTGCTGCTGCGTGAGCGTCGCGCTCAGCTTCGATTCGCCCGAAACGCGTGCCGCGTTTTGCTGGATGTCGGTCACGTTGGCGCCGCCGTTGCTCGAAGTAACGGTCGCGCTCGAACCGTCGCCGTTCTGCTGGACCTTCACGCGGTCATGGCTGGACGCCGTCTGCGTCACGCCAGCAGTGTTGCCGTTGCCATACTGCTCGACGATCGCGCCTTCGCCGACCGACGCTGCAAAAGCCGACGTCGATGCCAATGCTGCCAGACCCATAGCGATGATGATTGCCTTCACTTTCATTTTTATGCCTCGTTGACTTGATGTTTTATGCACGTAGATTCGTAACCCTAACGGACGTCAACCCCCGCTGACGCCCGGCCCTGCACACTCACACACCTACCTGTACTGCGTGGTCTCCTCGCCTGCCTACTTCATCAGAACCGCAGCCCGGGCGCCGCCCGTCTGCGTAACCGATAATCCTGAACCGTTCCTGCTCTGCAAGATCGAAATCTCGTTGTTGTTGCCAAGCTGCGTCACCGACGACGACATCGAATTCCCGACCTGCGTGACCGTTGCTTCGTTACCGCTGCCGTTCTGCATCGCGATCGACCGGTTGTACTGACCCGACTGATATCCGGCGTAAAGATTGGCGGCGCCGCTTTGCTGAAGCACGGTCCAGTTGTCGTTGCCGGCCTGCGCCGTCGCCGCCGCGTTCGCGATGCCGATCTGATTGGCCATCAAGCCGTTATGTCCGGCCTGAATCGCGTCGAGACGATTACCCTGGCCGTGTTGCGACACGCGAGCGACTTGCGTCGCGCCGCCGAACCCCGGTTCCGGCGGACCGAAATCCGAGACCGACGACAGGTCCGCCGCATACACCGCGAGCGAGACGACCGCGCCGAGCGCCGCGCACACAGCGACCTTCGATGCGCGCATTGGCGCACGCGATGCTTTCATGCTGATCTCCTTCGCTGAGACTGATTAACTGCCGATGGTCTTCGGCGGATCGATTCTCACCGGGCTATACGACGGGTTCACGTCTTCCATCGTCTGCGCGTAGCCCTGGTTTTCCTGCAGATATCGCTGCATCGTCGGGTCGTACCAGTCCTTCGTGTCCTTGAGCGCCCACGACTGGTTCGCGACGCCTTGCACGATCAGATGCACGAGCGCCGATTCGATCGCTTCGTTCACGCACAGCTGCTGCGGCTCGTTGCGCGTCATGCCGGCTTCGGCCTGCAACAGATCCTTGAAGCCGATGAAGCGATACACGCCGGTATCGACCTGAATCGAATAGATGGTCTTGGTCGTCGACACGCTGTTGAGTATCGTGCCGTTGCGGATATCCACGGCGCGCAGGTTCACCGTCACTTGATCCACGCGATATTGTTGGGATGCCGAAATACCCAGATACGCGATGCCCGCGCCGCCCGTGCGAATGTTCGTGTCGTAACCGACGATGCCGCCTTCCAGCACGATGCTCGCCGGTGCGAGCGCGCCGATCTGCGGTATCGCGTTCTTTTTGTCGTCCGGCGTTTCCAGCGCGCGCATGATCTTGCGTTCGGTCAGGAGGTCCTGAAGGTTTTCGCGCTCGACGGGCGTGAACCAGCCGGAATCGCGCATCGCCTTCACGAGAAACGAAGCGCCGCCCTGCGTCACCTGCGACGAGAACGAGCTGTCCGGCGACGGCTTGTACTGGCCCGTCAGATCGCGAAAACCGTACACGGCCGCGACGATGCGCCCTTTCGGCGGCGGCAGGTGCGTGAGGTCGCGCGTCACGCGCGTCGGCGGCGTGAGCGTCGCGTTGCCCGCCGAAGGCATCGGCGTCGTGACGCAGCCGGTCAACAGCATCGTTGCAAGGAGCGTGGCGCCCAGTGCCGCGCGCGTCGCCAGTGTCGTGATAGCTTCTTTGTTCATGTCGTATGCGCGCTCGCGTTACTGTCCGTTGCCGACGACGAAGGTCGTCGAGGCACCCGTGGTCTTGTCGGTCGTCGTCACTTGCAGATTGCCGCCGGTAACTTGCGTGATCGCAATCGAGAAGTTGCCCGTGTTGATCGTGCCGGGATGCAGCGTGCCGTCCGTGCCGACGATCGAGCTCGATATCGACGACGCGACGCGCGACAGAATCGCCTGCTGCAATTGCGTGTTGAACTGGTCGAGCGTGGACTGGCTGCTCGTACCGAGGTTCTCCGTCGACGGATCCTTGTACTTGTTCTGCGCGTTCGCCTCGTTGAGCAGATTCGTCCCGTTCAGCGGATTGCCGCCGAAGTTCGGATTCACCGGTTCATACACAAGCGATGTGGCTTGCGCGGCGATAACCGGCATCGCAAGCGCGCAAGCGAGCAACGCGCGTTTCAAGAGCGCATTCGTTTTCATTGCGGTTTCCCCGTATTTTTTGGCCTTACTGCATCGATTTTCTTATGATGCGATTTTTTTATAGTTCGTCCATCGCCATGTCGGCGTCGCGGAACAGCAGACGGGTCAGGTCCGCCTGCATCACGTTCTGAAAGGCGATCTGCGCCGCGCCTTCGGCAATCGGCTTCACGTTCGAGCGCGCAATCGGCAGGAACGCCTGGAACACGCGACGCTGGCCGTACTCCACCCACACGAGACTGCCGTAGCGCGGCGACGGCCGCTCGTGCACCGAAACGATGTAGCGCTCGGACAGCGGGATGGCGCCCCAAGCCTGCGCGAACCAGGTGTAGAAGTCCTGCCCCGCGAGCGTCACCGTGTCGGTCGTGACCACGCCGCCGAGCGTATCGTCGAGCGCTTGCTTGCCTTCGATATCGACGGTGCGCGAGCGTGCCGTGCCGGCGAGGGTGGCGCTCTTGTCGAGCGACGATGCGGCATTCACCGTGCCGCGCGGCGTGAGAGGCGCGCCATTGGCGGCCGGCAATGCGCCGGTGTTGCCGACCGGACCGGGCGTCGGCGTGCTGGGCAGCGAGATGAGCGGTTGAGCCTGAGACGCCGTGTTCACGTGCGCGGCCGGCTGCGTTTCCGCATCCTGCGCATTCGCATTGATCGCGACGATCGAAACCCCGATGCACACTGCGATGACCCGCCCTTTGACAGGCGCGTTGTTCTTCTCACGCTGCATGACTTCCCCGTATGTCTTTGGCCGCTATGGTGCTGCTTTCAGACGGTCTGTTTTAAACGCTTCGTTTTTATTTGTACGACGAGACGGATTCTCCGTAATAACCGGTAATGGCTATGTTGTCCGCGCCACATTCATGCCAAGAAAATCGCAAGCAACGACGCATCGGCTAAAAGCGTTGCGCCGATGTTTTCGCGCGTCTACCCAAGGAAACGTTTGCTGGCAACCAGGGACGACGCCCGATGTTGGTGCAGCCGATACATCAAACGTGCGCCGCTTTCACCGCGGATGGGCAATGCGCTCCGTCCGAACCTGCGCAACGCCGCCAGCAGCCATAAAAACCGTTGGCACGATTCCCGCTTAGAGGGGATGGCAAGGAGCCGGCGCATCATCCGGTTCATCGAACAATCTGGAAATGGACGGCTAGGGTTCCGGTCTGCTTCACGCGGATGCTGGTCCGAGAGCTGTCGACCTCAGGCGAGGTTACACGGCGGGATAAAAGCCCGGGAGAGAACGCGATGAGTCGCGCTGCTCCCTTGCCGTCGCCAACCGTCTCCTTCGAGGTCAACCTCATGCGCAAGCTCGCTCGCTTTCTTGGCATCGCCGCACTCTCCGTCGCCGCTTTCGCGTCCAGCGCCGCATCCGCCGCGCCGCGCAACGACTTCAAGGTCTGCTGGACTATCTACGCGGGCTGGATGCCGTGGGGCCAGGCCAAGACGCAGGGCATCGTCTCCAAGTGGGCGAAGAAGTACGGCATCAACATCGATGTCGTCCAGCTGAACGACTACGTCGAGTCCATCAATCAATACACGGCCGGCAAGTTCGACGGCTGCGCGATGACCAACATGGACGCGCTCACGATCCCGGCTTCGGGCGGCGTGGACTCGACGGCGCTGATCGTCAGCGATTACTCGAACGGCAACGACGGCGTGCTCATGAAGGGCAAGGGCAAGCAGATCGCCGATCTCAAAGGCCAGCAGATCAACCTCGTCCAGTTCTCGGTCTCGCATTATCTGCTCGCACGCGCACTCGAAAGCGCGCACATGAGCGAGCGCGACCTCAAGGTCGTCAACACGTCCGACGCCGATATCTCCGGCGCATTCGCCACGCCCACCGTGCATAACACGGTCACATGGAATCCGATGCTCGCCGATTTGAAGGCGCAGCCGAACGTCACCGAAGTCTTCGACTCCAGCAAGATTCCCGGCGAGATCATGGACATGATGGTCGTCAATACGAAGACGCTGAAGGACAACCCGGCGCTCGGCAAGGCATTGACCGGCGCATGGTTCGAGATGGTCGCGCTGATGCACGGCGATTCCCCCGAAACCACGAGCGCGCTGACTTCGATGGCCAAGGCGTCCGGCACCGATCTCGCCAACTTCAAAGGCCAGCTCTCGACCACCGCCCTCTTCTACACGCCGAAGGCCGCGCTCGAATTCGTGACCAGCCCCGACATGCCGAAGATCATGACGCGCGTCGCCAAGTTTTCGTTCGATCACGGCCTGCTGGGGCAAGACGCGAAGAGCGCGGATGCCGTCGGCATGGCGTTCGACAAGGGCGTCGTCGTCGGCAACAAGAACAACGTGAAGCTGCGCTTCGATCCGGCCTACGTCGAGATGGCGGCGGCCGGCAAGCTCTGAGCGCTTCAGGTTCTACTACATGGCGGCCAACATGCGACTCATCAATCGACATCCGAGCAGGACCGGCGCGCTGATGCTGTTACTGCTGCCGTTCGTCGTGCTGCTCGCGGTGTATTTCACCGGCTCTTCGATGCGGCTCGCCGACAATCCCGACGACAAGCTGTTGCCGAGCGCGACGCAGATGAGCGATGCGATGAAGTCGGCCGCCTTCACCGAAGACAAACGCACCGGCGAGTATCTGCTCTGGACCGATACCGCGTCGAGCTTGCGAAGGCTCGGCATCGGGCTCGTCGTGAGCGCGGCGATCGCGCTCGTTGCGGCCATCGCGACGGGATCGTTTCCGCTCGCAAGCGCGACGCTTTCGCCGTTCATCACCGTCATATCGATGGTGCCGCCGCTCGCCGTGCTGCCGATTCTCTTCATCGTCTTCGGTCTCGACGAACTGTCGAAGGTCGTGCTGATCGTCATCGGCATCACGCCGATGATCATTCGCGATCTGCACGCGCGCGCCGCCGAAATCCCGGCCGAGATGTGGATCAAGGCGCAGACGCTCGGCGCGAACAGTTGGACGCTTGTTCTGCGGCTCGTGCTGCCGCAGCTTCTGCCGCGTCTGCTCGTCGCGATCCGGCTTTCGCTCGGCGCCGCATGGCTCTTTCTCATTGCAGCGGAAGCGATCGCATCGACCGACGGGCTTGGCTATCGCATCTTTCTCGTGCGGCGCTATCTGTCGATGGATCTCATTCTTCCCTACGTCGCGTGGATCACGCTGCTCGCGTGGCTCACCGACGAACTGCTGCGTCGACTCACGCAGTGGTGCTTTCCGTGGTACGGCGGAGGCGCGCGATGATCGTCGTTCGCAACGTATGGAAAAACTACGGCGATCAGGTCGTGCTGGAACGGCTGAATCTCACCGTGAAGGAAGGCGAATTCTGTTCGATGGTCGGCGCGTCCGGCTGCGGCAAGTCCACGTTTCTGCGCCTGCTGCTCGGACAGGAACGGGCGACGCGCGGCGCGATTCTGCTCGACGGCGAACCGCTTCCCGCCGAACCGGACGCGCATCGCGGCGTCGTGTTTCAGCGCTACTCGGTCTTCGATCATCTGAGCGTGCTGCGCAACGTGATGCTCGGTCTCGAACTGCCGCGCGGGAAATTCACGGGACGGCTCTTCGGCGCACAACGACGCGCCGCACGCGACGAAGCCGCCGCGATGCTCGAACGCGTGGGTCTTGGCGCGGCGCTCGACAAGTATCCGCAGCAACTTTCGGGCGGCATGCAGCAACGGCTCGCCATCGCGCAGGCGCTGATGATGAAGCCGCGCGTGCTGCTGCTCGACGAACCCTTCGGCGCGCTCGATCCCGGCATCCGCAAGGACATGCATGTGCTGTTGTCGGAGTTGTGGCGCGAATCGAAGCTCACGATTTTCATGGTCACGCACGACCTCAAGGAAGGCTTCACGCTCGGCAGCCGCGTGCTCGTCTTCGACAAGGTGCGCGTCGATCCGCAAGCGCCCGGCGCGTACGGCGCGCGCATCACCTACGACATTCCGCTCGACCGCACGCGCGCCTCGGCATCGGCGGTGCATATGGCGCAGGCCGCGGTGCAGGGCGCATCCAGCATCGAACTCGTCTCCGACTAAAGGAAGCTCTACGCCATGACAGTGTTACTCGAAGAAACGGTCCCCGGTGGCGGTCATGCATCGCTGATCGTCAAGCGCGGACAGTCGCTCTGCATCACCGATATTCGCGGCGGCGCGAACGTCAGCGTGATGATGGTCAACGCGGCCGAAAAGAGCGAGCGGCTCAATCTGCCGGATTCGCTGAAGTGCCAGCACACCGCGAAGCTCACCACGGGCCATTGCCTCTATTCCGACATGGGGCGCGTCCTGGCCGCCATCGTCGCGGATACATGCGGCTGGCACGACAGCATCGGCGGGGTATCGAATGCGCAGGAAGTGTTCGAACGATACGGCGCGGGCCGCTATCAGGAGTTGCGCAACGGCTTCTATCGCAATGGCACCGACAACCTGCTCGTCGAGATGAGCAAGTGGGGCCTCGACGTTTCCGACCTGCTGATGACGCTCAATCTCTTCAGCCGCATCGACGTGACGAGCGATGGCGCGCTCGCCTTCGTGCCCGGCAATTCAAAAGCGGGCGATTACGTCGAACTGTATGCGCCGATGAACACCCTCGTCGTGCTGACCGCGATCCAGCATCCGCTCGACCCGCATCCCGAATACTCGCCGAAGCCCGTCAAGCTGGAACTGAAGGAATCGCATCCGGAAGTCGCGGAAATCTGCCGTACCGCATGCGAAGAGAACGTGCGCGGCTTCATCAATACCGAACGCTTTTTCCTTTGAGCGAACCTGAGAGATGAGCAACATGACCCAAGCGCTTACCGTCAGTGAAAAACATCCAGAAAGCGCGGTGTATCGCGAAACGCTCGCCGCGGGCGAACCGTGGCTGCATGAAGTGAAAGCGGGGCAGACGCTGCGCATCGTCGATCTGGAGGGCAATCAGGCCGTCGATACGCTCTTCTACAGCCTTCACGATCCGCGCGAACGCTTCGATCCGCAACGCACGTTGCGTCGGCAGCAGAGCCTCTATCTGACGTCCGGCTCGGTGCTGTATTCGAATCTCGGCAATCCGATGCTGACGATCGTCGCCGATACCTGCGGCCGTCACGACACGCTCGGCGGCGCATGTGCGCAAGAGAGCAACACGGTGCGTTATGCGCTGGAAAAGCGCTACATGCATAGCTGCCGCGACAACTTCCTGCGTGCATGCGCGCACGACGGACGGCTCGCGAAGCGCGATATCGGCGCGAACGTCAACTTCTTCATGAACGTGCCGGTGACGGCCGAAGGCGGCCTGACCTTCGAAGACGGCATCTCGGCGCCGGGCAAGTATGTCGAGCTGCGCGCGGAGATGGACGTCATCGTGCTGATCTCCAACTGTCCGCAACTGAACAATCCGTGTAACGCCTATAACCCGACACCCGCGGAGCTGATCATATGGAACTGAAGCGCATTCGCAGCTGGATCTATCACGTCATGCTCGTTCGCTCGGGACGCTGCTGCACGACCACGCGCGAACAACTGAACCGAAGCTATCGCTGAAGCGATCGCGGCCGCGGACGACCGCGGCTCGCCATGCTCACGGCGGGACGGCCCGCCTCCGAACGACCCTTCCCTTTCCATGTTCGAGAAGATCCTGATTGCGAATCGCGGGGCGATCGCCTGCCGCATTCTCAGAACCTTGCGCGCGCTCGATGTCACCGGCATCGCCGTGTATGCCGAAGCGGATCGCGCTAGCCGCCATGTAAGCGAAGCCTCGATTGCGCATTCGCTCGGCGACGGTCCCGCCGCGACGACCTATCTCGACACGGCGAAGATCCTCGACATCGCGCGTGCCGAAGGCGTGCAGGCGATTCATCCCGGCTACGGCTTTTTGTCGGAGAACGCGGCGTTCGGCGAAGCGTGCGAAGCGGCGGGCATCGCGTTCATCGGACCGACGCCCGCGCAATTGCGCGCGTTCGGCCTCAAGCACACCGCCCGCGAAATCGCCGCGAAGGAAGGCGTGCCGATGCTCGAAGGCACGGGCCTCCTCGACGACTTGCCGTCCGCGCTCGCTGCGGCAGAGCGCATCGGCTATCCGGTGATGCTGAAGAGCACGGCGGGCGGCGGCGGCATCGGCATGCGCGTGTGCTGGAACGCGGGCGAACTCGGCGCGCATTTCGACGCCGTGCGCCGTCTCGGCGAGAACAACTTCAGCGACGCGGGCGTGTTCCTCGAGAAGTACATCGAGCGGGCGCGGCATCTCGAAGTGCAGGTCTTCGGCGACGGCCAAGGCGACGCCATCGCATTGGGCGTGCGCGACTGCTCGGTGCAGCGGCGCAATCAGAAAGTGCTCGAAGAAACGCCCGCGCCATCGTTGCCCGAAGGCGTATCGGCTGCGCTGTGCGATGCCGCGATCCGTCTTGCGAAGGCCGTCGATT
Organism: Caballeronia sp. ATUFL_F2_KS9A; assembly: GCF_023630765.1. Classification (NCBI taxonomy): domain Bacteria; kingdom Pseudomonadati; phylum Pseudomonadota; class Betaproteobacteria; order Burkholderiales; family Burkholderiaceae; genus Caballeronia; species Caballeronia sp. ATUFL_F2_KS9A. The sequence continues at coordinate 96,678 of NZ_JALQEK010000052.1, read as the reverse complement.
ACCGGTCGGCCGGCACGGTCGAATTCGTCTACGACAGCGCGGCGGAACGGTTCTATTTCCTCGAAGTGAACACGCGTTTGCAGGTCGAGCACGGCGTCACCGAGCAGGTCTGGGGCGTCGATCTCGTCCGCTGGATGATCGAACTCGCCGCTGGAACGCTCGCGCCGCTTTCCTCGCTGATGGCGGGCCTGAAGCCGCGCGGCCACGCGATCCAGGCGCGCCTGTACGCGGAAGATCCGGGCCGCGACTTCAAGCCGAGCCCCGGCCTCGTGACCGATGTCGCCTTCCCCGTAGCCGATGGCCGCGCGCTGCGCATCGATACGTGGATCGAAGCCGGATGCGAAGTGCCGCCCTACTTCGATCCGATGCTCGCGAAAATCATCGCGTGGTCGCCGACGCGCGACCAAGCGCGCCACGCGCTCGACGAGGCGCTCGCGAACACGCGGCTTTACGGCGTGGAGACGAATCGCGACTATCTGCGGCAGATCATCGGCGACGCGCCGTTCGCGTCGGGCGAGCCGTGGACGCGCTGCCTCGAAGCGCTGAAGTATCGCGCGAGCACGATCGACGTCGCGAGCGGCGGCACACAGACGACGGTGCAGGACTATCCGGGCCGGCTCGGCTATTGGGCGGTCGGCATTCCGCCGTCGGGACCGATGGACGACCGCTCGATGCGCCTCGGCAATCGTCTCATCGGCAACGCCGCCGACGCCGCCGCGCTCGAAGTGACGATGAGCGGCCCGACGCTGCGCTTCAATACCGATGCGGTGATCGCGATCACGGGCGCTGACATTCCCGTCACGCTCGACGATATCGCGCAGCCGATGCACACCAGCATCCATGTCGCGGCGGGCTCGACGCTCGCGCTCGGCACCATTCGCGGCGCGGGCGCGCGTGCCTATCTGTGCGTGCGCGGCGGCTTCGATGTCGCGTCGTATCTCGGCAGCCGCAGCACGTTCACGCTCGGCCAGTTCGGCGGACACGGCGGACGCGCGATCCGCGCCGGCGACGTGCTGCACGTCTATCCGCTCGGCGACGCGCAAGCAGGCGCGACGCTCGGCGATGCGCTGCGCCTCGAACCTGTTCGCACGATCCGCGTCATCTATGGTCCGCATGGCGCGCCCGAGTATTTCAGCGCGGCGTATATCGAACGCTTCTTCGATACCGAATGGGAAGTGCACTTCAATTCGAGCCGTACCGGCGTGCGCCTGATCGGGCCGAAGCCCGAATGGGCGCGCGAGGACGGCGGCGAGGCGGGCCTGCATCCGTCGAATATTCACGACAATCCGTATGCCGTCGGCGCGATCGACTTCACCGGCGACATGCCCGTGATCCTCGGCCCCGACGGCCCGAGCCTCGGCGGTTTCGTGTGTCCGGTGACGATCATCGAAGCGGACTTGTGGCAGATCGGCCAGTTGAAGGCGGGCGACAAGGTGCGCTTCCTTCCCGTCGAGATCGGCGAAGCGCGTGAGGCCGCGCGGCGGCGGCGTCGTGAAATCGAATCGCTCGATATCGAACGCGGCGAAGTGACCGAACGACGTGCGGCGCTGACCTCGCCCATCGTGCTCGATAGCGGATCGGGCCGCGAAAGACTCGTCGCGCGCGTGTCCGGCGATACGCATCTGCTGCTCGAAATCGGCCCGGCGGAACTCGATCTCGTATCGCGCTTTCGCGGTCATGCGCTGATGCAGTCGCTCGAATCGCAGGCGCTTCCCGGCGTGGTCGATCTGACGCCGGGGATCCGCTCGCTGCAGATTCATTATCGGCCCGACGACTTGCCGCTCGCGCGTCTGCTTGCGATCGTCGAAGAAGCGTGGGCGCAAGTGCTGCTGCAAGGCGATCTGCGCGTGCCGTCGCGCATCGTGCATCTGCCGCTTTCGTGGGACGATCCGGCGTGCAGGCTCGCGATCGACAAGTACATGACGACGGTGCGCAAGGATGCGCCGTGGTGCCCGAGCAATCTGGAGTTCATCCGGCGCATCAACGATCTCGATTCCATCGATGCCGTCAGAAAGATCGTCTTCGATGCGAGCTATCTCGTGATGGGTCTCGGCGACGTGTATCTCGGCGCGCCGGTCGCGACGCCGCTCGATCCGCGTCATCGTCTGGTGACGACGAAGTACAACCCGGCGCGAACGTGGACGGCGGAGAACTCGGTCGGCATCGGCGGCGCGTATCTGTGCGTGTACGGCATGGAAGGTCCGGGCGGATATCAGTTCGTCGGACGCACGCTGCAGATGTGGAACCGCTACGCGCAGACCGCGGATTTCTGCGGCCAGCACTATCTGCTGCGCTTCTTCGATCAGATCCGCTTCTACGAAGTGTCCGCCGACGAACTCATGCGCATTCGCGCGGATTTTCCGCTCGGGCGCTATCCGCTGCGCATCGAGGAAACGGAGCTGTCCTTGCCGGACTATCAGGCGTTTCTCGCAGACGAAGCGTCGAGCATCGATGCGTTCCGCACGCGTCAGCAAGCGGCGTTTCAGGCCGAACGCGAGCGCTGGCGCGAAGCGGGCGCATCGGAAGACGCGCAGGATGCGCCACTCGTCGATGACACCGAACTCGCACCGCTCAAGACTGGCGAAGTCGCCATCGACAGCGAGATCGCGGGCAGCCTGTGGCAAGTGAAAGCGGCCCCTGGCGATGAAGTCGCGGCGGGCGACGTGCTGCTCGTCATCGAGTCGATGAAGATGGAGATTGCCGTCTGCGCGCCGTGCGCGGGCACCGTCGCCGCGATCCATGTCGCGCCGGGTTCTCCGCTGCGCGCGGGACAGCGCATCGCGGTCATCGAACGTCACTGAATCTATCCAACGGAAAACCATGTCGACATTCGATCTGCGTCTCTCCACGCTGCGCCGCGAATATCGCGAAGGCTCGCTCACGCCGCGCAAGCTCATCGCCCGGTTGCGCGACAAAGCCGCCGCGCTCAATCCCGAGTTCAATCTCTTCATCCATCTGCTGACGGAAGAAGAGATCGCGCCTTTCGTCGATCGGCTCGAAGGCCACGATCCGGACAGTTTGCCGCTCTACGGCATTCCGTTCGCGATCAAGGACAACATCGACCTCGCGGGCATCGAAACGACGGCGGGCTGTCCCGCGTTCGCTTACACGCCCGATGAATCCGCGACGCTCGTCGGCCAGTTGATCGCGCTCGGCGCGATTCCGCTCGGCAAGACCAATCTCGACCAGTTCGCGACCGGTCTCAACGGCACGCGCTCGCCGTATGGCAAGTGCCGCAACAGCGTGCATCCCGGGTATCCGTCGGGCGGATCGAGCGCGGGGTCGTCGCTTGCGGTCGCGCTCGGCGTCGCGAGCTTCGCGCTCGGCACCGACACGGCCGGATCGGGACGCGTGCCTGCCGCGCTGAACAATCTCGTCGGCCTCAAACCGACGAAAGGATTGCTCTCGACCGCGGGCGTCGTGCCGGCATGCCGCACGCTCGACTGCGTGACGTTCTTCACGGCAACCGCCGCCGAAGCCAGCGAACTGCTCGCGCTGACCGCGCGGCACGATCCGCGCGACGCATACAGCCGACGCAATCCGCAATGGAACGCGGCGCGTGCGTTCGGCACGCCGCACGCGTTCCGTTTCGGCGTGCCCGCGCAACTGGAGTTCGCGGGCTGCAGCGAAAGCCCCGCATTGTTCGCGCAAACGCGTGCGCTACTCGAAGCAGCGGGCGGCGAAGCGGTCGAGATCGACTTTCAGCCGTTCGTCGAGGCGGCGCAATTGCTGTATCAGGGACCGTGGGTTGCCGAGCGCTATAGCGTGACGGGCGAGTTGATGACGACGCAGCCGGATGCCGTGCTGCCCGTCATTCGCGATGTGCTGGCGAAAGCGCCGGGCGCGACTGCCGTGGAGCTGTTTCGCGCGCAGTATCGGCTTCAGGATCTGAAGGCGCTATGCGATGCATCGCTCGATACGCTCGACTTCGTGCTCACGCCGACGTATCCGCGCCCGGTGACGCTCGCTGAACTGGAGCGCGATCCCATCGGCCCGAATTCGCTGCTCGGCTACTACACGAACTTCATGAACCTGCTGGACTATGCGGCGGTGGCCGCGCCCGCCGGCTTCATGGAGAACGGATTGCCGTGGGGCGTGACCGTCTTCGGCCGCGCGTTCACGGATCAATATCTGCTCGGCGTCGCCGATCTGCTTCAGCGCAGAAGCGGCATGCGCTGCGTCGGGGGAGGCGAAGTCGATGCGAGTCCGCACGGCGCGGCGGCCAACGATCGCATGACGGTCGCGGTATGCGGCGCGCACATGCAGGGCTTGCCGCTCAATCGCGATCTCGTCGCGCGCGGCGCGCGTCTCGTGCGGGCGACGCGCACCGCGCCTTGCTATCGGCTATGCGCGTTGCCCGCATCGGCCGACGGCACGCGCAGGCCAGGCATGTGGCGCGTCGCGGACGATGGCGTCGGCATCGCCGTGGAGGTCTGGGAGATGCCGAGCGCGGAATTCGGATCGTTCCTCGCGACGATTCCTTCTCCGCTCGGGCTGGGCAAGGTCGAGCTGTCGGACGGTTCGTGGACGGCCGGTTTCATCTGCGAGCCGTACGCGGTGCAATCCGCCGAAGACATATCGGCGTTCGGCGGATGGCGCGCGTGGCTCGACGGTCGGCATCCTCAAGCCGCGCCTGGTTGATCGATCGGATTTGTCAACGCGCAGTCTGCAGCGAGCGCAAGGCCCGGCAAAGGAAAAGCGGATTCATGTCGCCAGAGAGGAATCTTGCGCGACGTCGCGGTGAATCCCGCACGCCTTTTTGAGCGAAGCGCCGAAGATGAGCCAGAGTGCGAGCGAGCCTGTCGATACGCCTCCCAGCACGAAGAACGCCGTTGCATAACCGAAATGCTGCGCGAGCACGCCGCCCAGTGCCGGGCTAAGCGCAGCGCCCATGCCCTGCACGGTCATCACGACGCCCTGCCCCACGTTCACCCGTCCGGTTCCCCGCAGCAAGCGCACGACCAACGCGGGGACCGCGACGCTTTGCAGACCCGCGCCGATTCCGTCGAGTGCCTGCACGGGCCACACGCCCCATGCCGCGATAAACATTCCCGCCACGAGTCCGCGCGCCGGCAGCGCGAGAAACGTGATCAGGATCACACCCCAGTAGCCGATTCGCTGGATGAGGCGGTTCGCGAAGACCGCCGCGACGACCATCACGAGTTGCGCAATCACGATGGTCTGCGCAGTGAACGCACTCGGATCGCCCTGATGCGCCGCCACGACCGCGAGCCCGTAAAGCGGCAGCATCGCCGCGTTGCCGAGATGGAACATCGCCAGCGAGGCGGCGAGGAGCAAGATGGGCCGGCACGTCAGCAGCACGCGAAATCCGCTCGCCTGTTCATGCCCGGTCGGGGACGAACTGCTCAAGCCGCGCGCGCTGTCGTGATCGATCGCATCGCGCCGGATGAGCAGCGTCGAAATCACCGTCATCGCGCCGAACACGCCCGCGAGCACGAACACCGCGCCGAACCCATAGCGCCATCCGAGCCAGCCGGACAGCGCGGCGCCCACGACGTTTCCCGCGTGATTGGCCACCTGATTGCGGCCGAACTGCCTGTCGAATCCTTTCTCGCGCACGATTCCCAGCGTGATGCCGGCGACGGCGGGACCGAGCGCAGCGCCCGTGACCGCGGTGAATATCTGCGATGCAGCGACCATCCAGTAGCTGTGCGATACCCATAGCACGAGCGATGCAAGCGTCGTCATCACGCCTGCGATGACGATGACGCCGCGCTTGTGATGCGTCGCATCGACCAATGCGCCAGCCGGGGACGTGGCCAGCATGCCGGCGATGCCGCCCAACGTCATCACGGTTCCGATCGCATCCGCATGCCAGCCGTGCGCCTGCAGGAAAACGCCGAGAAACGGCCCGATGCCCGCCTGCACGTCCGCCATGAAGAAGTTCAGCCCTTCTAACGCGTATGAGGGATTCATGGTTCACCAATGACGTCCGTTTCGTTGGGCCTTGGTCGGTTCCGAGCGCGGGCTTCGCTTTGAGACTTTGGGATCGCCCTCAACCGTTTTCGGGCGCGTCGACGAGCTGGGCGATTTCATCGACCTCGATCGTCCGACCATGCCTGTTCCTGACGCCGTGCCCCCAGGCGTGGACATGCGCGCCCGGACTCAGGTAATCGGCCAGCTCGGCCGCGGCGTGCGGTGGCATGCGCAACGAGGTGCCATCGTGGAGCAAGGCGCCGCGCAATTCGCCTTTCGGTCCGAAGAGCGACAGCAGGACCTCGCCCGACGCTTCCATCGCCTTGCGCTCGACATGCGGTCTCTGATGCGTTTCGCCGTTAGCGTGCGGACCTTCGTCGCGAATGAGCACACCGCTTTTCGATGTCAGCGAGACAGCGGCGATGATGTCCGCGTCTCGCGGCTTTATCCCGCGCACGCGGATCTGATCGCCCGGCGCGACATGCCGCGCGAGTTCCTTCGATAGATGCGGTGGAAAATGAACCTGACGCGAGCCGAGCACGAGGCCGTCGATTTCTCCGTGTGAATTGAGCAGAAAACGTGTCACCTTTCCGCGGGTCTCGGGAAGGCTGGCGGGATCGATCCAATGCATGTCGCTACTCCTGAATGAGCGTGAGTGGGTAGGTCAGGCTTGCGCCGATCAGGGCGCTGTCGGCGGACGGTCGTAAATCTGCGTGAGATTGCCCGGCGAACCGAACGACGTCGCCTGAAGCGCCGTGCCGTATTGATTGCGCGTGCCATAGCCGCGCGCCGAAACCGTGGCTCCCGTTCGAACCAGGCTTCCGAACTGCTGTGCGACCGGAGGCGTGAGTTTGATGACCGTGCCATCGGAGAGAATCACGCCGTCGGGCTCGCCACGCGGCGCGGTCGTTACGTGCGCCACCTGCCCCTGCGCACTGAGGCGCGAGAGACCGGCGCCGCGCAGTTCCCGCGGAAGTGGTAGCGCGCCGGGCATCGGCGGCTGATCGATCAGTTGCTGTCCACTTCGCGTGTCGGCGATGCGTTGCGCGATGAAGTTGCCGCCTTCATCGCGCCAGCCGCTCAACTGCACGCTGTCGCCTTGGCGAACCGTCGAAGTCAGTTGCGCGCTCATGTGCGGCGGGAACCGTACGAGCGTCCCGTCGCTGGCGAGAAAGCCGTCGACGTCGCCATCGGGATTCGTCAGAAAGCGCGCTACGGTCGCTTGCGTCGTGGTCATCGAGGCCGCGTTGGAGATCGGTCTCGGGGCCGGGCCCGGAGGCCGAGGCGGCGGCGCGTCTGCGGAGACCGGCGGCGGGGGCGGCGGCGCCGTCACAGCGCTCGTTTGCGCTGCGCAACTCGCGCTCATCACGAGGGCGGCGGCAAGGCTCGTCGCGCCGAGCAGGCGAACGGCGATTCGCCGATTGGCTGGCTGGGTCGATTGCATGTTTCACTCCTTTCGCGTGGCGCGGAGTGTTCTGCAAGTGCTATGCCATTCGAAGAATGCTGAAGACTTCGACGTCTTGCGCGAACGAAGATCGTCGATGTGTCAACGAAACGGACATCGCCTGTCCGATTCGTTGACACTCGTTTCCCTACGACGACGCATCGGACATTCCGAGACTCGTCATCCGCGTATAGAGCGACTGACGGCTGATGCCGAGCCTCCTTGCCGCCTCCGCGCGATTGCCACCCGACGCAGCCAGCGCGTGAGTAATCAGCGCGCGTTCGAGCCGCGCAACGGCTTCCGTAAGCGGAAGCTCGAGCAACGCTGGCGGAATTGCCTCGCCGGTTTTGTCTTTTGCCGCAACGAGAAACGCGAAATCTTCGCGTGTGAGCACTTGCCCCGGCGCAAGCGCACTCGCCCGCTCGATCGCGTTGGCCAGTTCGCGCACGTTCCCTGGCCAAAGGAAAGTGGCCAGAAGGCGCTGGGCATCGGCGGAGAGATGCTTGCGCGTCGCTTCGGTCGATGCAGCTTCCAGAAAGTGCTCGGCAAGCGGCAGGATGTCGGCCACACGCTCCCGTAGCGGCGGCATGTGCAACGGGATCACGTTGAGGCGAAAGAGCAGGTCCTGTCGAAACGTGCCCGCCTCGACCATCGCGGCAAGATCGCGATGCGTTGCCGCGATCACGCGCACATCGACCGATATTGTCCGGTTCGTTCCGAGCGGCGTGACTTGCCGTTCCTGTAGCGCGCGCAGCAGTTTCGCCTGCATGGAACGGGGCATGTCGCCGATCTCGTCGAGAAACAGCGTGCCGCCGTGCGCCTCTTCGATCCGGCCTTTGCGCTCGCCCTGAGCGCCGGTGAACGCGCCTCGCGCGTGCCCGAAGAGTTCGCTTTCGAGCAGGTCTTCGGGAATGGCCGCGCAGTTCACCGCGACGAAGGGACCGTTCGCGCGCGCCGAGGCGCGATGGAGCACGCGAGCGGCCACTTCCTTGCCGGTCCCGGTCTCGCCGGTGATCAGCACGGTCGAGTTCGTTCCCGCCGCGCGGCCCAGGCGCTTCTGCACGTCGCGCATGGCTTCGCTTACGCCGAGCAGTCGCGGCTCGCGAGAAGTCACGTCGTCGCTGAATGCGGGCGTGAGGGGGGAGCTTCGCTGCGCCGATAGTATCCGCTCCAGCAGCGCGACGATCTCATCGCGTCCGACCGGCTTGGTCAGATGTTCGAACGCGCCGAGCCGCATCGCGCCGATGGTGTTGTCGCTCGTGGCATGGGCCGTCAGCATGACGACGGGCACGGCTTGCAGCTTCGCGATCGCACGCAGTGACTCGAGCACCGCAAGACCGTCCGCGCCCGGCAAGCGGAAGTCGAGAAAGATGCACTCGGGCGCCGGGTTCGCGCGCAGCCAATGCAGTGCCTCTTCGCCGGAGCGCGCCTCGATCGCCCGGTGGCCGAGGTCTTGCACGGTTTCCACGAGTCCTTCGCGGAAGGCATCGTCATCGTCGGTGATTAATATGGTCGCCATGGCAAGTCGATCACGAAGCACGTCATGTTCGAGTCGTCGTCGAGATAAGCACGTCCGCCGTGCGCCGACGCGATCTCCCGCACGACGGCAAGGCCCAGGCCGGACCCGTCGGGCCGCCCCGTCACGAATGGCTCGAAGATCCGTTCGCGCTCGGCCGCGCCGACGCCGGGACCATTATCGATGACCATGAGCCGAAGCCGCTTCCCTTTCGCCGACTCGACGCCGCGTGCGCGGAGCATTACCTGCGTGCCAGACGGCGCGTGCCTCAGCGCGTTCAGGATGAGGTTGTCGAGCGCGCGCGCCAGTTGCACGGGATCGAAGATCGGCATGCCTGCGTCTTGCTCGACGTCCACATCTTTGCCGAGCGCGATGCCACGGCGTTCGGCGCCCGGCTCATGCGTATGAATAATGTCGTCGAGCCATGCGTGCAGGCTGACCTCACGCGTCTGCAGCGAAACGGGCTGCGTCAGCGCGAGCAGGCTCGTCACCTGCGACTCGATACGGCCCACCTGCTCGATGATCGACCTCAACGCTGCTTCGCGGCGCGCAGCATCGCCTGCCAGCGCGTTCTCGGCCTTCAGACGCATGGCGCCAGCCGGATTGCGAATTTCATGCGCGATTTGCGCCGCCATTTTGCCGAGCGTGCTGAACCGTTCGGCCTGTGCGAGCTGGGCGTTCAGTGCGTCTGCGTCCCGCTTGAGCTGCTCCGCACGCGCGACGTAGCGGTTGAGGGCTTCGACGATCTGATCCAGATCACGCTCGCCCAACCGTTCCAGCCGTTCGCCGCGCTCGAATTCGCCCTCTGGCGCAAGCGCGCGTTCAAGCCGGGTCAGGTTGTGCTTCCAGCGCTTGAGCGTCAGCGCCAGAAACACGGCGAGCACGACGATGACCGAGAGCACGCCGGCGAGGATGGCCGCTGCGCGCTGTCCGTATGGCCCGAGCGGCGGCCGCGCGCGCGTGAGCGTCCAGGCCAGCAGGCCCGCTTGGCGCGGCACGGGGCAAGCGATCGCGATGACGGCGTCCGTTCCGCTCGAAACGACATCGGCGCGCATCTGTCCGATGCTGGCTGCGTGCTGAAGCGTGCGCAGGATAAGCGGTGTCTCCGCTTCGGGAACGTCTCGTTTCATGCCGCTCCCGCCATAGGTCGGAAAGGCATAGGCCAGGAAGCCGTTCGGCGCGCCGGATGCCGGCTCTTTCGCCCAGAACCCGCCTTCGATGCCCTCGGTCCGTATCAGAACCAGATCGAGCACCGCGTGCATGAGATCGACATTGGTTTCGTCGGGATGCTGCATGGACATGTCGTAGCGCGAGGCCACCGCCTCGCATGCTGCAGCAGCCTGCTCCTTCGCGACGACCACGCGTTCCCCAAGCGCCGACGAAAGCGTGAGCCATACGGCACCGCTCAAGAGCCCGCACAGAACGGCGACCAGAAGCCAGAGCGTGAAGAGTTGAGTTGAGAACGACGGTCTCGGCATGGACGGTCTACGGGCGAGTCAAAGTGAGCGCGTTGGGAAGCAAGTATTCTGCCATCTGTAAAGGCCGTCCACTTTCGGCGCTTCGTCGCGATTATCACGATTCGAATGTTCGGCACTGGTATGGAAGTCGTCCGCGTCAGAAAACGCCAAGCGCCCACGACGGACCCGATGTGGGCGTCTCGAAGGGGCACGCAGGTGGCATGCCGTCATTCGATTTGCGCGCTCAGGTTGGGCCAAGTCAATATTTTTACGCGCAGTAGGTCTCAATGTCGGGTTAGTCCGCTGCGCTAATAGTTGCCATCTAACGCTTTTGTTTGACGCATGACCGTGTTTCGTTTCGAACATCGGCGCCTAGCGCACGATGATGACGAACAGCTCTTGTTGTCGAATTCTGTTCCGACCAAGCCGCGAAGGCAGGTGCGGTCGTATCCTGAATCCTTTCGGATTTCGTATTGATGTTTATGGCGTGTCGCTTGTCAATTGGATTTACCGACTGCCTAATGTTTTCGCGCAATGAAGCGCGGACAGTCAGCGATATAGAAGGACGGCGCGCTATCGAAAACGCGTCGTCGGTGCATCTTTCGGGGAAGCAGGCCGATGACGTGCGCCTTCTGCTGAGCGGAATTGGAGGCATCTATGTGCCTCATCACGCGCCACCCTCGGAACTTTTGCGACTGTTGCGCGACGCGGTTGCAGGCGGGCGGATCGTGGTCGTGTCGTCCCGACGAGAGCGCTTATACAGCGGGGGTTCAGCGGAACAGCCGCCGCGACACCGCCACGCGACGGTGACGCCCTCTCAACTTTTTGGTCGGGCTCGTGCGTCTTCGTCAAGCAGTTATTTCGAACGCGCGCCTCGAACCTGGGGCAAACTAGCTGCCGAAGATGGGCCTGCAATTTTTAGAGCGAACCCGGGTGACGTGTTGCCCGACGGCCGTATCGCCACAGCAATTCGAAGCCGCAACAGCGAGTCCCACGGCGGGACCGATTGGCTCAGCGCCGCGCAACAGGCGCTCGGGGTGGTCGTGGGGGGAGGCGGCACCCTTGCGTTGGGGTTCGATGGGAACGCATCACCCTCCGGCGACGCCCCTTTTGAGTATGCTGACGACTCGTCGTTCCTAGACAGTGCGCTCCAGCTCGCAGGTCACCGCGGTGTAAGCGAAGCTGATGAAGCCGATTGCTTCAGCGCTTACGAGAATGACCTGGACCGCTGCCAGTTTGTTCGTGCGATGACGCAAGACTTACGGGCGTATGCGAAGTGCACGTCGGACGCATTCTTCAACTACCAAACCTGTAGAGGCTTTTGATGGCAAAACCACCGCGCGTGAGCATCGTCTTTTATAACCCCGATACGCAGCAAATTCAGATCTGCATGGTGAACCAAGACGAGGTTCAGCGATCGATCGATCGTGAAATCGCGCGAGGATCGGCAATGAACCTTCCGCTCGGTGCAGACGATGAGAGCCAGTCGCCGGTCACCGACGAGTTGCTACACCAGTTGGGAGGTTTGGCCGTACTGAACCTTGGCGCTGCCCATCCGGAACTACGCGCACGCTTTCGATTCACCACCGCCAATCCGATGAATTGGAACGCGGTAGACCGCGGTCCTTCTGCGGAGGACGAAGCGTGAATACTTCGCGACTGCGGCCGCGATGCATCGTGATTCGCGTTTGACGAGAGGGGCGCGTCGAGTCCCGCCGTCGCGGCAATGCCCCCGATACGGAGAACTCGAGCGACACCACGGACGAGAGTTCCGTCACGCGCACCTCGCAGATCGGCAGGATCCTGGCACCCAGCGCGCGCAACACGCCAAACGCCCGACCGCAAATTTGACGATGTCCTCGTCGTCGTTAGCATGAGTCAGACGGGGGTCAGCGTTACATCAGGAAGACGGACTAGGCGCTCTGCTGCCGCGGATGCAGCAGAGCGCCTCAACCGCCGTCCTTCATCTCGCGCAGATGCTTGTAAACCGTCGCGCGGCCCATTCCGAGCACCTTGGCGACATAGTTCGCCGAGCTCTTGCCTTTGAATGCGCCCTGCGCGTGCAGCGCCTCGACGAGCTCACGCCGATGATCGCGCGTGAGCGAGTTGAGCGCGATCTGCCGCTCGCGCAGCCAGCCATGCAGGAAGGTGTTGATGCGCTCCTGCCAGTCGTCCTTGAAAAGCTCGACAGGCTGCGCGACGACGCCCGCGCCACGCAAAAAGAGATCGAGCGTCGAGCGCATCTCGTCGAACGCCGCGATGTTGAAATTGATGCACATCACGCCCGCGGCATTGCCCGCGTCGTCGAAGAGCGCCGTGCTCACGCAGCGCATGCGGCGTCCGTCCCAGTTGAGCTTTTCGTACGGACCGACGAGGCGCTCGCGCGCGGTCTCCTCGACATCTTCGAGCGCCGAGTCGTCGCCGATCTCGCGCTTCGAGAGATTGTTCGACAGGTACGCGATGGTCTGGTCGGAGAGATCGTGGATCACCACTTCCGCATAGGGGAAGAAGAGCGTCGTGATGCTGTCCGCGATGTGCGCGTAGCGCGCGAGCAGCGATTCGCGAGCGGCGTCATCGGGCTTCGGCGTCTTGCGTCGGGGCATGGAAGTCGGCATGAGTTCGGAACGGCGAATGGCGATGATACCGCTAGGCCGCCGCGCGCTGCTTCGCGAGATGAACATACAGCGCGTGCGCGACCGCGATGTCCTCGAGGCCGAGCCCGATCGAGCGGAAAAACACCGCGCGCTCATGCGAAGGTACGGGACACGCGCCGCGCGCAAGCTCTGCAAGATCGCCGCGAATCGCATCGGGCGACCAGCCGTGACGCTCCCGCGCGATCACCATTTCGCCGGCGCTCGCGGGCGTCGTCCGCCGATAGTCGCAGTAGACATCGAGCGCGTTCAGCGCGGCCGCGTCGATCTCGTGCGCGCGCGCGACGTTCGTGCTGATGGAGGTAATAAGCGCAGGCTTCGTGAGCGCATCGAGCGCGAGCACCGGCGTGCCCGATGATGTGCACAGCATCACGACATCCGCATCGCGCACGCACTCGTCAACCGACGCCGCGACGCGCACACGCGCATCGAGCGCCCGCAGCGCGTCCGCACGCTCGCCATCGCTTGCGAGGCGCGGGGAATGGATGCGGATCTCCGACCATCCGCGCAACGGCGCGACATGCCGCAGATGCGCGAGCGCGACGCTTCCCGATCCGATGACCGCGAGCCGCTCGCTCGATACGCGCGCGAGCCGGTCGACCGCGAGCGCCGTCGTGCCCGCCGTGCGCTCGGTGGTGAGGAGCGCGGAATCGCACCACATCAGCGGCGCGCCGGTGCGCATCGACATGAGCGCGGTCCAGGCGGTGACGATCGGCGCGCCAGGCTGCGCGATGTAGGGCGAGAGCTTCGCGCCGAAGACCTCGTGCTTCGCCAAAACGCCGAGATAGGTGATGAAATCGCCGGCATCGCGCGGAAACAACGTGAGCGTCTGCGGCGGCTGAACGGCTTCGCCATCACCGAGCGCGGCGAACATGTCTTCGAGCGCGCCGCGGATATCGAGCGAAGGCAGCGCCCGCCTCACTTCCTCTTCGTGAACGATGAAAGGAATCTGCGCGCCGGGCGCGGCCTCGCGCGCTTCTTCGGGCAAGGAAATCATTCGAAAACCTCCGGTTCGTGGCCGTTGAGCGATTGCTTCGTGACTGCTTCGACGTAGACTATTTTGTCCATTCTAGACTTTTATTTTATTTTTCGTCTATATTTCGATTGGGCGCGCGGACATCTCCGCGCGCCTGGCGCAAGACAGAGACGGTGCGGGTTCACAAACGACCTTGGTGACGACAATGAACTGGAAGATGATCTGCTTCGCGGGCGCGGCGAGCCTCGCGTTCACAATTGGACTGGCGCACGCGGAGTCGCAGACCTTGCGATTCGGCGTCGAGGCCTCCTATCCGCCGTTCGAGAGCAAGACGCCGGCGGGCCAGCTCGAAGGCTTCGACATCGACATCGGCAACGCTGTGTGCCAGCGCATCAAGATGAAGTGCGTATGGGTGGAGAACAGCTTCGACGGGCTGATTCCGGCGCTGCAGGCGCGCAAGTTCGACGCGATCAATTCGGCGATGAACATCACCGACAAACGCAGGCAGGTGATCGACTTCACGCCGCCCGTCTATGTCATGCCGATCCAAATGGTCGCGCGCCGCGACGCGAAGCTGCAGCCGACACCCGCGAGCCTCAAGGGCAAGTCCGTGGGCGTGCTGCAAGGCTCGACGCAAGAGGATTACGTGCGCAAGCACTGGGCGAGCGAAGGCGTGCAGGTCGTGACGTACCAGAGCCAGGACCAGATCTTCGCGGACCTGAGCGCCGGACGGCTCGACGGCGCGGTGCAGGAAGTGCAGACCGCCATCGACGGTTTCCTCGCGAAACCCGAGGGCAAGAACTTCGATTTCGCGGGCGCCGCCCTCACCGACCCGTCCACGCTCGGCGAAGGCACCGGCATCGGCTTGCGCAAGGACGATGCGGCGTTGAAGGCGAAGGTCGTCGCCGCGCTCGATTCGCTGAAGAAAGACGGCACACTGAGCGCTTTGTCGCAAAAGTACTTCAAACGCGACATCATTGCGAAATAGGCACTTCATCAGGCATCGGAAAAAATGGCTCAGGACGTGATCGTGCTCGGCGCGGGCATCGTGGGAGTGAGCGTGGCGCTGCATCTGCGGCAGCGCGGATGGCAGGTGACGCTCGTCGATCGCCGCGCGCCCGGCGAGGCGACGAGCTTCGGCAATGCGGGCCTGATCGAGGCGTCGTCGGTCGTGCCTTATGCGTTTCCGCGCGACTGGGGCACCGTGCTCAAGTTCGCGATGAATCGCTCGACCGCGCTGCGCTACGACCTGCGCTCGCTGCCCGCGTGTGCGCCGTGGCTCACGCGGTTCTGGTGGGAATCGGCGCCCGCGCGTCTGGCCGCCGCCGCGCGCGACATGCTGCCGCTCATTCAGCGAAGCGTGGCCGAGCATGAGGCGCTGATCGCGCGGGCGGGTCTCGCCGATCTCGTGCGGCCCACCGGCTGGCTCGAAGCGTATCGCTCGCGCGAGCAGTTCGAGCGCGAAGCAAGCGCCGCCGAACGGATCGCGCGCGAGCACGGGCTCGGCTTGAAGGTGCTCGATGCCGAGGCGCTGCATCGGCTGGAGGCATCGCTCGATGGCGGATACGCGGGCGCGATGCACTGGACCGATCCGCGCAGCGTCATCGATCCGGGCGCGCTGACGAAGGGCTATGCGGCGCTGTTCGAGCGCGAGGGCGGACGCTTCCTGAGCGGCGACGCCGCGACGCTCGAACCATCGGGCAGCGGCTGGCGCGTCATGACGTCGAGCGGACCGGTCGAAGCGCAGGCGGCGGTGGTGGCGCTCGGCGTATGGTCCGGCGACCTCGTGCGCCGGTTCGGATATCGCATCCCGTTGATGGCCAAGCGCGGCTATCACATGCACTACGCACCCGACGGACGCGCCGCGCTATCGCGGCCGGTGGTCGATATCCAGAACGGCTACGTGGTCGCGCCGATGCGGCGCGGCTTGCGTCTGACTACCGGCGTCGAGCTCGCGAGCCCTGACCGGCCGCCGAGCCCCGTGCAACTCGAACGCGCGGAGCGGATCGCGCGACCGGTGTTCGGCCTCGGGGCGCGCATCGACGAGTCGCCGTGGCTCGGGCTTCGGCCCTGCACGCCGGACATGCGGCCGGTGATCGGACCGGCGGATCGCCATCGCGGGCTCTGGTTCGCGTTCGGGCACGCGCATCACGGCCTCACGCTCGGTCCGGTGACGGGCAGGCTTGTCGGCGAGCTGATGAACGGGGAAGCGTGCTTCACCGATCCAGTTCCGTATCGCGCGGGCAGGTTCTAGCACTTGTCGAGCGGCGAACGTTTCCGATCCGGCGCAGCATCGCCCGCGCGATCGAGCACGCCGTCATGGCCTACCGAAGCGCGTTTCTTGGCCCTTCAGACTGCGCCATCGCATCGGTAATGTATGTGTCATGCATTGTGGAGAACACGCATGGACACATCGATCGTTTTTCGACACCTCGATACCCCCGAAGACTGGACGCGCGCCTTCGACATAATGAAGGAACTCCGGCCGCACCTTACGGACCCCGATACGTTTTGCGCACAACTGCGCCGTCAACGCGAGGAAAGCTATCGGCTGCTGGCTGCCTGTGACGACGAAGGCGCGATTCTCGGCCTCGCCGGGTATCGAACGCAGACGAACACGCTGTACGGACGCTTCGTTTATGTCGACGATCTCGTCGTCACGGCGCGTCTGCAAGGCCGCGGCATCGGTGCCCGTTTGCTGGACACCGTCCGCGGGATCGCACGGGACGAACACTGCGCCCACTTCGTGCTCGACACCGGCCTGCATATGGCGCTCGCACAGCGCTTTTATTACCGCAACGCCCTGCTCGCCAAGGGCATGCATTTTGTGCAGACGCTAGCTGTGCCCGGCGAGGAGCGCGCGCGATGAAAGTGCTCTTCATCAACGCGAGCCCGCACGGCGACGCGAGTCACGGCTACCGGCTCGCGCTCGAAATGATCGATACGTTGCGCAAGCGTGCGCGCGTGGATACCGTGAAACGCGATCTCGCCGCAACGCCGCTGCCTCCGCTCACGCAGGACTACGCGCGCGCCATCACGTCGCGCCATCCGGACGAAGCGCAGTTCGACATCTCCGAACAATTGATCCGCGAAATTGAAACCACCGACACGCTCATCATCAATACGCCGATGCACAACTTCACCGTGCCCGCCGCGCTGAAGCTATGGATCGACTACGTGCTGCGCATTCACCGCACGTTCGTTTCGACGCCCGAAGGCAAGGTCGGTCTGATGCGCGACCGGCCCACGTTCGTGATCGTCGGTTCCGGCGGATTTCATGGCGGTGAGCTTGCGCGTCAGCGAGACTTCCTTACGCCGTACCTGCGTTACGCGCTCGGTTCGATCGGCTTGCAGGACCTGCGCTTCGTGACGCTCCAAGGCCTCGTGCGCGGCAGCGAAGCCGTCGCACAGGCGCTCGATCTCGCGCGCGAGCACATCGCGAGGCACGCGCTCTTCGCATCCGACGGCGACACCGTCACGCCCTAACCGTCATACGCCCGGCGAAGCATGCGCGCGAGACGCGCCGCTTCGCCGGCATCGGCGACATTCGCGAAGCCGACGACGATACCGCGCAACGTTTCCTTGCTTCGCCCGTTGAGATACCACGCGGACAGCGCGAGCACCGCGAGACCCGCCTCCCGCGCGCGGGCGGCCATCGCCAGATCGTCGACGGGACCGTCGCGATCCGCACGGAAGATCGCGACGAGATGCATGCCGCCCGTCGGCAACCCGATGCTCACGCGATCTCCGAACGCCTTCTGTATCGCCGTCGCAAGCCACTCGCGCCGTTGCGCATACAGCGCGCGCATGCGCTTCAGATGCCGCGCGAAATGCCCCTGCGCGATGAAGTCCGCCACGGCCGCCTGGTAAAGATACGGCGAGCCCGCGTTCATGCTCGCCGTGACCTGGCCGAAGCGCTCCACGGCCCGGCCGGGCGCGACCACATACGAGAGCCGCAGGCCCGGAAAAAGCACCTTGCTGAAGGTGCCGCAATAGATCACGCGATCGTCGCGATCCAGGCTCTTCAGCGCCGGCAACGGGCGGCCCGCGTAGCGGAACTCGCTGTCGTAATCGTCCTCGACGATCCAGCCCTGCGCGCGGCTCGCCCAGTCGAGCAGCTTCATGCGCCGCGCGAGCGACAGTGTGACGCCGAGCGGACTCTGATGCGCTGGCGTGACGAACGCGAAACGCGCATCGGCCGCGAGCGCGATGCCGGCATCGACGTCGAGCCCTTCGTCATCCGTCGGCACGGGCACGAGCCGCATGCCGGCATCGAGAAGAAAGTTACGCGCGAGCAGATAGCCGGGCTCTTCGAACCACGCGCGATCCTCCGGTTTCGCGAGACCGCGCAGCACGAGTTCGAGCGTCGCGCGATAACCGTTCGTCACGAAAACCTGCTGCGGATCGCACGCCACGCCGCGCGACAGGCCGAGATATGTCGCGATGCGTTCGCGCAACGGCCGATATCCGGCGGGATCGGGATAGGCAAGCGTGGCGAGATCGCCGCTGCGCGCGCGATGCGCGACGAGACGGCTCCATACCTTGCGCGGAAAGGCATCGAGCGCGGGCAGACCGGGACGCAGCGGCTTCGCATCGTGGCCGATCTCGGCCGCCGGTTCGGCGCGCGTTGCGCGTGCCGTGCGCGGCGCGTTCCCGCGCTCGCGGTCCTTGCGCGCGCCCGACGGCGTCGCGGCTTCGGGCAGCGACGACGACACGAACGTGCCCGCGGCGCCGCGCATCTGCAGATAGCCTTCGTCGACGAGAATGGTATAGGCTGTTTCGACGGTGCCGCGCGCAATGTTCAGTTGCGTCGCGAGGCCGCGCAACGCGGGCACGCGGTCGCCGGGTTTCAGATGACCCGCCGCAATGGCCGTCTTGAAGCGCTCGCAAATCTGCAGGTAAATCGGCGCGGCCTCATGCCGGTCGATTGCTATCTTCAACGCATGGTCGGCTGATGGCATGACATGTCTCATGGACTAGTTCGATCGACGATTCTTGTCCCTTTTCGCTAAGCCATGATTCTCACACAATGACTTCACGTTCACTGTCTTTTCACTTTAAGCACGAGGTGCATCATGAAGATCGTCGTCATGGGAGGTTCGGGTTTGATCGGCGCGAAAACGGTCGCGATCCTGCGTTCGAAGGGTCACGAGGCCGTCGCCGCTTCGCCGCGCAGCGGTGTGAATGCCGTAACGGGCGAAGGATTGCATGAAGCGCTTCGCGATGCGCAAGTGGTGATCGATCTGACGAACGCGCCTTCGTGGGCGCCGGACGACGTCATGGCCTTCTTCCGCGCATCGGCGACGAATCTCGGCAAGGCCGAGGCCGCGGCGGGCGTGCAGCATCATGTGGCGTTGTCGGTCGTCGGAACGGACCGCATGCCGGACAACGGCTATTTCCGCGCGAAGGCCGCGCAGGAGAAGCTGATCGCCGAAGCGGGCGTGCCGTATTCGATCGTTCGCGCGACGCAGTTCTACGAGTTTCTCGGCGGCATCGCCGATGCCGGCATGCAGGACGGCAAGGTGCATCTGTCGCCGGGACAGTTTCAGCCGATCGCCGCGGACGATGTCGCCGCGATCGTCGCGGATGTCGCGCTCGGCGCGCCGCTGCTCGGCATCGTCGATATCGCGGGGCCGGAGCGTGCGCCGCTCAATCGGATCATCGGCCGGTATCTGAAGGCGAAGGGCGATGTGCGCGAGATCGTCGTCGATCCGGACGCGACGTACTTCGGCGGCACGATCAGCGAAGACTCGCTCGTGCCGACCGGCGAAGCGCGTCGCGGCGGCATCGGTCTGGATGAATGGCTGGCACGCGCGCACGCGTGAGTGTGACGGCGGGCGCCGCCGTGCCCGGCGCCCGCTTCGGTTGCGCTTTTCGGATGGTCAGAGATATTCGACGTTGCCGTCGACGCTGATGGCTTGTCCCGAGATGTTGCGCGCCGCCGGCGATGCCAGGAACAGCGTCATCGCTGCGATATCGTCGACCGTGACCATGCGGCGCAGCGAAATCTTCTTCAGGTACTGCGCTTTCATTTCATCGAAGCCGACGCCCGCCGATTCGGCGCGCGCGGCGATCACCTTGTCCATGCGCTCGCCCTCGACGACGCCCGGCAGGATCGCGTTGACGCGGATATTGCTCGGCCCGAGTTCGACGGCCAACGACTTGACGAGACCGACGATCGCCCATTTCGTCGATGCATACGGCGTACGGTACGCATAACCCAGCCGGCCAGCGACGGACGACATCGCGATGATGCCGGGGCGATCCGACGTCTCCTTGAGCAGCGGCACCGCGCGGCGCAGAAAATAGTATTGGCTGTTGAGATTCGTCGCGATGGTTCGCTCCCAATCGTCCGGATCGATGGCTTCGATCCCCGCAGTGGGACCCGCGATGCCCGCATTGTTGATGAGCAGGTCGAGCCCGCCGAGCCGCGAGCGCGCGTCGTCGATGACGCTATCGACTTGCTCGCGCGCGCCGACATCGGCGACACCGGCATGCAGCTTCGGATTGCGCGCTTTGGCGCCATCGACCGCCTGCTGGTTCACGTCGCAGATATAGACTTGCGCGTCGGCATGCACGAATGCGTCCGCGATTGCAGCGCCGATGCCGGCAGCCGCGCCCGAGATGAGTACGCGCAAGCCCGGGACCGGTTTGAGAAGCTCAAAAGTATTCATGTTCGATATCGACATTCGTTCGGTTCATCAGCGAGCGGGAGAAGCATCGGCGACGGGACGCTGCGCGGCGTGAATCGATTTCGCGAGCAGCGGCACCAGCAGCAAGCCCAGCACCGAGGCAGCCACGACGACGTTGAAGCCCGCATCGCTTCTGCCGGTCATCGTTTCGGCGAGCCCGAAAAGATAAGGTCCGACGAAGCCGCCCAGCAAGCCGATCGTGTTGATGAACGCGAGGCCGGCCGCCGCTTGCACGCCTTGCAGCCGCTTCATCGCGACGGCCCAGTACGACGGCAGAATGCCGCCTGCAAAGAAGCCCGTGATGCCGAGCAGCGTAATCTGCACTGCCTGATTCCGGCTGGCGAGGAACGCACACGCACTGACGACGACGCCCGCGGTCAGCACGCCGAGAAAGCCGCATTCGTTGCTCACACGGCGATGAATGCGCGGAAGGGTCAGCACGCCGAGCAGAAAGCCGATGCCGACACTGCTCGACAGAACGCCGACGAGAATCGGCGAGCTCACATGCATCTGCGCGACGATCGACGGCGTGAAGAAATACAGGCCGACGAACGCCACCTGATTCAGGAAGTAGATGAGCGCGATCAGCACGGTCGTCGGGCGCTTGAGCGCGGCGAGCCAGTCTGCCGTGGTGAGGTCCGCGTGTCCGTGCGTGTCGATGACCGCGTGCGTTTCGAGCGCCTGCGCTTCCTGCGCGGACAGCCACTTCACTTCGGACGGACGATTCGGAAGCTTGAAGAACAGCACGATGCCCAACACGATGGTCGGCAAGCCTTCGAGCAGGAACATCCACTGCCAGCCGTGAAGACCGCCGATGCCGCCGAGCTGCATCAGACCCGCGCCCAGCGGATTGCCGATGATGAGCGCGATCGACGGCGCGGTGTAGATCCATCCGACGGCAACGGCGCGGTCTTTGGGCGCGAACCAGAGCGTCACCATGTACATCAGCGCGGGAAACAATCCCGCTTCGGCGACGCCCAGCAACACGCGCAATATGTAGAAGGACCACTCGCCCTGAACGAACATCATCGCGGTCGAAAGCGCGCCCCACGTCACCGCGATTCGCGCGATCCACGCGCGCGGCCCGACGCGATGCGCGATCAGATTACTCGGCACTTCGAGCAGCGCATAGCCGATGAAGAAGATGCCGGCGCCGAGTCCATACGCCGCGGCGCTGATGCCGAGGTCGGCAGCCAGAGCGCTCTTGGCGAGCGCCACGTTCGTGCGATCGATGAACGACAGGAAGTAGATTCCGCACATCAGCGGAAGCAGTCTTGCCATGGCCTTGCGAGTCGCAAGCCAATGCGTTTCTCCGAGGCTGTGGTCAACAGTAGCGGCAGTCATGATGTCTCCAGATTTGACTTCTTCGAGTCAGAGCGAAACGTTGTCGCGCCCTTTGAGCCCGAGCATGGCTCGCGCATCGGCGGGTGTCGCGATGTCGAAAGACAACTCTTCGAGAATGCGGCGAATCTTGCGGACCTGTTCGGCATTCGATTTCGCCTTCACGCCTCGCGACAGGTAGACGCTGTCTTCGAGGCCGACTCGCACGTTGCCGCCCATGATCGCGCCCATCGTCACCAGTGACATCTGATGACGCCCGGCGCCGAGAATCGAAAGATGGTAGTTCTCGCGTCCGAAAAGACGGTCGGCGGTCGCGCGCATCATCGAAAGATTCTCGGGATCGTGGCCGATTCCGCCGAGAATGCCGAACACGGATTGGATGAAGAATGGCGGCTTGATCAGCCCGATATCGATGAAATGCGCGAGGCTGTACAGATGCCCCACGTCATAGCACTCGAATTCGAAGCGCGTTCCATAGTCGCGGAATTCGGTGAGGATGTTTTTGATGTCGCGGAACGTGTTGCGGAAGATCATGTCCTCCATGCCTTCGACATAATCCTTCTCCCAGTCGAAGCGCCACGAAGACATCCTCGCCGCGACGGGATGAAGCGAAAAATTCATCGAGCCCATGTTCAGCGAGCACATTTCCGGCTTCGCCACGCGTGCGTAAGCGAGGCGCTCGTCGAGCGTCATGCGCGTGCTGCCGCCCGTCGAAATGTTGATGACGGCGTCGGTTTGCGCGGCGATCGCGGGCACGAATCGCCGGAATATTTCGGGCGATGGCGTCGGGCGGCCGTCTTCCGGATTGCGCGCATGCAGATGAAGAATCGCGGCCCCGGCCTCGGCGGCTTCGAGCGCCTGATGCTTGATGTCATCGGGCGTGATAGGCAGATATTCCGACATCGACGGCACATGCGCCGAACCGGTCACGGCGCAGGTGATGATGACTTTGCTGCTCGGATTGCTCATTGAATGTCCTTCGAAAACGCGCTCGATGGGCGAGCTTCGGCAATGCCCCGGCGCGCCTGAACGAGGCAAGCGCGGGAGGACGCCGTTGGAAAACGTAGGGCGGAACGGGAAACGACCGTGCGCCGGCTTAAGCCGGCGGCGACGAACTGACGTGAAGTTGGCGTTGCATGGCTGTCTCCGATGGATTCGCGAGTCGCGCATTCGCAATGCGGACTCGTCTTGTTACGGTGATAGTAGTGGGATACGATGCGCTGCGAAAGGTCATATTCGGACAAGGTGGTGTCCCCGCAGGACACACGAGGAGGCGCTGTGTCGTCGAGACTGCCACTGTTGAACGAGCGCATCTATGCGCCCTACAAGATCGCCGCGCTGGTGGACGTGCTCGCTGAGCAAGGCATTGCGCCGGCGGACAGCCTGAAGGGAAGCGGCGTTGCGCCCGAGGAGATCTATGATGCCTCGGTGATGACGTCCGTCCGGCAGTACGCCGCTGTATGCAGCAACGCCGTCGCGCTTTCCGCCGATCCGCGAACGCCGTTCAAGACGGGCGCGCGGCTGCATCTGGCCGCGTATGGCATGTACGGCTACGCGCTGATGTCGTGCCTGTCGCTGCGCGATTACTTTCGGCTCGGCGTCAAATACCATCGGCTCGCGACGCCGACCATCACCATCGAATGGCACGAACATCCGGACACGTCGGTATGGACGTTTCCCGACGCGTTCACGTCGCCCTTCCCGCATGACGTGCAGCAGTTCCTGCTCGAACAGCAGTACACGCAGCATGTGACGCACTTGCAGGATGTCGCGGGCAGAAGCTGTCCGCCGATGCTCGCGCGCTTCTCGTATCCCGCGCCGCCGCACGCCTCCATCTATCCGGAGTATCTCGGCTGCCCATGCGAGTTCGACGCCGACGAATGTCAGCTCATCTACGACGGCGCGATACTCGAACTCAAGCCTCATCTCGCGGACAGGCACTCCGCCGCGCTTCTGCAGGAGACGTGCGACAGGCTCATCGGACAGGCGAAGACATCGACCGGTGTTTCCGGCGAGGTCTATCAGGTTCTCATGCGCAAGCCGGGCGAGTTTCCCGGCATGGAGACCGTCGCTAGCGCGTTGAAGATGACGAGCCGCACGCTGCGTCGACGGCTCGAGTCGGAAGGCACGTCGTTCGTCGCCATCGTCGACGATGTGCGGTGCTCGCTCGCGACCGAGTATCTGAAGACGACGAAACTGAGCACGGACGATGTCGCCATGCTGGTCGGCTTCACCGACACCGCCAATTTCCGCCGGGCGCTGAAGCGCTGGACCGGCAAAGGCCCCGCCGAAATTCGCGAGCAGGAGTGACGCCGGCCGCGCAGGCTTTTCATTCGTTACTTCAGACAAAAATGGGTTCGACGGCGCACATACGCAACCTTACAGAAAGATAACAATGCACTCACTTCGCGGCAGTGGCGAATAAGCGAAGGCTGAACCGAGGAGTGTGCGAAATCTGAATCCGTCGAATTGCGATTGATCGCATCGACCGGATCGAGCAGTCGCGGACTCGAAAAAAACATCAACACTCGCGTGCCAGGGGGACCGTCGGATGCTGCATTCTCACTTCTTCGATTCTGCTGCGAACCAGCCGGACAGCCCTGCGTTATGGGTCGATGAGCGTCTTTACAGCTACCGCGAGATTGAAACCCGGGTCCGTCGCTTGTCGGCGGGACTGGCGGCGTTCGCACGAAGCACTTACACGAGCCGATGCCTGCTGTTTGCATATCGCAGCGTCGGCGCGTATGTCGGCATCCTGGGCATTCTCGATGCCGGCATGGCCTATGTGCCACTCAACCCGAAGATGCCGGCAGCGCGGATCGCGGCGATCATCCGGCAATCCGGCGCGCCGTTGATGCTCGTCGATCGGCGTTGCGCCGAGTCGCTCGATGAAGTGCTGTCCCTGCTCGACGAACCTCCGCAGATTGTCCTGCTCGACGCAGACGCGGAAGAATCGCAACTTCCATCCCCTGCTTTCTCGCTCATGCAGAGCCGAGGCGCCGCGCACGACATCGCCTACATACTTTTCACGTCCGGTTCGACGGGATCGCCGAAGGGCGTGCCGATCACGCATGCGAACGCCGATGCGTACGTGAACGGCCAGTTGCAACTGGTCGACAAGGTGCGCGATGCGCGTTACATGCAGCTATGCGAGCTGAGCTTCGATCCGTCCGTGCATGACATGTTCGTCTGCTGGGCGAACGGCGGCTGCCTATATGTGCCCGAAAACGTCGATCCCGTCGGTAACGCGAGCTTCGTCCAGACGCACCGGATCACGCATTGGTGCAGCGTGCCATCGGTCGCCGGCATCATGCAGCAAATGCGCAAGCTGCCAGCGGGCGCATTTCCGAGCATTCGCGTGTCGATGTTCGGCGGCGAGCCGTTGCCTCGCTCGCTCGCGCAGGCGTGGATGCGTGCCGCGCCGAACAGCCGGCTGCTGCACATGTACGGGCCCACGGAAGCGACCGTCGCCTGTACGTGCTTCGAAGTCACGCCCGAATTCCTGGACGATCCGCAGCACACGGTCATACCGTTGGGCCAGGGCCTGCCCGGCGTGGAACTCATGATCGTGGATGCCGAGCTCGAACCGGTCGCCCCGGGCCAGACGGGCGAATTGCTGATCGCGGGACCGCAGCTTGCCGAAGGCTATCTGTCGTCCGACGAACCCGGCAATAGCCGGTTCATCGCGATGAACTATCCGGGCAAGACCGCGCATCGCTGGTATCGATCCTCCGACGCCGCGCGCGAAACGACGCCACACGGGATCGTGTTTCAGGGCCGTCTCGATACACAGGTGAAAATCCGCGGCCACCGGCTCGAGCTGGAAGAAGTCGAACATGTCGTGCAAGCGGCCAGCCACGCCGCGTCGTGCGCGGTTGTCCCGTGGCCGCTCGACGAAGTCGGACGAGCAACCGGCCTCGTCGCGTTCGTGACGAATCCGGAAGTCGAGACCACGCATGTTTTGCGGGCGTGCCGGCAGCGTCTGCCGGTCTATGCGATGCCGCAACGGATCGTCATCATCGATGCGTTCCCGCTGACGGTGAACGGCAAAATCGACAGAAAGGCGCTCGCGGAATATTGCGCACGCGGCGAGGTCGCGGCGTGAGGCGTGGGGCGATGGGCTCGCGTCGTTTCAGTCGATCTGCTCCGTCGCGGCCAGCGTGCCTGTCGTAAGGCCGATACGAAGCATTTCTATCAGCCGTTCGATGTCGCCTACGGTGTTGAACATCGCGAGCGACACGCGGATGCCGCCACGCTCCGGCGAGACGCGCACGTTGTTTCGAGCGAAGTAGTCGGTCCACTTGTCGACCGGCAGTTTCAGCACGTATATGTGATTGCGCTTGCCACGCGCTCGCGGACCGACGACGCTCACACCCAGCGCATCGAGGCGTTCGAGCAGCAGATCGCCGAGCGCCAGCACATGCTTTTGGATCGCCGCGACGCCTACGCTCCGAATGAGGCAAATCGCCGCGGAAAGTGCGTGCAGGTCCGGGAGATTGACGTTGCCGAATTCGAAGCGCCGCGCGTCCTTGCGTAAAGCCATGTCGTCGGGACGGGCGACATAGTCGGCTGGCGGATTCGCCATGCTGGACATCGCAAGGTAAGCCGGCTGCAATTCGTCGAGACCGTCGGCGATATAAAGCACGCCGAGTCCTTGCGGCACGAGCAAGCCCTTGTGCGTGCCGGCTGCCAGCACCGAAATGTTCAGCGCCTTGACGTCGAGCGGAATGACGCCGACGGACTGCATCGCATCGACGATCAGGTAAATGCCGCGCGCCTTGCACAGCCGTCCGATGCTCATCAGGTCATGGACCTGGCCCGCATGGAACGTCACATGCGAAAGCGAAACGACTTTCGTACGCGCATCGATATACGGCTCGAACGTCTTGGCGGTGGCAATCTCGTCGTCCGGCAACGGCGCGAACCGCACTTCGATGCCATTGCGCTTGAGGTTCAACCACGCATAGGCGTTGTTGGGATGATCGCCTTCTATCAGCACGACGTTGTCGCCGGCCCGGAGCGGGACCGCGTTCGCCGCGATATTGAGTCCTTCCGACGTGTTCTTGGTGAATGCGATTTCGGTCGGCGCCGCGTTGAAGAACGTCGCGACGCTCTCGCGTGTTTCCTCGACACGTCGCAACCAGACCGGCTTCGGACCGGCCATCTCGAAGCCTTCCGACAAGAAGGCTTCGAGCGCTTCGCGCACGCTTAGCGCAAGCGGCGTCTGGTGGGCGGAGTCGAGATAAAGCTGCCTTGTGGTGACGGGGAACTGCTCGCGGACAGCGGCGAGCTTTGCAGTCGGGATCATGAGCGATGTCTCATTTCAGGTTTTCTTTGCGAGGGCATACACGGCACGGCACGAATCCGTCGAGGCATTAGACGATCGCCGAGAAGCGATGTCAAATACATTCCGATAAGTGGAACTACCGAGTTCCTATTTATGGAATCATTAGACGGAGATGCTAAACTGGCCGCATGTCTCCCACCATCGCGAACCTTCCTGTCACCCTCCGGGCCCGCAATTCGAATCGAGTATCCTAGGGAACCGCTTTTCGCCTGATCCGCGAAGGATGCGCGGCACAGGCCCATAAAACCAGAAAACCCAGCACACATGCGCAAGGAAGAACAAGCCATCGTCGAGACGTCCGAGCCGGAGGTCTCTCCCACCGAGCGCGCGTTTCACATCATCGAAATGGCTGCGCAAACCGGTCGCGTGACGACCGCCGACATCATCACCGCGCTCGGCATTCCGAAGACCACTGCGCATCGCCTCGTCAGCAATCTCGAAGAGTTCGGCTTTCTCGAACACGGCATGGAACGCGGCCGATATCAGGTCGGCCCGCGCCTGCTGGAACTCGCGACGAACATCCTGGCGGCGTCCACCTCGCATGGGCCGATCCACGCGCTGCTGATGGAACTGTCGCGACGCACGGATGAAACGGTGAGCCTCGGCGTCATGCGCGGCTCCGAGGTCGTGTATATCGACAGCGCGATCGGCAATTCGCCGTTGACGCTCAATTTTCAGAAAGGGCATCGCGCGCCCGTGCACTGCACGTCCAGCGGGCGCGTGTTTCTGGCGAACATGGAGAAGAAGCAGCTCGACGCTTATCTGCTGAGCGGACCGTGGGAACCGATCACGCCCTACACCATCGTCGATCCGGAACGGCTCAGGCTCGAAATCGACCTCGCGCGAAAGAATGGCTATGCGACCAACGATTCCGAGTTCGCGATCGGCGTGGTCGGCGCCGCCGTGCCGATCTCGGGGCCGCACGGCCGCCTGATCGCGTGCTTGAGCATCTCGGCGCCCAAAGCGCGCAAGTCGCTGGAAGACATTACCCTGCTGGTGCCGACCTTGCAGGCAGCGGCGCTGCGAATCACAAAGATTCTCGGCGTGATCGACGGCGGAACGACCGCCGAAGACAATGCCGATACCGATAGCAAGGCGACGCGCCGCAAGCGCTCCTGATCAACCGCCCGTCACGCGACCGATCTCCGCGCCGGCGGTGACGAAGCGGATCGCGCGGCGCATGTAGAACACGCCTTTCGTGCGGCTTCTGAGCGTCGTCGTTGCGCCGGTGATCGGGTCGACGATGTCGCAGATCGCCTCCCCGACCTCCACCACGTCGCCGATGTTCGCCGCGTACACCACGATGCCGCTGGTCGCGGCGTAGAAATGCTCGCTCGCCGCTTGTCGCGTCGCCGGATGAATCAAGGCGGGGCATGGCGACGGCGTATCGCGGATAGCGCCCCGATCGACGAGATAGGCAACGATCGCTCGCGCATGACGCCGCGCCGATTCATACGTGACGTCGCGCTCGCCGGCGCACTCGACGATGGCGGCGACAGCGCCCTCGCCAACCGGATACCGGTCGCCGAAGCGCGCTTCGACGTCGGCCCACGCCAGGCGCGTCCAGTCGATGAAAAGCCCGAGATCCGCGCCGTCGAACAGCATCTGCGCCCGCGATTGCAGATGGCGCGCGAGCGGTTCGACGCGTGGCCACGCGGCGGTGTCGGCATAGACGTGGACGACCGCTTCCAGCGAGCAATGAATGTCAAGAACGATGTCGGCATCGCAAGACAGCTTCAGCAGGGTCGAACGCAGCGCGTCGAATTCCGTCGTCGGCGCGCAAGCATCGAGCGATGCGCGCATTGCGTTCTTTATCGCGCGCCTGTTCGCGTCTTCGTCGCTGCCGAGACGGCCTTCCAGATGCGCGCAGATGTCCGAGGGGCGCGCGACGCCGCGATTGAAGTTCGCGGCGCTATTCAGCTCGAAGCAGCCGAAGAACTGGCCGAAGACATGCTGACTCAGGCCGATCGGATTCGCTATCGGAACGAGCGTGACGGTCGCGTCGAGCTTGCCCGCGGCTTCGAGCGCCTGGAGTTCGTCGCGCAGGACGTGCGCCGTGAGCATCGCGGGCGTTTCGTCGGCATGAAGCGATGCCTGCAGATAAACCTTCATGTCCGCGCCCGGCGGCCCGAACGTCAGGCTTACGAGATCGCGCTGCGTACCGATGGTCGCTGCGAGTAACGGCGTCCGCTTGAGTAGCACCTTTCGTCTCCTTTCTACGATGACGCGCGAGGTTCCGGCTGCGCAACAAGATTCTAAACTCGCGCATCTGAAAAATGCCGTTTTCCGGTTCTAAGTAGTTCCACTCATCGGAACTTTATTGACATCGAATTTGGCATGCGCTCAAATGTGCCACATCGGACACACAAGGGACATCGTCCATGAGTTCTCTTCTACACGGATATGGCGCGCTCGTTCTCGAAGGCGCGCTGCAGACCGTGCAACTGGCGGTCTGTTCGCTGGCGCTGGCCTTCGCGATCGGCTTGCTCGGCGCCTGCGCGAAGCTGTTCGGCAGCCGATGGATCGCAAAACTGGCCCGTCTCTACACGACGATCGTGCGCGGCGCACCGGATCTCGTGCTGATGCTGCTGCTCTACTACAGCATCCAGATTCTGCTAAACGGCATCACCGAGCGTTTGCATTGGACGCAGATCGATATCAAGCCTTTCGCGGCCGGTGTGATCGTGCTGGGTCTGATCCACGGCGCGTACTTTACCGAGACGCTCCGTGGCGCTTTTCTGGCGATTCCGCGCGGGCAACTCGAATCGGGCACTTCGCTCGGCATGTCGTTCGGTCATGTCCTTGCGCATATCCTGTTTCCGCAAATGATGCGCTATGCGCTGCCGGCGCTCGGAAACAACTGGCAAGTCATCGTCAAATCGACGGCGCTCGTATCCATCATCGGACTCTCGGATGTCGTCAAAGCCGCGCAAGACGCAGGCAAGACCACCACGCACTACTTCTTTTTTATCGGCGTGGCCGCATTCGTTTATTTGCTGATCACGACAGCATCCAATCTCGTATTACGTCACCTCGAAAATCGATATGACGTCGGCGTGCGCAAGGTGAACGTATGATCGACGTCTTTCGCGAATACTGGCGGCACTATCTTTATACCGACGGCTATCAGTTCACCGGATTGATCGTCACGATCTGGCTGCTGCTGTTCTCCGTCGTGCTCGGATCCGCACTGGCGGTGCCGATGGCCATCGCGCGCAGTTCCGCGAACCGTTTCCTGTCGCGCGCGGTCTGGCTTTACACCTATCTGTTTCGCGGCACACCGCTATTCGTTCAGTTACTGCTTTGCTATACGGGCGTGTTCAGCCTCGACGTGATTCGTAATCACGAGCTCACGAACGCGTTCTTTCGGGACGGAATGCATTGTTCGCTACTCGTTTTCGCATTGAATACATGCGCCTACACGACCGAGATTTTCGCCGGCGCGATCAAGGCCACGCCTGCGGGCGAGATCGAAGCCGGCGTGGCCGCGGGAATGTCGACGTTGCAGCTTTATCTGCACGTCATTCTCCCCTCCGCGCTGCGGCGCTCGTTACCGAGTTATAGCAATGAAGTCATTCTGGTCTTCCATTCGACTTCCGTTGCATTCGCTGCAACCGTGCCGGATCTGCTGAAAGTGGCGCGCGACGTGAATTCCGCGACCTATCAATCGTTCGCCGCATTCGGCATTGCGTTTCTGCTCTATTCCGCGATCACCTTTTCGCTGGTCTGGCTCTTTCGCCAGGCGGAAAACCGTTGGCTCGCTTACCTGACACCGCAAAAATGACTAACGATGTCTGCATCGATTCGTCGCGTTCACCTGAAAAAGTCGTGGTCGCCGATCTTCACAAAAGCTTCGGCACGCACGAAGTGCTGAAAGGCGTGTCGCTCAGCGCGCGCGCCGGCGACGTCATCAGCGTTCTCGGCTCGTCGGGCTCGGGCAAAAGCACGCTCTTGCGCTGCATGAACTTGCTCGAACATCCGTCGGCGGGCCGCATCTTCGTCAATCAGACGGAAATCCGCATGAAGCAGGACAGAACGGGCACGCTCAGGCCGGTCGACAAACATCAGTTGCGGCGCATACGGTCCAAGCTCGCGATGGTGTTTCAGCACTTCAACTTATGGCCGCATATGACGGTGCTCGAAAACGTGATTCATGCGCCGGTTCACGTACTCGGACTCGGTCGGCGCGAAGCCGAAGAATATGGCCGGGCCAATCTCGACAAGGTCGGTTTGGGCGTCGATATCGCCGGCCGTTACCCCGCGCATCTCTCGGGTGGCCAGCAACAGCGCGTCGCAATCGCCCGCGCACTGACGATGGATCCCGACGTTCTGCTTTTCGACGAGCCGACTTCCGCTCTCGATCCCGAACTCGTGTCCGAAGTGTTGAAGGTCATGCAGAAACTCGCGGCGGAAGGACGGACGATGATCGTGGTGACGCATGAGATGAACTTCGCCCGCAATGTTTCCAGCGAGATCATTTTTCTGCATGAAGGACGAATCGAAGAGCAAGGAAAACCGGCGGACCTGTTCGCCAATTCCGCAAGCAGCCGACTCCGAAGGTTTCTGTCCGCGGCATAGCTTTTCTTTCTCTTTATCGACAACAAGATCATCAGCCGGAGACTTCTGTAATGAAACGATTCGTGTCGACCCTGCTGTTTTGCGCGGCCGCCTTCACCTCATCGTATGCAAGCGCTCAGGATGCGTCGACGCTTCGATACGGCGTGGATCCGTCGCATCCGCCGTTTTCATCGCGCGACTCCAGCGGCAAGCTCGTCGGATTCGACATCGATCTCGGGACCGAAATCTGCAAGCGCATGCACGCAAAATGCGAATGGGTTCAGAACGACTTCGATGGCATGATTCCCGCGCTTCAGGCCAAGAAATTCGATGCCATTCTCGCGTCCATGTCGATTACCGACAAACGCAAACAGGTGATCGATTTCACATCGAGGTTATATAAGACGCCGAACAAACTGATCGTGCGTAAAGACACGAACCTCGAACCCACCGCGGAATCGCTGAAAGGAAGATCGATCGGTGTCCAGCAGGGCACCGTTCCCGAATCCTATGCGAAGGAACATTGGGCGCCCGCCGGCGCGCGCGTCGTTTCTTATCCGAATTTCGATCAGGTATTCGCGGATCTCGCCGCAGGCCGTCTCGATAGCTGCTTCACCGATGCAGCCGTCGGCGAGTACGGATTCCTGAGAACGCCGCAAGGCGCCGGTTTCAAGTTCACCGGCGGCAATGTCTATGCGAGCAACGGCGCGGGCATTGGAATCCGCAAGTCGGATATCGAACTGAAGGAAAAGATGAACAAGGCGATCGCCGACATGCTCGCCGACGGCACCTATAAACAACTCGCAGCCAGGTATTTCCAGTTCGATCCTTACGGCAGTTGAGAGGTTATCGTCTCGACGCCGGCATCAGCGGATCCCGACGTCACACTTGCCGAACGGGGATGATTGCAGTGAAACATGTGCCATCGGCGAGCGATGACGATACCTGCAGATCGCCATGGTGAGCCTGCACGATTTGCTTGCAGATGAAAAGACCGAGACCGAGACCCCCGCCTCGCGGTTGATCGGCGGGCCGCCAATATGGCTCGAACACTTTCCTGATGTCCTCGGGCGCAATGGCATCGCCACCGTTCTTCACGGCGATGATCAATTTCCCGGCCTCGACTTTCCCATTTACGGTAATAGGCAAGTCCGCCGCGCCATGCGTGATTGCATTGCCTAACAGATTGGACAATAGCTGCTGCATACGAACCGAATCGCAGTGGACGGTTCCTTCAATGGCGATGCTGTCTTCTATCATCAAGCCGGGATGACCCGCCTTTGCCTCGGAAACGATATCGCGCAAAAGCTTGCCGAGATCGGGCACCGGCGCGATGTGGGCGCCCAGTCCGGCGCCCAGGCGTCCGCGCGCGAAGTCCATTACATCGTCGATCAAACCCGCCATTCGGCCGGCGACCGCCTTCAATCGCAATCCGAGTTGAGTGATCTCGGTGGTTCCACCTTTGATCGAAAGATATTCGGCAATCGAATGCACCGCTGTTAGCGGATTGCGCAGGTCATGTCCGAGAACGGCGATGAACTGCTCACGCAATTCCGCGGTCTCGCGCGCGTGCGATAGCGCAGTTGCCGACGCAGAGCGGTTTTCCTCCAGTTCGAGCTCAAGCGCGATGAGCTTGGCGTACGCCTCGAACATGCACACGGTGCGGACATCGGACAGATAGCGCGGACGCGGATCGATCGCGCATAGATTGCCGAAGTACCGGCCGTTGGATAGAACGATCGGCACGGAGATATAACTTTGAAGGTTATAGATTCTGGCCGTGTGATGACCGCAGTAACGCGGATCGTTCCCGAAGTCATCGATGACGATCGATTCGCGCGCTTCTCGCGATTCGAAGCATAGCGTCGTCTTCAGATCGAGTTGACCGCCGACTTCCAGACCGAAGCCAATGTCGTCGTGAACGGCGCACGCTGTCCATGTATTGTCTGTCACGCGCGCGACCGCGGCGTAGCCCATCGATGTTCTTTCGCAAATCGCCTTGAGCATCGAGCCCACGGCACTCATGCGGCCGATAGCCTCGATGTCGTCCTTCAGTGCGTCAGGGCCGTCTTCCCCGGTCAAAGTTATCATGTCGAATGCTGCTGAGATGTGACAAGGCCGTATTATGCGCCGCGAACATTTCTTTTTAGCTCCGAAAGTCCTGCCCAATGCGAGACATGCTGACTTCTTTCTTCTGGAGCGGCGACGCGATCCGCAGTCGTCGCGTCAGTGACATCGTTCTATCCGGCACGCTCGATCTGCCTGCGCCTCCCGCGTCGATGCTCGCGGATTGGCAGAGAGAAACCACGACGCGTCGCGCGCTGCAACCCGGTGATGTCGAGCCGATGCATCTCGCGCGGACGCAATTTCGCTGGCCGGACTACAAACGCTGCGTGCAGGCCATGTCCGACTGGACCGGCGCGCTGCGGCTTCCCGCGGTGCTCGACGATAGCGACATGGCGTTGATGGCCTGTCGTGGCGCCAGGTATCACCATGACGGCGAGCAGTATGGCGGCGCCGCTTTTTGCAATCTCTTCCTGAGCGAAGACAAAGGTCTGGACCTGCACTTCCCCGCTACCGGACAACGCATTGCGCTGACGAGGGGAACGGCCGTGATCTTCGATACGGTCCAGCCTCACGGCGTCATTCAGCGCGACAGCGACCGCTTCTGCGCCGCTGACTTCCCCCCGGACCACGACTTCACCCAGATTTTCCTGACGTGGGAACTTCCCATCGAAGACGCCGATACCGGAAACGCGCTGAACGTCGTCTTCGATAGCGACCGCTCGAACGCGCTGCAACTCGAGGAAGCGCAAGTCTGGCTGAACGGCTCACGAACCGCCGTGTGCCCGGAATCGGGTTGCTGGGTGCGCGTCTGAGTCGCGATCGCGTCTGCGCTAAATCGCAAAAATCATCGTTGACGCTCTCTTGAAATCCTCCTATAACCATCCACATGGATGGTAACGGGAGGTTTTTCACACTATGGCAAAAGAAGTGCCGGATCGCTCGCGAGGCAGCGAAACCGAAAAAATCACGATCAATCTCGGTCCGGTCGACTTGGGCCAGATCGATCTGCTCGTCGAGGAAGGCTTTTACTCGAACCGGACGGATCTGATCCGCACGGCCATCCGCAATCAGTTGTCGATTCATGCGCCGGCTCTGAAGGACACCGTGACGCGCCGCGAACTCGTGCTCGGCCTTCAGCATTTTTCGAAACAGGATCTCGAGGCGGCATGCGCGGCCAATCAGCGTCTGCGGATTCAGGTGCTCGGTTTGGCGAGCATTGCCATGGACGTCTCCCCCGAACTCGCGCTGGCAGCGATCGACTCGATTCTGGTTCGAGGCGCGCTCCATGCGTCACCGGCAGTCAAGGCCGCATTGGCGGATCGAATCCGCTGATGCGCCTGACGCCTTCCCGCTAACGGAATGAACATGAAACTCAACGAAGGTTTTTTGGACTCGATGAAAGAGGCATTCGCGCTCTTTCGCAGCAACGATCCCGCCGCGGCCGCGGAAATCGTCAAACGCGCCATGCGCGGCGAACGGACGGACACGGCAACCGCGCACCCTAACCCGCAGGACGACACGACGACCGCGCGATTCGCCGATCTCTTGCAACCCCGGCGCCACGCCGGCAAGACGCGGACTGATGCGGACGTGCAGGATCGCGGGCACTTCAGCACGCGTCGTTATGTCGGCGCCGCCGGTCAACGCGATTACAAGGTCTACGTACCCGCTCATTCACGTCGCGATCCTTTACCGCTGATCGTCATGCTGCACGGCTGCACCCAGGACGCCGACGACTTCGCATCCGGCACGCGGATGAACGCGCTCGCCGAAACGCACGGCTTTATCGTCGCTTATCCGATCCAGCCGCAGAACGCGAATACGTCGAAATGCTGGAACTGGTTCAGGCACGGCGACCAGCAGCGCGACCACGGCGAGCCGTCGCTGATCGCGGGCATCACGCGAGAGGTGATGGCCGATCACGACGTCGATCCGAAACGCGTCTTCGTTGCGGGGCTTTCGGCCGGCGGCGCAATGGCGGCGATCGTGGCGCAAACCTATCCCGACCTTTACGCGGCAGCAGGCATTCACTCGGGCCTGCCCGTGGGATGCGCGCACGACTTGCCATCGGCGCTGGCGGCCATGCGCGGCGGCAAGGCCCGATCCAAGGCGCGCAAAGCCGGCCGGGCGGACATTCATCACGCGCAGGCGTCGCAATGCCCGCTGATCGTCTTTCACGGCGATGCCGATGCCACCGTGCATCCTTCGAACGCCAACGAACTGGTACGCGAGTTTTCTGCGGGCGAAGCGACACCCGCCCGCGCGTCGAGCGGTGACGGCCGGGCGCGCAAACATACGGTCCGGCACATGACGTCGCAAGCCGGGGTGGATGCAGAACTCTGGATCATCCACGGCGCGCCGCATGCGTGGTCCGGTGGCTCGTCAAGCGGAAGCTATACCGATCCGTCCGGCCCCGACGCCAGTGCCGAAATGCTGCGATTCTTTCTCGAACATCCGCGCCGGCAGTGAGCGGTCGCCTTTGCGCCCTCGATCGGCGGCGTCCGACCGGTTGCCGCCGGTCGGATAACGAAACGCAGCGCGCACCGCGTCACGCGCCAAAGGCCTTCGTCAAAGCCGGCACGCTCAACACCGCCGTGTAATAGCCCATGAACTGCACGCCGGTATTGAAGCCGAAGTTGCGCGACAGCAATCCGCCGAGCAAGCCCACGCTCAGAATCACGAGCAGACCGAGCAGTTGCCCTTCCCACACGCTGATTACGACGATCAGACCGACGAACGTCGCGATGATCGCCTCGTGACTCAGCTTCCTCGCGACGAACGACGCCGCGCGATGCGCGTAGTTCATCGACAGCGGATACGCGACGAGCGCCGCGAGCACGACCGCGAGCAAGCCGAAGCCGAGGAACTGCCACGTCGTCATCAACGTATGCAGATTGTTGATGTGGCCCGTCGCCGTATCGACGAAAAAGCGCGGCGGTGCGTTGAATAGCGGCGCGGCCGGTCCCGCCGCGACAGGACTCAGCGGCAGACCGAACGCGATCAGCGGAATCAGCGCTTCGGCGAGGTAAGTCGCTTCGGTCACGCCGTTGCGCGCGGAGATCACCGTCGTCAGGCGATGATACGCATGCTTCACACGCGAGCCGACGAGTTCGCCGAGCACGACCGTCATCGCGACCGGGCTGAACACGAATGTCGCGCTCGATATCGCCGCGGTGGCCGCGACCCAGCCGCGTTGCTGGCCGTCGAGCACTTTCATCGGATTGGGGAAGTAGCCGCTCCAGCCCTTCACGTCGGGCGCGAGCGAGAACGTGCGGACGCGTTCGCGGCGCATGCGGGCGCGATCGGCGGGCGAGAGTATCGAGAACAGATCGGCGATGAGCGGCCCGATCGCGATGCCGAGGAAGTAGCTCACCGAGAGCTTCACGCCGTATTTGCCCGTGAGCGCCTGAAGACCGACGATCACCAGCACGAACGGCACGAGCAGAAACACCGAGGCCCATCGTCCCGACGAAAAGAACGCAATGGCGACCGATGCCGCGAGAAACACCCACGGCGCGGCCTTCGTGATGACCGGCCCGAACGGCGCGAGCAGCACCGCGAACAGCACCGCGAGCGGCACGGCGACGAACGCCGCGACGATCGCGCCCGAGATCATCTTGCGCAGGGCGATATGCGGCACGCCGAGGTTGCGCAGCATCGTCGCCTGTTGCAGCAGGGGCGTGGCGAGCGTGTCGCCGGGAATGCCGAGCAAGGCGGTCGGAATCGCGTGCGTCATGTGCTTCGACACCGCGCCCGCCATGAAGAAGGAAAATACGCCGACGGGCGGCACGCCGAGCAGCACGACGAGCAAGGTGAGCGGCGCGAGCGTCGTGGTTTCATCGGTGCCCGAAATGAGGCCGATGCCGGAGAACACGATCGCGCCGATGAGTCCCATCCCGAGCGCGACGAGCAGTTGAGTGACGAACGGTTCCATCAGCGCGCTCCTTCGCGTTGTTCATCGCGTTGTTCATATTCGGCGAAAAGCTCGTACAAACCGAGCTCCTTCATTTCCGCGACGACCGAAGGCGGCAGGTCCGCGACGCGCCCGAGTCCGCCCGCTTCGTTCGCGAGCTGCTTCAGCACTTCCTCGCGGCCCGCCGCGCCGTGCGCTTCCTCGACCACTTCGCGCTTCGGCTTGAAGAGCTTCGCGCAGACCGCGCCCGCGATCAGGCATCCGGCGAGGCCGACGAGCATCGCGTAAGCGCGGGCCATCGCGGCATCGGGCACATAAGCGGCGAGCACGCGATTCGCGATGGCGAACGCGCCGTAGCTGATCGCGATGCCGAGCACGACCGACCACGCGAGATGCCGCGTATCGACGGTATCGCCCCATATTTCGACGAGCTGATACTCCGTCGTTTCGGCGCTTTGCGAGAGCGCCCGGCCGCGCTCGTGCGCGGCGAGTTGCTGTTCCATGTCTCCTCCTTGAATGGAGTGATCAGATGCACTGCTCTTCTTGTCCCTGACGCTTGGCCTCGAGTGCGCGCGCCACGCGCGATGACGTTTCGCGCTTCAATGCCGTCGAAATGAATGCGCCCGCTTGCACAAGTCCGTTCAGATCGACGCCCGTCTCGATGCCCATGCCCTCGCACAAATAGACGATGTCCTCCGTTGCGGCGTTGCCCGTCGCGCCCGGCGAATACGGACATCCGCCGATGCCCGATACCGAGCCATCGAACACCGCGACGCCGCGTTGCAGCGCCGCGTGCACGTTCGCGGCGGCCATGCCCCACGTATCGTGGAAGTGACCGGCGAGCGCATCGACGGGAATGTGTTCGATGCACGCGTCGAGCATCGCCTGGGTTTTTAGCGGCGTGCCCGCGCCGATGGTATCGCCGAGACTGATCTCGTAGCAGCCCATGTCGAAGAGCTTCCTTGCGACGCGCGCGACGGCTTGCGGCGCAATCTCGCCTTCGAACGGGCATCCGAGCACGCAGGATACATAGCCGCGAATGCGTACGTTCGCCTCGCGCGCCGCCGCGATCACCGGTTCGAAGCGCGCGATGCTTTCGTCGATCGAACAGTTGATGTTCTTCTGCGAGAACGATTCGGATGCCGCCGCGAAGACCGCGATTTCATCGACATGCGATGCGAGCGCGGCGTCGAGGCCCTTCATGTTCGGCACGAGCGCGGCGAGCGTCGTGTGCGTGGCGCACGCCTTGTCGCGCACGCGTTCGAGCACGTGCGCGCCATCGGCCATTTGCGGCACCCATTTCGGCGATACGAACGAGGCCGCTTCGACATAGCGCACGCCCGCATCGATCAGGCGCTCGATGAGTTCGGCCTTCACATCGGCCGATACGGGCGACGGCTCGTTCTGCAAGCCGTCGCGCGGACCGACTTCGACGATGCGTACGCGCTTCGGCAGCTCATTCATCGCGCGGCCCTTGCAGAAGACTCATGCCGTAATCGACGCTCACGTTGCGCGCGGCGACCATCTTCTTCACGACCCAGTCGATATCCGTTCCACTCGCGCCCGCTGCCAGCGCGATGTTGCGCGCGTGCAGCGCCATGTGGCCGCGCTGGATGCCCTCCGTCGAGAGCGCACGCAACGCGCCCATGTTCTGCGCGAGACCGACCGCGACGGCGATCTCGCCGAGTTCCTGCGCCGAGCCCACGTTCATGATCTTCAACGCGAGACGCGCGAGCGGATGCGTCTTCGTCGCGCCGCCGACGAGTCCGACGGGCATCGGCATTTCGATCGTGCCGACGAGGTCGCCGTCGTTCGCCACTTCCCACGTCGTCAGCGACGTATAGCGCCCGCCGCGGCTCGCGTACGCGTGCGCGCCCGCCTCGACCGCGCGCCAGTCGTTGCCCGTCGCGACGATCACCGGATCGATCCCGTTCATGATGCCCTTGTTGTGCGTGGCGGCGCGGTACGGATCGATCGCCGCGAACAGATACGCATCGACGACGCCGGCGATCACGTCCTCGCCCGCGTATTCCTTCGTTTGCAGCGTGGCCGCACTGTAGCGAACCTGCGCGCGCGCGAGGCGCAGATCCGCGAGATTCGACAGGATGCGCAGACGCACCTTGCCGCCCGTGATTTCCTCCATGCGGCCCGCGACGGTTTCGGCCATCGTGTTGACGGTGTTCGCGCCCATTGCGTCGCGCACGTCGACGATCAGATGCGCGACGATCATCGCGCCGCGCGGCGTGTCCGGAAACACGTGCACTTCGATGTCGCGGCAGCCGCCGCCGAGACCGATCAGCACCTTGTCGCGCGCGTTCGCCATTTCGATCAGCTCGTCGCGATGCTTGAGAATCGCAAGCCGCGCGCCATACGGGTCCGACACGCCGACGATCTGCACTTGCGCGCGCATCAACGGCCCGGTGCTGGAGGTGCGAAAGCCGCCCGCCTCGCGCGAGAGCTTCGCCATGAACGACGCCGCGGCGACGATCGACGGCTCTTCGACCGCCATCGGCACCAGCACGTCGCGGCCGTTGATCTGGAAGTAGCCCGCCACCGCCATCGGCAATTCGAACGTGCCGACGACGTTTTCGATCATGCCGTTCGCGGTTTCGAGCGGCAGCGCGCCGGGTTTCGCGAGGAGCGCGTGCTCGGCGTCGTCGAGGTCCGCTGCCTGCGCGATGTGCGAGAGGCGTTGCGCGGGCGACATCGCGCGGAAGTTCGGCAACTTCGAATCGATCATGTGTCTTCCTCTTCTGTCTGGATGTGTGTCGTGAGTGTTCGCTTTCGATGCTTGCAGCAACGCACCGGGTGAGCGAATAATAGGCTGACTGTACCCATTTCAAAGGTACAATTCCGACAAACAGTGACCTTGCTGTACCCATTACAGCAGGATCATTTTCAGAACAGGTCGATACGATGCGGCATGAGAAGCCGAGCCTGTCTGCGACACTCGCGGACAATCTCGCCAGACAGATCACCGAAGGTGTGCTGCGCGCGGGCGACAAACTCCCGTCGATCAGGGAATACGCTGAGGCGAACGGCTGCGCAAAAAACACCGTCATCAGCGCGTTCGACATGCTGACGGCGAACGGTCTCATCGAGCCGCGACGCGGCGCGGGCTTTTACGTCGCGAGCGTGGCGAAGCCGCAGCAGCATGACGAAGATGCGCCGACGCTCGATCGCGCGATGGATTCGGTCTGGCTCATGCGCGAACAGTTGCAGAGCAAGACGGACTTTCTCAATCTCGGTGAGGGATTTCCGCCCGTCGCATGGCTCGAAGAGACGCGGCTCGATCACTTCCACCAGCGCGTGGTGCGAACCGGTGTCGCGTCGCTGTTTCGTTACGGCAGCCGCTTCGGCTATCTGCCCTTGCGTCAGCATCTGCAGCAAAAGCTCGCCGGCTATGAGATCGAAGCCGCGCCGCAACAGATCGTCCTCACGCACGGCGCGAATCAGGCGATGGACATGGTCGTGCGTTACTTCGTGCGCCCGGGCGACACCGTGCTCGTCGACGATCCCGGCTATTACGCGCTGTTCGGCAAGCTGAAGCTGTCGGGCGCGAATATCGTCGGCGTGCCGCGCGCGGTCGACGGGCCGGATATCGCGGCGCTGGAGGAGCGGCTCAAGACGCATCGGCCGCGGCTCTTCTTCACGCAATCGGTCGGACATAATCCGACCGCGACGGACATCAGCGCGGCGAAGGCGCACCGCGTTCTGCAACTGGCGGAAGCGCACGATCTGATCGTCGTCGAGAACGACGCCCTCGCCGATCTCAAGCCGCGCTCGGCGACGCGCATCAGCGCGCTGGATCAATTGCGGCGCACGATTTATATCGGCAGCTTTTCGAAGTCGGTGTCGGCGGCGCTGCGCGTGGGCTTTCTCGCCTGCGATGCCGATCTCGCCAGCGATCTCGCCGACGTGAAGATGCTCACGCACGTAAGCAGCAGCGAATACTGCGAGCGCACGCTCGATGCGATCGTCGGCGACGGACACTTTCTGCGTCACACGAACCGCTTGCAGGACCGCCTCAAACGCGCGACGGCGACGGGCGTCGAAGCGTTGACGCGTCTTGGCGCGACCATCTTCAAGGTCAGCGATCAGAGTCTTTATCTATGGGCGCGTTTGCCCGCGCACGACGATTCGATAGCGTTCGCGAAGGAGATGCTCGGCAAGCACGTGATCCTCGCGCCGGGGACGATTTTTTCCGCGCACGCGAACATCGTTTCGCCGTGGTTTCGCTTCAATGTCGCGTATCTCGGCGACCCGCGATTCTCGAACGCACTCGCGCCTTGAAACGCCGGGCACGCCTGCCCGACGTGTCGCTACGCTGCAATTACGCGCTGGCTACTGCTGCCAGGCCCGTCCGCGAAGACTTCTCGGCCACGGGGGTCGATTGTCCCGCCGATTGAAGCGAAGGCTCTGCCATCTGTCCTCGCAGCTTGATGAGCGCGAGCACCGTATCGATCGTCGGTGTCGCCTGCCCGACGAGACGCCCCATTTCCTGGACAACGGTAAGGAGCGGATCGATTTCCATCGGCCGGTTGGCCTCGAGATCCTGGAGCATCGACGTCTTGTGCGCGCCGACCGCACCCGCACCGTCGATACGT
Organism: Caballeronia sp. ATUFL_F2_KS9A; assembly: GCF_023630765.1. Classification (NCBI taxonomy): domain Bacteria; kingdom Pseudomonadati; phylum Pseudomonadota; class Betaproteobacteria; order Burkholderiales; family Burkholderiaceae; genus Caballeronia; species Caballeronia sp. ATUFL_F2_KS9A. Next base: position 54,173 of record NZ_JALQEK010000052.1, on the reverse strand, counting down.
CTTTCGACATCGACACGGAAATGCACGTCGAAGCGATCCGCGATCGCTTTCGCCTCCAGCATCATCGCTTTCGACACGGCGCGCGTGGCCGGATTGCTCGTAATGACATCGAGCGTTGCATGAGTCAATGCGCTGATCGGATTGAAGCAGAGGTTGCCCCAGAGCTTCAGCCAGATTTCATCGCGAATACGCTCCCGAATGGGCGCATCCAGATCCGCCGCGCTCATGATTTCATGCAGCTTCTGAACGCGCTCGCTGCGCGCTCCATTCGGTTCGCCGATGGGGAACTTCTTGCCGTACACATGGCGAATCACGCCCGGCGCGACGACTTCCGCCGCCGGATACACGACACAACCGATCGCACGCTCCGGTCCGAGCGCGTTCCATTGCTTCGCGCCGGGATCGATGCTGTCGAGCGTGGAGCCTTCCAGCTCGCCGCCATGCTTGTAGAAGTACCAGTACGGAATGCCGTTGACGGCCGTGACGATAGCCGTCTCTGGTCCGAGCAAAGTCTGGATCTGGCCGACGACGCCCGGCACCGAATGCGCTTTCAACGCGATGATCACGTAGTCTTGCGGACCCAGCTCGCGCGGATCCGGCGCGCATCTGACCTTGACGACACGTTCCCCGCCATCGATTTGCAGCCGTACACCGTTTTCCTGCATCGCCGCGAGATGCGGACCGCGCGCAACGAAGCTCACGTCCGCGCCCGCCGACGCCAGTTGCGCGCCCATATATGCACCGATCGCTCCGGCGCCATACACACAGATCTTCATCGTTTAGACCCCTATCTCAAGCGCCAAGATGACTGAGCAACGCATCGACACTGCCCTTCGCATCGCCGAAGAGCATCCGCGTGTTTTCCTTATAGAAGAGCGGATTGTCGACGCCGGCGTAGCCTGCCGCCATGCTTCGTTTGGACACGACCACGGTGCGCGCCTTCCACACTTCGAGCACGGGCATCCCGGCGATGGGACTGCCGGGATCCTCCAGCGCGCCGGGATTCACGATGTCGTTTGCGCCGATCACCAGCACGACATCCGTGTTGGAAAAGTCGTCGTTGATCTCGTCCATCTCGAGGACGATGTCGTAGGGCACCTTCGCCTCCGCGAGCAGCACGTTCATGTGCCCCGGCAAGCGGCCCGCCACCGGATGAATGCCGAATCGCACGTTCACGCCCTTGCTGCGCAGCTTCTTCGTGATCTCGCTGATCGTCGCCTGAGCCTGCGCGACCGCCATGCCGTAACCGGGCACGATGACGACTTCCGACGCATCGCGCAGCAGCGAGCCGACTTCATCGACCGTGACCGGCGCGACTTCACCCTCGATCGTCTTCGAAGCGGTCGAGGTCGCCGTGCCGAATCCGCCGAGAATCACGGAGAGGAACTTGCGGTTCATCGCGCGGCACATGATGTAGCTCAGAATCGCTCCGCTCGACCCGACCAGCGCGCCGGTCACGATCAGCAGATCGTTGCTCAACATGAAACCCGTCGCGGCGGCGGCCCAGCCCGAATAGCTGTTCAGCATCGACACGACCACCGGCATGTCCGCGCCGCCGATCGCCATCACCAGATGCACGCCGATCAGCGCGGCGATGACGGTCATCGTCAAGAGCGAGCTGATGCCCACATCGGCGTCGGGCGCTGTCAGGAACACATAGCCGAGCGCGATGCACGCGAACACGCCGACGAGATTCAGCGTGTGCCGCATCGGCAGCAGCAACGGCTTGCCGCCTACCACGCCCTGCAACTTCAGAAACGCGGCGATGGACCCCGTGAACGTTACCGCGCCGATGAACACGCCGAGATAGATCTCCACGTTGTGGACCGACTGCGCCGCGCTGTCCGATTCCGCGCCGGCTGCCGGCGACAGGTAGCTCGCAATGGCGACCAGCACGGCCGCGAGACCCACGAAGCTGTGCAATGCCGCGACGAGTTGCGGCATTTGCGTCATCTCGACGCGCCGCGCGAGGATCGCGCCGCCCGCGATGCCGATCGCCATCAGCGCGGCGACGGCCGGCAACGCTTCCCCGCCGTTGAGCCAGAGCGTGGTGACGATCGCGATGGCCATGCCGGCGACGCCATAGAGATTGCCGCGCCGCGCCGTCGATGGATGACTGAGCCCGCGCAGGCTCAGGATGAACAGCACACTCGCCGCCAGATAGGCGATGCTTCCGATTCCAGTTTGCATGTCGATCTCCTTAGCGCTGGAACATGTTCAGCATGCGTTGAGTGACGAGAAAGCCGCCAGCGATATTGATTGTCGCGACGAGGATCGCGAGGCCCGCGAGAATCGCGACCAGATGATCCGGCGTGCCGACCTGCAGCAGCGCCCCCGTCACGATGATTCCGCTGACCGCGTTGGTCACGCTCATCAGCGGCGTGTGCAAGGCGGGCGTCACATTCCACACGACCTGAAAGCCGACGAAGATCGCCAGCACGAACACCGTGAAGTGCGCGACGAACGCAGGCGGCGCAACGGCGCCGAGCGCGGCAAGCAACGCAGCCGCGATGACGAGCCCGGCCACGCCGATCCATCCCGCGCGACGCTTCTGTTCGATGGTCACGGCAATCGTTGCAGCGGGCTTTGCGGCAGCGGGCGGCGCAATCGCGGGCTCCGGCTTCTTGGGCGGCGGCCATTTCACCTCGCCGCGCAGCACGACGGTGACGCCGCGCATCACTTCGTCATCGGTATCGAGCGTGATTTCGCCGTTCTTCTGCGGCGTCAGATCGGTCAGAAGATGCCGCAGATTGGTGCCGTACAACTGGCTCGATTGCGTTGCCATGCGCGATGGCAGATCCGTATAGCCGACGATCGTGACGCCTTCGATCGATGCCGCCTCGCCCGGCCGCGTCAGCTCGCAGTTGCCGCCCTGCTCCGCCGCCATGTCGACGATCACGCTGCCTTGGCGCATGCTGCGCACCATGTCGGCGGTGATCAGTTTCGGCGCGGGCTTGCCCGGAATCAGCGCGGTCGTCACGATGACGTCGACGTCTTTTGCCTGCGCGGCGAACAGCGCCATTTCAGCCGCGATGAATTCGGCGCTCATCTCTTTCGCGTAGCCGCCGCTGCCGCTGCCGTCCTCGACGTAGTCCAGTTCGAGAAACTCGGCGCCCATGCTTTCCACCTGCTGCCGCACTTCGGGCCGCGTATCGAAAGCACGGACGATCGCGCCGAGACTGCGCGCCGCGCCGATCGCCGCCAATCCCGCGACGCCCGCGCCGATCACCATCACTTTCGCGGGCGCGATCTTGCCCGCCGCCGTGATCTGTCCCATGAAGCCGCGGCCGAACTGGTGCGCCGCTTCGATGACCGCGCGATAGCCCGCCATGTTGGCCATCGAACTCAACGCATCGAGCTTTTGAGCGCGCGAGATGCGCGGCACGCAGTCCATCGCGAGCACGGTGACGTTGCGCGCAGAGAGGCGCGTCAACAACGCTTCGTTCTGCGCCGGCCAGATGAAACTGATGAGCGTCGATCCTTCGCGCAGCAACTCGACTTCATCGCCCACGGGCGCAATGGAAGGCGCACGCACTTTCACGACGATATCCGCGTCCGCATAGAGCGACGGCGCATTCTCCACGATTCGCGCACCCGCAGCGCGATAGGCATCGTCGGAGAATGCGGCAAGCTCACCCGCGCCGGCCTCGACGCTCACTTCAAATCCGAGCTTCAGCAGATGCCCGACTACTTCCGGCGTCAACGCGACGCGACGCTCCCCGGGAAAGCGTTCCCGTGGCACAGCAATCATCATTGGCATGACTAAATTCCCAATCGACGGTTTCAATTCTTCAGTGGCGCGCGCCTGCATTCGGCTGGCGAGCATGCCGAACCTCGCATCAGCGAGAAAGCTGGCGCGAGATACGAATAATGGTCAGTGTCTGGTCGGTCAGCCGCGTATACGGGCATCGAGCGAAGCGGCCGGTGGGATGGGTGGCCGCTTCGTCCTTGAGCTGCGTTCATGCGCCTTTTGTTGCGCGGACGCGAGCCGTTATCTCTATGGTGCTTTTTATACTTTGAATCGCTGAATCATCAGGCGTCGACTTTCGCCTCCAGTTCGGCGATACGCTTGCGGAGCGCACGCTCTTCCTGAAACCGCGCCGTTTCATCGCGGATGATCGCGACGATACCGGTCAGCTCGCCTTGCGGCGAATGCAGCAGCGCGACGGTGAACGCTATCGACATCGCGCGTCCGGCCTTATCGACGGCGGGAACCTTGAGCAGATCGTGCCCATAGCGCGTCTCGCCGGTCGCCATCGTCTTGTGATAGCCGTCCCAATGACGACCGCGCAGGCGCTCCGGAATGATCAGATCGAGCGACTGCCCCAAAGCTTCGCTCTGGGTGAAGCCGAACATGCGTTGCGCCGCCGGATTCCATAGCGTAATCGCGCCGCTCGCATCCGAAACGATCACGGCATCGCCGATCGCATTGACGAGTTGTTCGTAGTCGATCGTGGGGGTCATTGTGTCGTCCATGCTTGGGTATCGATCGAGACTGATTTCTGAAGGGCCGCTGCCGTCTTGGGCTTTCGTGGACGGCAGCGGTTACCTTTTCAAGCGCGTCAGACAGCTCGCGCTTCCTTCATTTGCGCTACCTGCTCCTTGCTATAGCCGAGTTCGAGCAGCACTTCTTCGGTATGTTCGCCGAGCAGCGGCGAGCCCGTGATCTCCGGCTTCAGGTCCGAGAACTTGATCGGGCTGCCGACCGTGAGATATTTGCCGCGCACCTTGTGATCGACCTCGACGATGGAACCGCTCGCACGCAACGACGGATCGTTAGCGAGTTCCTTCATCGTCAGCACCGGCGCGCACGGAATATCGAACTTGCGCAGGATATCGACCGCTTCGAACTTGGTCTTGTCGGCGAGCCATTCTTCGATCTTGCCGAAGATATCGAAAATATGCGGCTGGCGCGCTTCGGCCGTCATGTAGTCCGGGTCCTCGATCCATTGTTCCTTGCCGATTGCGCGGCAGATCGGCGCCCATGCGTGCCCCTGAATCGTGAAGTAGATGTAGGCGTTCGGATCGGTTTCCCAGCCCTTGCACTTGAGCACCCAGCCCGGCTGACCGCCGCCGCCCGCATTGCCGCCGCGCGGCACGACGTCGCTGAACGTGCCGTGCGGATACTGCGGATATTCCTCGAGATAGCCGACGCGATCGAGACGCTGCTGATCGCGCAGCTTCACGCGGCACAGATTGAGCACGCTGTCCTGCATCGACACGGCGACTTTCTGTCCCTTGCCCGTTTGCTGGCGGCCGATGATCGCCGTGAGAATGCCGATCGCGAGGTGCATGCCGGTGTTGCTGTCGCCGAGCGCCGCCGCGCTGATGGTCGGCGGGCCGTCCCAGAAGCCCGTCGTCGATGCCGCGCCGCCCGCGCATTGCGCGACGTTTTCGTAGACCTTCAGATCGTCGTAGTGATGGCCGTCGCTGAAGCCCTTGACGGACGCCACGATCATCTTCGGATTCAGCTTGCTGATGTTCTCCCAGGAGAAGCCCATCCGGTCCAGCGCACCCGGCCCGAAATTCTCGACCAGCACGTCCGATTCCTTGATGAGCTTCGTGAGCACTTCCTTGCCTTCGGGCTGCTTCGTATCGAGCGTCAACGAGCGCTTGTTGCTGTTGAGCATGGTGAAGTACAGCGCATCCGCATCCGGAATGTCGCGCAGCTGGTTACGCGTGACGTCGCCGGAACCGGGACGCTCGACCTTGATGACATCGGCGCCGAACCAGGCCAGCATCTGCGTGCATGCGGGACCCGCCTGAACGTGCGTGAAGTCGATGATCTTGATGCCTTCGAGTGGTTTCTTGCTCACGAATTTCTCCTGGGTGGCTAGTCTTGGTTACTTTTTCGATGCCGCGCTTTGCGGGTTCAGATTCGTCAGGCGACCGCTCTCCGTGCCGGCCGTTTCGTCGATCACTGCGTTGATGAGCGTCGGCTTGCCCGACTTGATCGCTTCTTCGAGCGCATGCGTGAGCTCTTCGGGCGTCGTCGCGTTGTAGCCGATGCCGCCGAATGCCTCGATCATCTTGTCGTAGCGTGCGTTCTTCACGAACACGGTCGGCGCGACGTCCTTGCCGCCGGTCGGATTCACATCGGTGCCGCGATACACGCCGTTGTTGTTGAACACGATGGTGCAGACGGGCAAGTCGTATCGGCAGATGGTTTCGAGTTCCATGCCGCTGAAGCCGAACGCGCTATCGCCTTCGATCGCGACGACCTGCTTGCCGCTCGTCACCGCGGCGCCGATCGAGAAGCCCATGCCGATGCCCATGATTCCCCACGTTCCGGAATCGAAGCGCTTGCGCGGCTCGTACATGTCGATGATGCTGCGCGCATAGTCGAGCGTATTCGCGCCTTCGTTGACGACATTGATGTCCGGGCGCGTCTTCAACACGTCGCGAATGGCGCGCAGCGCGCTGTGGAAGTTCATCGGCGACGGATTCTTCGCGAGCGTCGCGGCCATCTTCTCCAGGTTCTTGTTCTTGCGCTCGTTGATCGCGCCCGTCCATTCGACGGACGGCTTCGGGAAATCAGCGCCGATGCCCTCGACGAGCGCCGCCACGCACGAGCCGATGTCGCCGATCAGCGGTGCGGCGATCGCGACATTGCTGTCGATTTCGGTCGGCGAGATATCGATCTGCACGAACTTCTTCGGCGCCGAGCCCCACGTCTTGCCCTTGCCATGCGCGAGCAGCCAGTTCAGACGCGCGCCGATCAGCACGACGCAGTCCGCTTCCTGCAGCACGAACGACCGCGCAGCCGACGCCGATTGCGCATGCGTGTCCGGCAGCAGGCCCTTGGCCATCGACATCGGCAGATACGGGATGCCGCTCTTCTCCACCAGTTCGCGAATCTGCGCGTCGGCCTGCGCATACGCTGCGCCCTTGCCCAGCAGGATCAGCGGACGCTTCGCACCCTTGATGACGTCGAGCGCGCGCTTCACCGAATCCGGCGACGGCAACTGACGCGGCGCGGCATCGACCACCTTGATGAGCGATTGCTGGCCCTTGAGCGCGTCCATCGTCTGCGACAGCAGCTTGGCGGGCAGATCGAGATACACGCCGCCCGGACGGCCCGACACGGCCGCGCGGATCGCACGCGCGATGCCGATGCCGATGTCCTCCGCATGCAGCACGCGATAGGCGGCCTTCGCATACGGCTTCGCCGCGTTCAGCTGATCCATCTCTTCGTAATCGCCCTGCTGCAGATCGACGATTTCACGCTCGCTCGAACCGCTGATCAGGATCATCGGGAAGCAATTGGTGGTCGCGTTGGCGAGCGCCGTGAGTCCGTTCAGGAAGCCCGGTGCCGACACCGTCAGGCAGATGCCCGGCTTCTGCGTCATGTAGCCCGCGATCGCGGCTGCGTTGCCCGCATGCTGCTCATGGCGAAAGCCGATGAAACGCATGCCTTCGGCCTGAGCGAGTCGCGCGAGGTCGGTGATGGGAATCCCGACGAGGCCGAAGATCGTATCGATGTCGTTCAGCTTCAACGCGTCGATGACGAGATGGAAACCGTCGGTCAATTGCGGCGCCTGAACTTCGGCGGCTTCCTGTGTTCTTGCCTCGAGTACGTCTGCCATTTGTCTCCCCCAGAGGGCCGGTTATGTTGGTGATATACTAGATACTAGATACTAGATACAGAATTTGTCAAAGCTTAGTTTGCTGTTCAGGATCGGGATGAACCCTTAGATGAGATGTTTCGGTGTCAAGGCGCTGACGATCATCAGATCAGGCGCGGCACCGCTAAAGAAAGAAAGGCCGCGGACATCTGTCACGCGGCCTTTCTTTTTTCAAATCGAATGCGCAGCTCTTGCGGATGACGCGCGACAGCGTGCGCTTGAAACGCGTCGCTTCGGTATCAGCAGGCGGGATTCATCGCGTCGACGACTTGCTCGGCGCGTCCGTCCAGTCGGTCTGGAAGGGCAAGTCGATATAGGACTGCGGCGAAGCCTGCGTGACCGTGTTCTCTATCCATCGGCGACGCATTGGCGCGAGTACGAACTTCGCGCACACGCCCGCCGCGATCGACGTGATCGCGGTAGCGATGAACACGGCGTTCCATGAACCGAGCGACGCGAGCACCGACGCGAGCGGCACCATCATCGAAGCCGTGCCCTTGGCCGTGTATAGCGTTCCTGCATTGGCGGCGGCGTACTTGCTGCCGAAGGTGTCCGCGCAGGTCGCCGGGAAGATCGAGAATATCTCGCCCCAACACAGGAAGGTCAGCGCCGCGAACAGCATGAACATGTAGGGGTTCTGCCCGAACTGCATCAACCCCAGCAGCGCGACGCCTTCGCCCAGGAAGATGATGAACATGGTGTTCTCGCGACCGATCTTGTCCGAGATGAAACCGCATAGCGGGCGCGTGAAGCCGTTGCACAGATTGTCGATGGACAAGGTCATCGCGAGCAGCGGCAAGGTCGCGCCGAACAGACTCACTGGCAAACTTGCGAAGCCGTATTCCTTGGCGATCGGCCCGAATTGCGCAGTGGCGATCACACCGCCCGCCGCCACCGCGACGAACATCGCATAGAGCACCCAGAAGATGGGCGCTCGCACCATCTGTCCGGTCGTGTAGTCGATCTTGGTCGCCACGATGCGCTTGGCCGGCACGATGCCTTTCGGCGGATTCGGCCGCACGAGCAACAGCGCCAGCACGAATATGACGGCGCCTTGCAGAATGCCGAAGAACATGAACGCACGCTCGTAGCCTGAGCTCTGGATCATGTTCGAGATCGGAATCACCGTGACAGCCGCGCCCGCGCCGAAGCCAGCAGCGGTCAGGCCCGCCGCGAGACCGCGCTTGTCCGGGAACCACTTGAGCGCCGTGCCGACGCATGTACCGTACACGCAGCCGGCACCGATGCCCGCAACGACTGCGGCGATGTACAAATGCATGAGCGTGGTGGCATGGGCGTCGATGATCCAGCCGATCGCAGCGAAGATCGCGCCGCCCATCACCACCGGGCGCGGTCCGAATTTATCGACGAGCCAGCCTTCGACAGGCACGAGCCACGTTTCGGTCACGATGAAGATCGTGAAGGCGGTTTGAATCGCCGCTTGCCCCCAATGGTGCTTTGCGTCCATCGGCATGACGAACAACGTCCACGCATACTGGAAATTGGCGACCAGCCCCATGCAGACGATGCCGATGACCAACTGCACCCACCTGTTCTGACGACGCCCGTGCGACTGCCCGGCCACCGTCGTATCTGCGCTCACCATGTCTGTCTCCGTTATGTGTCATTGCGCTCGTTCGGCGCTTGATGTCGTGCTGAAAAGCCGATGCGTCAGGTTTGTTTGCGAGACGGGCGTGCAGGGGGAAAGCCGATTGACGCGCGCGAGTGGCGCGTGTATTGAGGCAACGATTTCGCTCGACGGGCACGCGATCGAGGTGTGCCGTCGTTTCCTGCTACGTCCGCGCTTTCCTCCAAGTGGTATCGAGAGTGGACAGTGTGAGCATCGTGCGCGAGAAAAAATATAAGGGAAAGTTATTAAAAATTTCGGTTTGGATTAATTATCGTGAATGGATGACGGGGCCAGATTGGCCGCCACGTCTATGCGCGCGCGCCCGGAATGTCCGCGCGACGGCAACAGATATCGCGCGGCAGTTGGTCGGCGGGCATCACCGCGGACTTGCGGCATTCCCGTTCACGATCGCAATGTCTCGTCTAATCAACGATCTGGGGTGCCACTGAAAATTGGCACGTCGCATGCAATGTCGGTTCAAAGCCCGCGTTGCCATCGATACGAACAGCATGAGCGGCTTCCAGTCACCGGGCGCATTGGCGCGCGGTACGGTTGTCAGGAGTCCGCCCATGCCACTCGCCCGACTGCTTGTCTGCTTTCTCCAGTGCTCGCTGGCAGCCGCGCTGCTTTTGCCCGTCGTCGCGGGCGCAGCGAACGTAGCCGCATCCGGCGCGCATGTCGCGGTTCCTGACGATACGGCCACGCCTCACGCGCTCAAAGCCGGCATCGAGCGCCTGCGCACCGGCACATGGTGGGAAGCCAACCGCAAGATGCGCCCGGAACTCGCGCAGGTCGGCGACCTGATCTTTCTCTTGCCCCTTGCCGACAGCAAGCTCGAGCCCTCATCGGATGCGATCGGCCGCGTGCAGCGCCTGCGCGAAGCGCTGCGCATCCATCAGATGCGCGAACCCGCCGGATGGACTCGGCTCGTTGCGCAGGTCAAGGCCGCGCGCGCAAAGACCGGCGATCGCTCCGCCGCGCTGCTCGCCGACGCGCTCGTCAACGAGATCCGCTACCGCGACGGAACCGATGGCAGCTACTACGCGCCGGCGCGGTTCTTCATCGAAAGCGGCGTGTGCAAGGATTTCGCCGTCGCCAAATATCTGCTGCTGCGCGACGCGGGCTTCGACATCGCGCGCATGCGTCTCGTGTCGCTCGCGCCGCGCTACAGGAACACGCCGGACGACTGGCACGTCATCCTCGTCGTGCAGATCGACAACGCGAGCGAGCCGCTCACGCTCGATTCACCGGGCGCGGCATCCGCGAAGCGTGCAGACGATAAGGTTTCCGAAGCATCGGCCTGGACTGGTCCGTCGGCGCTGCTCTCCGCGATCCTCGCTGGTCGCAAGCCTGCCGAAGCAGTGCTGCGCGCGCCCGCAGGACCGCACGCCGCTCCGCTCAGCGAGTCGGGTCAGGCAGACCGCCCGCTTGCGACGGTCTTCAACGAGCTGGGCAGCCGGTCATTCGAACGCGATGCGCCGCGTGCGCGCAGGACATCGGCTGCCAAGGGAAGCGCGAGCGCGATCTACGTCGATGAAGCGGGTGATGCGTGGCAAGTCGACAGCTCCGGCACGTTCCCGAAGTGGCGCGTCGCCGCTGATCGCGCAGACGCGCCCATCAATCGAGGTCCGGCAGCAAGGCTCATTCGCGTGACGGCACGCTGACTGGAGCACTGACTGCAACGGTCCGTCCCGCGGCGAACTGAGAAGCATCCAGTCGCAAAACATCCGACGGTCGTACGAAAGCAAGTCTCCCAATATGCGGAACGTTCTTTGCGTCGATAACGACATGCCGATGTCGAACGTCGGCTCATTGGGAGACAAATCATGTCAGTCGATACAAGCCAGATGAACATTGTCGGGAAAGGCGCCGAGACCGCGGATGGTCCGGGCCCCGACGTCATGGCCGCGAGCACGCTGGATGGAAACAACGTACTGAGTTCCGATGGAGACGATGTCGGCAAGATCAAGGAGATCATGCTCGACGTCACATCCGGACGCATCGCGTATGCGGTCCTTTCGAGCGGCGGCTTCCTTGGGATCGGCGACAAGCTGCTCGCGATTCCATGGAGCGCCTTGACGCTGGATACCAACAACAAGTGCTTTCGGATTTCAGCGACCACGGAACAAGTGAAGAGCGCGCCCGGCTTCGACAAGGATGCGTGGCCATCGATGGCAGATCGCTCGTGGGCCGACTCGATTCACCGGTACTACAGCCGGCCGCCCTATTGGCAACGCTTCGAGCGGGACGACGCAACGTATCGCAACGTGCCCCCGGAACTCTGAAGCGAACTTCATTGATCGGCGATGCCGTTAGCCCGCCGCGTCGGGAGCAGTCATTCAAAAACAGATGTACAGGAGATATCGATCATGAAAAAGCTCATCGCTGTTATCGCGTCCACACTCCTCGCCACGACGGCGTTTCAGCACGCGGCAGTCGCCGCAGATGCCTCGGACGCGCAAAAGGCTCAAATGAAGGCAAACAGCGAAAAGATGGAGGAGCAGGCGACGGCGAACAAGAAGAAGGCCGAAGCTCGGAGCGATGCGGCCAAGGCACAGGCATCGGCGGACGAAGACAAGGCTTCCGCTCAGGCCGATGCCGACAAGAAGGCCGCCAAGGGCGCGAAGGCGACCACGGCTGCGGAGGCATCGGGCGCGCGAAACGACGCGGCCAACGCGCAGAGCAAGGCCAACAAGAAGATGCACGATGCCCAGGCGAAGGCCGACAGGAAGAAGCAGGACGCCGCCCACGATGCGAACGTAGCGCAGGCCAAGGCCGATGAAAACAAGGTCGAAGCCCAGAACGACGCGAACAAGAAAGCGGCCGAAGCGAAGGTCGATGCCGCGAAGAAGCAATAAGCATATGTAATAAGCAATGCAGGGGCGCACCGTCCCGGTTCGCCCTTCATCGACTTCACGCGATCGGTATGGTCAACGACCTCTGGTACAAGAACGCGATCATCTATTGCCTGTCCGTCGGCACGTTCATGGACGCGAACGGCGATGGCGTCGGCGACTTTCAGGGCTTGCTGCGGCGGCTCGACTATCTTCAGGGGCTCGGCATCACCACCATCTGGCTGATGCCGTTCCAGCCGTCGCCTGGCCGCGACAACGGCTATGACATCAGCGATTACTACAACGTCGATCCGCGATACGGCTCGCTCGGCGACTTCGCGGAGTTCACGCACGCGTGCCGTCAACGCGGGTTGCGCGTGATGATCGATCTCGTCGTGAATCACACGTCGGATCAGCATCCGTGGTTCCGTGAGGCGCGGCGCGATCCCGATTCGAAATATCGCGACTGGTACGTCTGGTCGAAGAAGCGGCCGGCCAACGCGAAGGACGGCGTGGTCTTCCCCGGCGTGCAAAAGACGACGTGGACTTACGACAAGGAAGCGGCCATGTGGTACTTCCACCGCTTCTACGAGTTTCAGCCCGACCTCGATACATCCAATCCGTTCGTGCAGGCGGAGTTGCTGAAGATCAGGGGCTTCTGGATTCAGCTCGGCGTTTCGGGCTTTCGCATGGATGCGGTGCCGTTCGTCATCGCCGCCAAGGGCGCACAGGTGAAGCGGCCCGTTGAGCAGTACGACATGCTGCGTATGTTTCGCGAGTTCCTGCAATGGCGTCAGGGCGACGCGATCATTCTCGCGGAGGCGAACGTGCTGCCCGACACCGACATGAAATACTTCGGCGACGCGGGCGAGCGATTGCAGATGATGTTCAACTTCCAGGTCAATCAGAACACGTTTCATGCGCTCGCGTGCGCCGACGCCACGCCTCTGAAGAACGCGCTCGACGCGACGAAATCGCGCGCCGCAACCGCGCAGTGGGGCGTATTCCTGCGAAACCACGATGAACTCGATCTTGGCCGTCTATCGCCCGCGCAGCGCGAAGCCGTGTTCGCGGCGTTCGCCCCGGAGCCGGACATGCAACTGTACAAGCGCGGCATTCGCCGTCGTCTTGCACCGATGCTCGACGGAGATCGTCATCGGCTCGAGCTTGCGTACAGTCTGATGCTGACGCTGCCGGGCACGCCCGTCGTGCGCTACGGCGATGAGATCGGCATGGGCGACGACCTGCGCCTGCCCGAGCGCGAAAGCGTGCGAACGCCGATGCAATGGTCGACGGAGCCGCATGCCGGTTTCACGAAGCACGCGCGTCCCGTTTGCCCGGTGATTTCTGGCGGACCCTACGGCTACGAACGTGTGAACGTCGCGAGCCAGCGCCGCGATCCGGACTCGCTGCTGAACTGGATGGAGAGAATGATCCGGATGCGCAAGGAAGTGCCCGAGATAAGCTGGGGCGACTTCGCGATTCTGAAGGCATCGCGCGACGACGTGCTTGCGCTGCGTTACGACTGGCGAAACAACTCGGTGGTCTGCCTGCATAACTTCAGCGCCGCGGCGTGCACCGTGAAGTTTCGGGTCGGCCTCGGCGCTGGAGAGAACGACGTGCTGGTCAATCTGTTATCCGACGATCATAGTCAGGGCGATGCGAAGGGACAGCATACGGTCGTGCTGGAGCCGTATGGCTATCGATGGTTCCGCGCAGGCGGTCTCGATTATCTTCTGAAGCGCAGCGAAGTTTGACGTTGGAGAGCGTGGCCGCATCGACGTGCGGCCGCGGGCGCGCCGTCGCCGCCACCGGCACGCCATGGCCTGAACGCTTGCGCGCGATGAATTCGCACTCCGCGTTCGCGTGATGCCTGCCGTCGATATACATCGCGGTGCGTATCGCCTCGCGCGCAAGCTTCAGGGCTGCTTTCGATTCACTCGTCGTCACCCTGTCTGCCTCATTCCATGCACTACCCGGTTACTCTCTTAAGACGAACGTTTTGGTTTATAGTCGTCGCCAGACCGCCGGCATTGGCCGGCTCCCGGACTTCTGTGCATGAGAACCCCATGACCATTGCGACCACGCCAGAAAAAGCGGCCGCGAAATCCGCCAAAGCCACGAAGGCTACCGCCACTCGCCAACCCAGACAGCGCGATCCCGAAGTCACACGCGCCCGCATTCTCGAAGCGGCGAAGAAGGAGTTCGCGAAACTCGGTCTCGATGGCGCTCGCGTCGAAGCCATTGCGGCCCGCGCGAAGTCCAACAAGCGGATGATCTATCACTACTTCGGCAGTAAGGAGAACCTGTTCCTCGAGGTGCTGGAGGATGTCTACGCCGACATCCGTTCCGCCGAGCAAAAACTCGATCTCGATCATCTGTCACCCGAGGATGCGATCGCCGCCCTCGTCACGCATACCTGGAACCACTACCTTCGTCATCCGGAATTCCTGAACCTCGTCAGCAACGAAAATCTTCACAAGGCTCGTCACGTGAAGAAGTCCGCGCGCTTCATGGAACTCCATCAGAACTTCACGTCGATGCTGCAGCGCATCCTCGATCGCGGCGTCGCATCGGGCGCATTTCGCAGCGGCATCGATCCGCGGCAACTGCACATCACGATGGCCGGCATCAGCTACTACTATCTGACCAACCGTTTTACGAGCGGGCTGATCTTCGACTTCGACTTCATGGAGAAGGAAGCGCTCGATGCGCGCCTCGCCTTCAACATCGACACGGTGCTGCGGACCATCCGCAAATAGCGAATGCGTTCGCGCCGCTTATGCGGCCGCGAGAAGCCGCTCACACGCCTGACCCTTCCCTCGTGAGCCAGGCGGCCTAGCCCGCTGCCCTTGCCATCACCGATGCCGAGCGCACGAACGATCGTCAGAGCGCGCGAGTGCCCGGTCGCCAAGGAAACGCGCCTCGGGTTGCGCGAGCACCGCGTCGGCGGCCTGCATCCACTTGCTCAAGTCATCCTCCGTTTTCATCGGCCGCGAAACACGTTGACAGCGGCGTTTCGTTGGTCTTAAATAACCCACCAGATGGTTACTTGCTGCGAATGCCGGCACACGAAACCACGTAATTCAAGGTCTTCTGCGAGGCGCTCGGGTTTATCTGAACGGGTCGGCCGAATGCAAATTGCGGGCCTTTTCATATCGATCGGAGACGGCATGAAACTCTCGGAAACACATCAACAGATTCGCGACACGACGCGCCGCTTCGCGCAGGAAGTCATCCGTCCGCTGGCGGAAGAACTCGACCGCGAAGAGCGCTTTCCGGCGGAGGTTTATCGGCAGATGGGCGAGCTCGGGCTTTTCGGCATCACGGTGCCGGAAGCATTCGGCGGCGCGGGTCTCGATGCCGCCGCGTACGCGCTCGTCATGGAAGAACTGTCGCGCGGCTATTCGTCGGTGGCGGATCAATGCGGCCTGCTCGAACTCGTCGGCACGTTGCTGAGCGTGCACGGCACCGAGGCGCAGCGCGCGCAGTACATGGAGCCGTTGTTGCGCGCGGCGCTGCGGCCCGCGTACTGCATCACCGAATCCGATGCGGGCACCGACGTCTCCGGCATTCGCACCACGGCCACGCGCACCGCCGACGGCTGGGAGCTGAACGGCGCGAAGCTGTGGATTCACAACGCGCCCGTCGCGGATGTCGCGTTCGTGCTCGCGCGCACGAATCCCGCCGCGGGCAAGCGCGGCATGAGCATCTTCATCGTCGATTGCGATCTCGAAGGCGTGTCGAAGGGACCGAAGGAACACAAGATGGGCCAGCGCGCGTCGCAAGTGGGCGAGCTGCATTTCGATCGCGTGAAGCTGCGTCACGATGCATTGCTCGGCGAAGAAGGACGCGGCTTTCACATCATGATGAGCGTGCTCGACAAGGGCCGTGTCGGCATCGCGGCGCTGGCGGTCGGCATCGCGCAGGCGGGGCTCGAAGCCGCGCTCGACTATGCGCAGACGCGCAAGCAGTTCGGCAGCCATATCGCCGAATTTCAGGGCGTGCAGTGGATGCTCGCCGACATGGCGAAAGACATTCAGGCCGCGCGCCTGCTCGTGCACGACGCGGCCGAGCGTCTCGATACGGGCGACCGCGCCAGCATCGCCTGTTCGATGGCGAAATGCTTCGCGGGCGACACCGCCGTCAAGCACAGCGCGAACGCGGTGCAGATATTCGGCGGCAGCGGCTACATTCGCGGCTATGAAGTGGAGCGGCTGTATCGCGACGCGAAGATCACGCAGATCTACGAAGGCACCAATCAGATTCAGCGCACGATCATCGCGCGCGATCTCGTCGCGAACGGAGCATCGCTGTGAGCGCGCGGCCCATTGCGCTCGTCACGGGCAGCCGGCGCGGCATCGGACGCGCGATCGCCATCGAACTCGGATGCGCGGGCTTCGATATCGCCCTCACCGATATCGCCGCATCCGATGAACTCGATCAGGCCGTGCGCGATGTCGAGGCAAGCGGCGCGCGCGCCATCGCCGTCATCAACGATCTCGCCGATATCGACAGCCATCGCCCGATGCTGCTCGATATCGAAGCGCGGCTCGAAAGCACGATCGACTGCCTCGTGAACAACGCGGGCGTCTCGGTCATGTCGCGCGGCGATCTGCTCGACGTCACGCCGGAAAGTTTCGACCGCTGCATGACGGTCAATACGCGCGGCACGTTCTTTCTCATGCAGACGTTCGCGAAGCACATGCTGGCTCGAACGCGCGCGAGCGTCGCGGCGCATCCGAGCGTCATCACGATCACGTCGTCGAATGCAGTCGCGGCGTCGCCGTTGCGCGGCGAATACTGCGTATCGAAGGCCGGGCTTTCGATGGCGAACACGTTGTTCGCGCTGCGGCTCGCGCCGCACGGCATCGGCGTGTATGAAGTGCAGCCGGGACTCATCGCGACCGAGATGACCGCGCCGTCGAAGGAACGCTACGACCAGCAAATGGAGCAAGGTCTCACCGCCATCAATCGCTGGGGCACGCCGCAGGAAGTGGCCGTCGCCGTGCGCACGCTCGCCACCGGCGGATTGCCCTACAGCGTTGGCCAGGCCATCCGTGTCGACGGCGGCCTGCTCGTCACCAAATACTGATCCGACATGAACTCGACCATCAGGCTCCCGACCGCATCCGGCACACTCGAGACATATCGTCTGCAAGGCGTGCCGCTCGACGTACGCACGCCCGCCGCGCCCTTCAACCGCATCGCGTATTCGGCGGCGCACGTCGTCGCGGATCCGTTGCGCGCGGTCGAACTGAACGGCACGCCCGCCATCGACTGGGCGCGCACGCTCGACTATCGGCGCTATCTGTTGCAGCAAGGCTTGGGTATCGCCGAAGCGATGGATACCGCGCAACGCGGCATGGGCTTGCCGTGGCCGAGCGCGCTCGAACTGATCACGCGCACGATCGCGGGCACGCGCGACATTCCCGGCGCGCGCATCGCGTCCGGTTGCGGCACGGATCATGTCGCGCCGCGCGATATCTCGACGTGCGATGAAGTCATCCGCGCCTACGGGCAGCAACTCGAAGCCGTGCAACGCGTGGGCGGCCGCGTCATTCTGATGGCGAGCCGCGCGCTCGCAAAAGTCGCGCGAACGCCGGACGATTACCGGCGCGTCTATCGGGAGGTGCTCGCGATGTGCGATCAGCCGGTGATCCTTCACTGGCTCGGCGAGATGTTCGATCCCGAGCTCGAAGGCTACTGGGGCGCGGACGATCATCGAGGCGCGGCGCGCGTGTGCCTCGACGTGATCGGCGAGAACGTCGGGAAGGTGGACGGCATCAAGATCTCGCTGCTCGACGACGCGAAGGAAATCGCGTTTCGCCGAAGCCTGCCGTCATCGGTGAAGATGTACACGGGCGATGACTTCAACTATCCGAGTCTCATCGCCGGCGACGAGCACGGCTTTTCGCACGCGCTGCTCGGCATTTTCGATGCGATCGCGCCAGCGGCGTCGCAGGCGCTCGCCGCACTCGCAAACGACGATCTCGACACCTTTCATGCGTTGCTGTCGCCGACCGTCCCGCTGTCGCGCCACATTTTTCGCGCACCGACGCAGTACTACAAGACGGGCGTGGTCTTTCTCGCGTATCTGAACGGCTTTCAGGATCACTTCTTCATGCCGGGCGGACATCACGGCATGCGCCCGCCCGCCTATCTCGCGGATGTGTTCCGGCTCGCGGATCAGGCGCGTCTGCTGCGCGATCCGGCGCTCGCGATCGAGCGCATGCGCAAGGTGCTCGCGCCGCTCGGCATCGAGGCATGAGCGCGCGAATCTGCTTTCGTTGACGCATTCACGGGCGCTGGCATACGTGAGCGCGCTCGGACGCCGCGGCCTGAGAATCGAACTCGGCTGGCCCATCGGCCCGCTGCGCCCACGCGATCCGCGCGCATCAGGATCGCTTGCGCCTCTCCAACACCCGAAAAGTTTTTCTTCTCCGCGTTGGCAGATCTTCTCGTTTGCCGGTGTCGGGCCTCTCGCCGATAGTTGAGTCACCGGGCAGCGCAATCAAGCGAAAGCCCCTGACCTCAAACATCGATCGAAGGAGCAAGCCATGAAACTGAAGAAAAAAGTCGCGCTCATCACGGGCGGCACGTCGGGAATCGGACTGGAAGCGGCCAAGCTGTTTCAGAAGGAAGGCGCGACGGTCATCGTCACCGGCACGACGCAGAGCCGGCTCGACGAAGCAGCGCGGATTCTCGGCGATTCGGCGATCGCGCTCAAAGTCGATTCGCGCGATCCGGCGCAGATCGATCGCGCGATCGTCGATATCGTGGAGAGCCACGGCCGTATCGACATCGTGTTCGCCAACGCCGGAGCCGGCCAGGCCGCGCCGCTCGAAGCCGTGACGCCCGAACAGATCGAAGCGCAATTCTCGCTCAACTTCAACGGCGTGTTCTTCACGATCCAGAAGGCGGCGCCGCATCTGCCGAAGGGCGGCGCAATCGTCGTCACGACTTCGTTCCTGAATGAAACCGGCGCGCCGGGACTGTCCATTCTTTCCGCGACGAAAGCCGCGCTGCGTTCGCTCGTTCGCACCGCCGGCGCCGAACTCGCGCCGCGTGGCATTCGCATCAATGCGGTGAGCCCCGGCCCGATCGCCACGCCGTTTCACACGAAACTGGGCTTGTCGGACAAGGAACTCGCCGATGCGGGCGCGGCCATCGAAGCCGCCGTGCCGCTCAAGCGTTTCGGCGAAGCACAGGAAGTCGCGCGTGCCGCCCTTTTTCTCGCGAGCGAAGATGCATCGTTCGTGACCGGCACCGAAGTCGTCGTGGATGGCGGACTGACGCAGCTCTGACGCATCGCCTTCGATGGCGGATGCACGCGTCACCATGATTCTGTACATTCACGAGATCCCACGGCTGAATGAAGAAACATGCGAGCGCCCAGCAATCTGAACGCACTGCGAGCCTTCGAGGCGGTCGCGCGGCATCTGAGCTACGCTGCGGCGGCGGACGAGTTGAACGTCACGCCGGCCGCGGTCGGCCAACTGATTCGCGGACTCGAAAGCTATCTGGATATCGAGTTGTTCCATCGATCGGCATCGGGACCGTCGCGTCTCACATTGACCGACGCTGCCCGCGCTGCGCTGCCGGATCTGCAAGGCGGCTTCGATCTGCTGTCGAGTGCCGTCGAACGGCTGAAGGCCAGCAAGTCGCGCATCGTCTTTACGCTGACCGTGCCGCCGGCTTTCGCGGATCGCTGGCTGCTCTGGCGCGTCGAACGCTTTCAGCGAAGACATCCTTACTACGACCTGCGGATCGACACGAGCGGCCGCCTCACCGACTTCACCGCCGAACGGATCGACGTCGGCATACGCTACGGCGCGGGAGCATGGGCGGGCCTCGTCTCTACGTTCCTGCTGCGCGACGAATTTTTTCCGGTATGCAGCCCGGCGCTGATGGAAGGCGAGCACGCGCTCAGAGCGCCGTCCGATTTGCAACATCATCTGCTCATCCACGATACGTCGATGACCGGCGCCGGTCTCTTCCCGACGTGGCGTTCATGGCTGCTGCATGCCGGCTGCCGCGACCGCATCGATACCGACCGCGGACTGCAGCTCAACGATTCCGCGATGGGCCTGCAAACCGCGATTTCCGGTTACGGCGTGGCGCTCGGACGCACGACGCTCGTCGAACGCGATCTGGCCGAAGGCCGCCTCGTCAAGCCGTTCGATATCGTCCAGAGTTGCGAGTTGGCGTACTACCTCGTGCATCGGCCGGAAAGCGCGGCCCATGCGCCCGTGATCGCGTTCAAGGAATGGCTGCTGGAAGAAGCCGGCGTTCGTTGAAACAGGCGCGCCCGTCGCCGGTCATCCGGGCGCGCGGCATCTTCTTTGCTAGGTCCACGGAGAAAACTTCAGAGACAATCAAGGACAAGCATGACGGTGCGACGCGACATTGCAGTCGTTGCAGCTTCGCAGGGCGGGTTCAAGGCGCTATGCCGGCTCGTGAGTGCGCTCGATCCCGACTATGAAGGCTCGCTTCTGATCGTGCTCCATTCGGGAATGACAGGGCCGCGTCTTTTGGGCGAGTGCATCCAGCGGCATACGTCGCTCACCGTGGAATACGGGCGTCACGGACAAAGCATCGAGCCCGGACGCATTTATCTCGCGCCGCCGGGCCGTCATCTCGTGGTATCGGCTGACGGCCATCTCGCGCTCGACGACGGT
This sequence comes from Caballeronia sp. ATUFL_F2_KS9A, assembly GCF_023630765.1. Classification (NCBI taxonomy): domain Bacteria; kingdom Pseudomonadati; phylum Pseudomonadota; class Betaproteobacteria; order Burkholderiales; family Burkholderiaceae; genus Caballeronia; species Caballeronia sp. ATUFL_F2_KS9A. The sequence goes on along the minus strand of NZ_JALQEK010000052.1, from coordinate 33,403 downwards.
CCCAAGGTCCATCACGTGCGCCCGGCGGCCGATCCGCTCTTCGAATCGGCGGCGGCGTGCTTTCACGGACGCGTCGTGGGCGTCGTGCTGACGGGCGGCGGGGGCGACGGAACGCGGGGCTTGCAGGCGATCAAGGCGGCGGGCGGAATGAGCATCGTGCAACATCCCGCGCAGGCCGAAGCGCCGCAAATGCCGATGAACGCCCTGAATTTCGATAGCCCCGATCAGGTTCTGTCGGTCGCCGAAATCAGCCATCTGCTCGGACCGCTGGCGCGTCAGCGAGCACGCTCGCGGGCCGACCGCGCGGGAAGCGCCTGACGGATCAACGCACTTCGGTGCTGCGCACGTCCCAGCCGAACTTCACGGCGCCGCCGAGCGCGCCCTTGTCGTCCTGCGGCTTGTATTCGAACTCGATGTCCGCGTAGCTCAGATCGACCGTCTGCTCCGGATGGCCATTCGGCACGCAGATCAGCGAGACCTTCGTCACCGTGACCTGTTTCATCGTGACGGTGAGAAATTCCTTCTGCCCTTCGCCCGCCTTGCTGACGGTGAGTTTCGCGTTCGCCATGTGCTTGCCGCTCGCGCAGTTCTTCTTGAGCGTGGGCGCGGACTTGTCGTACTGATGCACGAACTGGAACACGCCGGGGCACGCCTTGCCGATGCCGCTGCCGCTGCCCGTCATCGGGTTGCTCGCGTTCGTCACGCCCCAGTTGAAACTCAGCACTTCGATCTGCCCTTCCGCCCCCTTGTGCTTCGACTCGCCGTCGATTCCATCGATCTTGAGATAACAGTCGGTCGTAGCCATGTGATCCTCCGTCGTGATCGGCTTTCGTTGCGCGCCGCGCGTGCAATCCACTGGTAAAACGAAACGCACCGCGCATTTTTGAACTTCAAAATCGCGCGATGTGCGCCGTCTTGTGTTCAGACCGCCGTCCACCGGATGAGCACGATGCAACCCAGCGATACGCGCCCCGACAGCCACCTCACGCTCGACGCCCTGCGCCAGTTCGATCTGCTCGCGCTCACGGAATCGGACGACATGTTCCTGCACGTCGTCCCCAAGCGCAGCAACACGCCGGTCAAGGGCGAAGCGGCCAAGCGCGGCGACTGGGACACGCCGATGCAGATCCACGGCTGGCGCTGGGCGCAAGGCTACGACGCCGCGCCGCACGCCGCCGCGCTCAATGCCAACGACATGCGCGTCACGGCGCTTTGCGTCATCAAGTCGGTGGACTCGGCCTCGCCCGTCCTCGCGAAGCTGTGCGCGCAGGCCGAACTGCTCGCGGTTGCGCATGTGAAGTGCTTCAAGGCGGCGGGCACGGACCACGGCGTGCAGATCGAATATCTGTCGATGAAGCTGGAGCAGGCGTACATCCGCAACTATCAGATCTACACGAGCGTGCGCCTTGCGCGGCCCTGCGAGGTCTTCGAACTGTCGGCGCAACAACTGACGATGACCTGTGCGCCGCAGACCGCGACCGGCAGCCGCGGCGCGGAAGTGACCTTCGCGCTCGATGTATCGACGCGGCGCGTGAGTTGAGCGCAAGGACCGCGCGATGAACGAGCCCAGCGCCGCCGACCGTCTGCAGCCCACGCTGCTCGACCGCCTGATCGACGACGATCCCGCCACGCGCGCCGATCCGCCCGGCGAGCGCTTCATGTCGCATCGCGGGCTGCGCGCGGCCGTGCTGCGCGACGTGTCGTGGCTCTTCAACACGACGAATCTGGGCGATGCGATCGTCGAGGACGACTTTCCGCACGCGTTCGCGTCGGTGCTCAATTACGGCTTGCCGTGTTTGTCGGGGCGATTCGCATCGACCATCGACACGGTATTGCTCGAACAGGCGATTCGCCAGGCGATCGAGCGCTTCGAGCCGCGCATCGATCCCTCGACGCTCGAAATCGAGCCGGTGCTCGACCGTTCCGTGCTCGACATGCACAACCAGATCGCGCTCGTGATTCGCGGCCTGCTGTGGGCGCAGCCCGTGCCGCTGGAATTCGCGCTGCGCACGCAGATCGATCTGGAAGAAGGCGGCATCACGGTGATGGAACTCCCGCGCTGACCACGACGACCACGCACATGGACCCGCGACTTCTGCGTCACTACAACACCGAGCTCGCGCATCTGCGGGAGATGGGCGCGGAGTTCGCGCAGCAGTTTCCGAAGATCGCCGCGCGCCTCGGCATGAGCGGCATCGACGTGGCCGATCCCTATGTCGAGCGTCTGCTCGAAGGCACGGCGTTTCTCGCGGCGCGCGTGCAACTGAAGATCGAAGAGGAGTTTTCGCGCTTCACGCAGCAACTCGCGCATGTCGTGCTGCCGCAGGCCGCCTGCCCGACGCCTTCGATGCTGATCGCCCGTCTCGCGCCCGATCTCGCGAATCCGAATCTCGCCGATGGCTTCACCGTGCCGCGCGGCACCGCGCTCATCGCCCGGCATGCCGCGAGCGCGCACATGACGCCGTGCGAATTCCGTACCGGCGCCGATCTCACGCTCTGGCCGATCGAGCTGACGGACGCGCGCTATGTCGCGCAGATGCAGGACCTGCCGCTCGCCGCGATTCCCGCGACGCAGACGCTCGCGCCGCGCGTGAAGGGCGCGCTGCGCATCCGCCTCGCGACGCCCGAAGGCCTGTCCTTCGACGCATTGCGTCTCGATGCGCTGAACCTGCATTTCGCGGGCGGCGACGAAACCGCGTATCGCCTGTACGAACTCGTGATGTCGGGGACGCTCGCCGTCGTCGTATCGACGCCCGAGCGCCCGAGCCGCGCGCTTGCCGCGTTGCCCGCCGATGCCGTCGCGCCCGCCGGTTTCGGCGATCGCGAAGCGCTCCTGCCCGTCACGCCGAACGCGTTTCAGGGTTATCGGCTGCTGCATGAGTATTTCGCGCTGCCCGAGCGGTTTCGATTCGCGCGCCTCGCCGGGTTCGCCGATGTGCTGCCGTCGTTCGCATCGCGCGAAATCGAACTGACGTTTCTGCTCGCGAACGGCGATGCGTCGCTCGAACGCATCGTCACCAAGGACAACGTGCTGCTCGATTGCGTGCCCGCGATCAATCTCTTCGCGAAGCACGCGGATCGCGCGCTCGTGACCGAAGCCGCCGCGCGCTTTCATGTCGTGCCGGACCGCACGCATCCGCTCGACTTCGAAGTGCATTCCGTCACTGCCGTCTCGGGCTACGGCGCGAACGACGATGCGGAGCAGACATTCCATCCGTTCTACGCGGACTTTCTCGCGGACGGCCCCGGCGACGCCGCGTACTTCACGACCGAGCGCGAGCCGCGCATCGTGCCCGCCGGACGGCGCAAGAGCGGCGCGCGCACGGAATACGTGGGCAGCGAGACGTATGTATCGATCGTCGACCCCAACGCCGCGCCGTATCGCGGCTCGCTGCGGCAACTGTCGTTCGCGACGCTCTGCACCAATCGCGATCTGCCTTTGATGATGCCGCGCAGCGCCACCGGCGACGATTTCTCGCTCGACATCGCCGCGCCCGTGAGCCGCGTGCGCTGTGTGAGCGGCCCGTCGCGGCCCGCGCCCGCGAATCTCGACGCGGCGCGGAGCTGGCGGCTCATCGATCAGTTGTCGCTGCATTACCTGTCGGTGTCGAACGGGCCGCGCGAAGCCGCCGCCGCGTTGCGCGCGCTGTTGATGCTGCATGTCGCGGACGCCGACCAGGCGGGGCGAAGCCAGGTCGCGGGCGTCGCCGCGGTGGATGCGCGCGGCGTCGTGCGCCGTCTGCCGATGCCCGGTCCGATCGCGTTCGGTCGCGGCCTCATGATCGACGTGCTCGTCGACGATCTCGCCTTTCAGGGCGGCAGCGCGTGGCTCTTCGGCTGCGTGCTGGACCGCTTTTTCGCGCGCTACGTGTCGATCAACGCGTTCGTGCAGACCGCTTTGCGCACGAGCGCGCGCGGCGAAATCCTGCGCCTGGCACCGCGATGCGGGACGAGAGCGATCTTCTGAGCGCGGCGGCGCTGCCCGAGCCTGCGCGCGCACTCGTCGATCTCTTCGATGCAGTCGCCGCCGAGCCGCATCGGCACGATTTCTATCGCCTGATGCGGCACGTCGAGGCACTGACGCCGCACTTGCCGCGTCTCGGCTGCGGCGCGCGTCCCGCCGACGAGCCGCTGCGTCTCGCGCAGGACGTATCGCTTTCGTTCGCGCCCGCGCCGCTCGCCGCGCTCACACGCGATGAGAACGCCCGCGCGCCGCGCCTCGAACAGCGCTTCTTCGGTTATCTCGGACCGAACGGCCCGCTGCCGCTGCATCTGACGGACTTCGCCCGCGAGCGCGCGCTGCATCGCGGCGACACGGCTTTCGCGCGCCTGCTCGATACGCTGCTGCATCGATTCCTGCTGCTGTTCTATCGCGCGTGGGCGCAGGGACGGCCGGTAGCGTGGCTGGATCGTCCCGGCCACGACCGCTTCGCCTTCTATGCGGGCGCGCTGATCGGACTCGCGGATGAAGCCAGCCGCAATCGCGACGCCGTCTCCGATCACGCGAAGCTGCATTTCGCGGGCCTCGCCAACATGCAGACGCGTCCCGCCGACGTGCTCGAAGCGATCGCGAGCGCGCTCTTGCGCGTGCCGGTGCGCGTGGAGCCGTATCGCGGGCACTGGATGACGCTGCAACGCGACGAGCGCACTGCGTTGCGGCATCGGGCGATGCGCGGTCCCGGCGATCCAGCGGGCTTCGCCCAACTCGGACGCGGCGCGGTGCTGGGACGCGCGGTGTGGGATCGGCAGCACGCGTTTCGCCTCGCGATCGGGCCGCTGTCGCTCGCGCAGTTCGAGTCGCTGCTGCCGGGCGGCGCCGCGCTGCCGACGCTCGTCGCCGTGGTGCGCCGGCATCTGAACGGCGAGCTTGCATGGGACGCGCAACTCGTCCTCGCCGCCGACGACGTGCCGACCGCGCAGCTCGGCCGCTACGGACGGCTCGGCTATTCGGCGTGGCTCGGTCTCGCCGCGCGCCGCGCCGATTGCGCCGATCTCGCGCTCGACGCCGACGCGCATCTCGCCTGAACGCGGACACGTTGAAAAAAAGCCGCCGCTGCGCCGTCTTATCGGATGGAGGCGCGCCTTCGATCCGCGCGCATCGAAAAAAAAGGAGTCCGGCGATGGCGGAAATCAGTCGTGTCGCGCTGTTCGGCAAGCTCGACAGGCTCGGCTACAAGACCGTCGAAAGCGCGACGGTCTACTGCAAGATGCGCGGCAATCCGTATGTCGAGCTGGCGCACTGGATCATGCAGATTCTGGAGACGCCGAACTCCGACTGGCAGCGCATCGTCGCGCATTACGGCGTGGACGCCGCCGCCCTTGCGCGCGAGCTGACGGCGTCGCTCGATCGCCTGCCGCGCGGCGCGACGTCGATCTCCGACATCTCCGAGCACATCGGCGATGCGATCGAGCGCGGCTGGGTCTACGGCACGCTGCTGTTCGGCGCGAACAAAGTGCGGACCGGGCATGTGCTCGTCGGCATGCTGAAGACGCAGCGGCTGCGCAGCGTGCTCGTCGGCATATCGCGGCAATTCGAGCGCATCAAGCCGGAAGACCTGTCGGACAATTTCGCGCGCATCGTCGCGGATTCGGTCGAGGAAAGCGAAGCCGAGCCGCAGCCGGACGCGGCCGATGCGCAAGCCGCGCCCGCCGCCATGGGCCAGCAGGAAGCGCTGCGCAAATACGCGACCGATCTCACCGACAAGGCGCGCCGCGGCCAGCTCGACCCCGTTACGGGCCGCGACGACGAGATTCGCCAGCTCGTCGATATTCTCATGCGGCGGCGGCAGAACAATCCGCTGCTGACGGGCGAAGCGGGCGTCGGCAAGACCGCCGTGGTCGAAGGCTTCGCGCAGCGGCTCGCGCGCGGTGACGTGCCGCCGCCCTTGCGCGAGGTCGCGCTGCTGTCGCTCGATCTCGGGCTTTTGCAGGCGGGCGCGAGCATGAAGGGCGAGTTCGAGCAGCGTCTGCGTCAGGTCGTCGAGGATGTGCAGGCGAGTCCGAAGCCGGTGATTCTCTTCATCGACGAAGTGCATACGCTCGTCGGCGCGGGCGGCGCGGCCGGCACCGGCGATGCCGCCAATCTGCTGAAACCGGCGCTCGCGCGCGGCGATCTGCGCACCATCGGGGCCACGACGTGGGCCGAATACAAGCGGCACATCGACAAAGATCCCGCGCTCACGCGGCGCTTTCAGGTCGTGCAGGTTCAGGAGCCGGACGAGGACAAGGCCGTGCGGATGCTGCGCGGCGTCGCGGCGGTGCTCGAAGGGCATCATCGCGTGCAGTTGCTCGACGAGGCGATCGAGGCGGCCGTGCGGCTGTCGCATCGCTATATTCCGGCGCGGCAGTTGCCCGACAAGGCCGTGTCGCTCATCGACACGGCGTGTGCGCGCGTCGCCGTCAGCCAGCACGCGACGCCGCCGCTCGTCGACGACTGCCAACGCCGTATCGAGGCGCTCGAAGTCGAGGCGCAGATCGTCGCGCGGGAGGCGAATGCGGGCGTCGATGTCGGCACGCGCGCAGCCGATGTCGCCGCGATGCTCGCACGCGAACGCGATGCGCTCGGCGGGCTCGAAGCGCGCTGGAACGAGGAAAAGCGCGTCGTCGACGAACTGCTTGCGTTGCGCGCGACGTTGCGCGAAGCCGCCGACGCCGCTTCACGCGATGACCAGCTCGCGCGCCTCGCGTCGCTCAAATCGCGTCTCGCCGAATTGCAGGCCGATGCGCCGCTGATTTTGCCGAGCGTCGACGCGGGCGTGATCGCGGGCGTCGTCGCCGATTGGACCGGCATTCCGGTCGGCAAAATGCTGAAGAACGAGCTGGCCGCCGTGCTCAATCTCGCCGATGCGCTCGATCGCCGCGTGATCGGCCAGCGCCACGCGCTCGAGATGATCGCGAAGCGCATCCAGACTTCGCGCGCGCGGCTCGACAATCCCGACAAGCCGATCGGCGTGTTCCTGCTCGCGGGCACGTCGGGCGTCGGCAAGACGGAAACGGCGCTCGCGCTCGCCGAAACGCTCTACGGCGGCGAGCAGAACGTCATCGTCATCAACATGAGCGAGTTTCAGGAAGCGCATACGGTTTCGACGCTGAAGGGCGCGCCGCCCGGCTATGTGGGTTACGGCGAGGGCGGCATCCTGACCGAAGCGGTGCGCCGCCGTCCGTACAGCGTCGTGCTGCTCGACGAAGTGGAGAAGGCGCATCCCGACGTCCACGAAATCTTCTTCCAGGTTTTTGACAAGGGCTGGATGGAAGACGGCGAAGGGCGTTACATCGACTTCAAGAACACGATCATCCTGCTGACGTCGAACGTCGGCTCGGAAGTCATCATGTCGATGTGCCGCGATCCCGCGCGCGCGGTCGCGCCGGAGGAACTCGCGCGCGCGTTGCGCGGCCCGCTGCTCGACGTGTTTCCCGCCGCGCTGCTCGGCCGGCTCGTCACGGTGCCCTACTACCCGCTTTCCGACGCGATGATGGCCGACATCGTGCGGCTTCAGCTCGAACGCATCCGGCGGCGCGTCGCGGACAATCACGGCATTCCGTTCGAGTACGACGACGACGCCGTGCGGCTCATCGTTTCGCGCTGCACGGAAGCCGAATCGGGCGGCCGCGTGATCGACGCGCTGCTCACGAACACCGTCCTGCCGCGCATCTCGACGGAATATCTGACGCGTCTCACCGAAGGCGGCGCGCTGGCGCACATCCGGCTCTCGGCGAGCGCGGGCGACTTCGTCTACGCGTTCGAGTGAACCATGCTCACGCTCACGGTGACGCTTCACAACGGACAGCCGCCGCGCGTGCCGCTCTCGGCGACCTTCGATGCCGACGGCGGCACGGTCGGGCGTGCGGTCACGAACCGGCTCGTGCTCGATGACGCCGAGCGCACGGTCTCGCGTCTGCATGTGCAGATCGAGTGGCGCGACGGGCGCTTTCTGCTGATCGACCGCGGCAGCAATCCGGCGCTCGTCAACGGCGCGCCGCTCGATCCGGGCCAGGAAGTCGCGCTCGCGCACGGCGACGAAGTGCAGATCGGCGGCTATCAGCTGCGCGCGGATATCGGCGTCGATGACGATACGGTCACGGCCAACGCGCCATCGGACGATCCGTTCGCGGGATTGTTCGACGCGGGTTCGTCGGCACCTGGCGATTTCGACGCCAACCTCCACACGCCGAAGCCGAAAGCTGCCGAACACTTCGACTTCGGCTTCGACGATCCGGCGGGCAAACGCTCGATCGACGAGTTGTTCGACCTTGCGCCGGGCGCGTCGTCCGACGGAGCGTCGATCACCGATCCGCTCGTCGAACCGCTTGCGCAGCCCAACACCGCGCACGATGCCGATCCGTTCGCCAGCCTGACGGCCGCGGCGCGCCCCGCCGGGACGCCCGCGACGCGGCCGGACGCCGGATCGGAACTGCACAGCGCGTTCACGCCGCCGCGTCCGCGATCGGCGCCGACGCCGTCAGCGGTTGCATCGAGAGCGGAAACCGCCGACGATCGCGCGCTCGTCGATGCCTTCCTGCGCGGGCTGAACACGCACGGCGTGCGTATCGATGCGCTGACGCCCGCGCTGATGCAGCTTCTCGGCGAGCTGCTGCGCGAAGCGGCGCGCGGCACGCTCGAACTGCTCGCCGCGCGCGCCGCGCTCAAGCGCGAGATGCGAACGGGCGCGACGATGATCGAAGCGTCGGACAACAATCCGCTCAAGTTTTCGCCGAACGTGGAGGCCGCGCTCATGCATCTGCTCAATCCGCAGATGCGCGGCTTCATGCCGCCCGCCGCCGCCCTCGACGATGCGTACGCCGATCTGCGGGCGCATCAGGTCGGCATGGTCGCGGGGATGCGCGCGGCGCTCGACGGCGTGTTCGAGCGCTTCGAGCCGCAGCGCATCGAGGCGCGGCTGTCCGGGCGCTCGCTGCTCGACGGCGTGCTGCCGGGATTGAATCGCCGCGCGCGCTGCTGGGATCTTTTCATCGAGATGTACGGCCAGCTTTCGCGCGAAGCCACCGAAGATTTCCATACGCTGTTCGGCCGAGCGTTCGTCGCCGCCTACGAGGCGCAGATCGACGAGCTTAAACAACGCCGGTAACGAGAGACACGACATGCAATTGCAAACCGCGAGCGTGAGCGATGTGGGCGGCCGGTCGCGCAACGAGGACGCGCTGGCGACGTGGCGGCATGCGGCGCTCTTTGCGAGCGTGGTCGCGGACGGCGCGGGCGGTCACGGCGGCGGCGATGCGGCATCGCGCATCGCGGTCGATACCGTGCTCGCGGAATTGACGCGCGTGGCATCGGCGGGCGTCGCGCTGACCGGGCCGAACCTGTTGCGCGTGCTGCTGCGCGCGAACGACGCGATCATCGATGCGCAGGAGCACGACCGCGATCTTTCGCAGATGCGTTCGACGGCGGTGCTGCTCGGCATCGACGAAAGCACGGGCATCGCGGCGTGGGCGCATTGCGGCGACACGCGGCTTTACTGCTTCCGGCGCGGCGCGACGGTTGTGCAAACGCAGGATCACAGTCTCGTGCAGAGCATGATCGATGCGAATCTGCTGGAGAGCCGGGACGTGCGAACGCATCCGCGCCGTAACGTGCTGTTTTCGGCGCTCGGAACGGCGGATGATCTGTCGATCGCGGCGTCGGATGAGCCGTTTCTCATCGCGGAGGGCGACGCCTTTCTGCTTTGCACCGATGGGTTTTGGGAGTATCTCGACGAGTCGGTGATGATCGATGCGATCGGGCGCGCTCGGACGCCTCAAGCGTGGCTGGATCTGATGGTGGCGCATCTGCGTGAGGCCGCGCGGCCGGGGCACGATAACTTTAGTGCCAGCGCGGTTTGGGTGGGGGATGCTTCGCAGGTGACGGTGATGCAAATGCCCGCGACGTAACCATCGCGGGCATCATCCAACCAACCACGCATCAAGCCGCCTGCTTCGCCGAAGGCAACCTCGAAACCAGCCTGAGCGACACCGTCAGCCCTTCCAACTGATAATGCGGCCGCAAGAAGAACTGCGACGTGTAATACCCCGGCGCGCCCGGCACTTCCTGCACCTTCACCTCTGCCGCGGCGAGCGGCTTTTGCGCCTTCGTGTGCTCGGACGAATTCGCCGGATCGCCATCGACGTACTGCGTGATCCACTTGTTGAGCCAGATCTCCATATCCGAGCGTTCCTTGAACGTGCCGATCTTGTCGCGCACGATGCACTTCAGATAATGCGCAAAGCGGTTGCAAGCAAAGAGATACGGCAACCGCGCGGCAAGCGCGGCATTCGCGGTCGCGTCCGGATCTTCATACTCGAACGGCTTTTGCAGCGACTGCGCGCCGATGAACGCCGCGAAATCCGAGTTCTTGCGATGAATCAGCGGCATGAAACCGTTCTTCGCCAGTTCCGCCTCACGCCGGTCTGAAATGGCGATCTCGGTCGGGCATTTCATATCGACGCCGCCGTCGTCGGTCGGAAAACTGTGCACCGGCAAACCTTCGACCGCGCCGCCCGATTCCACGCCGCGAATCCGCGAGCACCAGCTATACAACTTGAACGACCGGTTGATGTTCACCGCCATCGCATAAGCGGAATTCGCCCACGTGTATTTCGTGTGATCCGCGGAACCGGTGTCTTCCTCGAAGTCGAATTCATCGACCGGTTCGGTCTTCGCGCCGTACGGCACGCGCGCCAGAAAACGCGGCATCGCGAGACCGATGTAACGCGAATCCTCGGATGCGCGCAGCGATCTCCAGCTCGCATATTCCGGTGTCCCGAATATCTTGGTGAGATCGCGCGGATTGGCCAGCTCCTGCCACGAGTCCATCTGCAAGAGACTCGGATCGGCGGCGGCGATGAACGGCGCATGCGCCGATGCCGCGATCTTCGACACTTCGCCGAGCATCTCGACATCGGGCGGCGTCTGGTTGAAGTAGTAATCGCCGATCAGCGCGCCGAACGGCTCGCCGCCCAACTGCCCGTACTCGTGCTCGTAAATCTGCTTGAAAAGCGGACTCTGATCCCACGCGACGCCCTTGAAGCGCTTGAGCGTCTTGCCTAGATCCTTCTTCGAGATGTTCATCACGCGAATCTTGAGCATCTCGTCGGTTTCGGTGTTGTTGATGAGATAGTGCAGCCCGCGCCACGAACCCTCGAGCTTCTGGAAGTCCGCGTGATGCATGACTTCGTTGACCTGCTCGGTGAGCTTCGCGTCGATCTCGGCGATCATCGCCTGAATCGAGCGAATCGCATCGCCGGAAACGAGCTTCGTCTGCGAAAGCGCCTGCTGCGCGAGCGTCTGCACGGCCGTCTGCACGGCGCTCTTGGCTTCGTCGCTCTTCGGACGGAACTCACGGTTGAGCAGCGCGGCGAGATCGTCGCCTTCGAGCAGCGCGCCCTGCAACGCGGAAGGCGCTTCGGCTTGCGGTTCGGCGGATTGCGGAATGTCGGACATGGTCGTTTCCTTTCAAGGCTCTCGGGTCTCATTCGGCTGCAGCAGCCGCGGATGGCGCAGCCGTGGCGAGCGTCTTGAGCAGCGCGGGATCGTCGAGCACGCGCGCGATCAGTTCTTCCGCGCCGTTCTTGCCGTCCATGAAGATGACGAGATTGGCGAGCTGCGTGCGCGCTTCGAGCAACTTCGCGAGCGCATCGACCTTGCGCGCGACGGCCGCGGGCGAAAAATCGTCCATGTTCTCGAACGTGATATCGACGCTGATGTTGCCCTCGCCCGTCAGCTTGTTCGGCACCTGAAACGCGACGCGCGGATGCATCGCCTTCATGCGGCTGTCGAAGTTGTCGATGTCGATCTCCTGGAACTTGCGCTGATCGACGGGCGGCAGCGCTTCGGCGGGCTTGCCGGAGAGATCGGCCATCACGCCCATCACGAACGGAAGCTGAATCTTCTTCTCGCTCCCATAAGTTTCGACGTCGTATTCGATCTGCACGCGCGGCGCACGATTGCGCCCGATGAATTTCTGACTGCTGGTTGCCATGACGTCTCCTTCGAGTGGGCATGAGCCACGCAATTAAAACGAACGAGTTGTGGCCGGATTGAAGACTCGATTCGAGAACCCGCGCTCACTGCGGCCTCGTCCCCGCGATCAGATGAATCTGCGCGAGGCTGTCGGGCGCGAGATCCTGCATCACCGCGAGAAAATCCTTGCCCATCAATCCGCGCGCGCGGCGGATCAACAGCGGCGCGGGATTGGTCGGCTCGGTGCGTTCGAGAAACGCGCACACCGCGTCGAGCGCGGCGAGCGCATCGTCGCGCGTCGCGATCTCGCCGGGGCGGGCAATCGCGCGACGAAGCGTCGGCGCTTCTTTCATCTTCGTGATGTCGGCGGATGCTTCGGGCGCGTCCGTCGAAGCGAACGCGCGAAACTGCGCGGCGACGTGACGCGTTGCGATCGTCAGCGCGGTCATCGAAGGCGCGCGTTCCGCGCCGAGCTTCTCCGTCAGGCAAGCGCACAGCGTCTGCACGGCGCGCGGCAGATCGAGCCCATTCGCGAGAAGCTCGGCATCCTGCGCCACGGCATCGGCGAGCATGCCTTCCACGCGCGCCGGCGTCGCGGCGTTCGCGCCTTCCTCCGGCGCGAGCCTGCCCTGCGCCACCAGAATGTCGCGCACGGCGAGCCGCTCGCCATGCACGCGACACACTTCGCATTCGCGCAGATCGTGCAGCAAGGTCTCGGCTTCCGCGAACGGCGTGTAGGCATCGGCGAGCGGCGCAAGCGCGTTGATGCGCAATACGGCATCGTTGTCGTCATCGTGATCGAGCGGCGGGAAGAGGCCGTCCCAATAGCGCTCGACGAGGCCCGTCAGCAGGCGCAAACCCGCATGAAAGCCCGCGAGTCCGTGGACATGCGCCGCCGCGCGCGTCCACGCAATCGCCACGCGCACATCCTTCGAGCGCGCGAGCAGCGCGTCGCCCTGCTCCAGCACGTCGTTCCACGGCGGCGGCTCGACGAGCACGTCGAACTGACGCTGCGGCATGCCGCGCGCGAGCGCTTCGAATTCGAGAAACGCCGCGTCGTATTCCAGATCGATGCCTGCGGGCGGCATCGTTTCTGTCGGCGCGAGGAGCGGTTCGATGTCGATCATCGCGGCTCCTCAGAACTCGCCGCAGCCGTGCTGTCCGTTCACGACCAGACAGTTGTTCAGATTCGGCCGCGAGCGCACGCGCTTCCATTCCGCCGCGAGTGCGTCGGCGTCGCCTTCGGGCTGTTGCAGCGCGAGGATCGGCTCGTTCGTGCCGACGCAGATGTTGACCGCGCCCAGATTGCTCTCGTAGACGAAGGTCTGTTCCTGCGCCGTGAAAAGCGGCTGAAGTCCGCTGGTGTTGAAAACGGCGCCCTGAAGCTGCATCGGCGTGACGGTCAGCGTGCCCGGCTCCACGACGACGTTGTAGCCAACCGGCGACGAAAACGTGCCGTCGATGCCATACACGCCCGCCGCCGATATCGTCGTCGCGGACGAGCCGAGCCGTCCCGCGACGACGGACGTGCTGCGCCGATCGCCGGCGAGCAGACCGCTGACGTCGAAACCGAACGCGCCGTTCGCTCCGCCTTGCTCGCGCGTTTGACTGCCGATGGTGACGGTGACCGTCGGCCGGTCGGCGTAGACGAAGTGGTTGCCGTCCGCCGGCACGACGCTCTGCGACGGCTGCCCGTTCCAGCTACAGAATCCGCCGTAGACGCAGCCGTAGAAGTTCGGCAGCGCGCCGCCCGGATCGACGCCGTTGCGGTTCTCGCCGTTGCGCGTCGCCGCCCAGATGCGCCACGCGTTGCCCGCGCCGATCGTGCCGCCCGACGCGTTGTCGAAGACGCCGCGCTCCATCACGAGGTCAATGCTGCCGCCCGCGCTCAGGTGCGTCGGCGCGCCGGGCGTGCCGGGTGTTCCGATCGCGATCGCGCCGCCATCGGAAATCGCGGTGAGGTCGCCGGTGACGTTCGGCTGCGATCCGCCGATTCTGGCGAGGTTGCCCGTCGCGCCGTCGAAACCATTGGCGCTCGCCGTGCCGATCGTGAAGCCACCCGCCGTCGCAAACCGCACGTCATGCGCGCCCGACAGCGCGAGCACTTTGACGTCGTTGCCCGCGTCTGCGAGATCGAAGTCGCCGCCGCCCGCGAGCAAAAGCGTCTGCGCTTTTATGCCGCCCGGATCGGTGACGCGACCGGACGAATCGAGCGCGAGCGTCCTGTCCGGCATCGCGGCGCCCGATGGCAGATCGATGCCCTGGCTGCCCGCGCCCGTGTTCTGCAGCGTGAGGTCGTGCGCGAAGCCTTGCGGCAGGCTGACCGTGATCTTCCCGGTCTGGGTCGACGAGCCGATGACGACCGTCGCGATGTTCGACGCGATCGCGCCGAGCATCGACGGTCCGATGCTGAGGCCGCTGCTTGCGCCGAGCACGTTGATCGCCTGCGCGTTGTCGCCGACGATGTCGAAGTCCGCGCCGACCTTGCCGGGCACGAACACGACCGTGCCGAAGCGCGACGAGAACGTGCTGCCCGAATCGTCGAACACGAAGCCGTATTTGCCCGAGTTCGACGCCCGCACGACGATCGTGCCGTAGTCGCCCGCCGAGAGCGTCGCCCGGTTCATATACAGCGCCGTGGCGGCGTCGGCGGGTGTCGATGCCGTGACCGACACCGTCTGCGCGGGCGCGTTGGCCTGAAGCGTCACATCGGCGAGCGATACGCCTTTGCCATGCGCGCCGTTCGCGTCGAGCTGGCCGTTGGTGCCGCCGCGAATATCGATCGAACCGTTCGCCGAGCCGACGACGCCGCGATTCGACGACGACGTGCCTGCCAGCGCCACGCCGTCCGCGCCGCTGCCCAGACCGTAGATCGTGACCGCGCCGTCGGCGTGCAAGCCGAGCGCCGGGCTCATGCCCGCCACGAACACGCCGTAGGCGGCGATGCCATCGGGCGCGGTGCCGCGAATCGACAGTCTGCCGCCGCTTGCCGCGACATCCGATGCTTCGAGATGCACGCCGTCGAAATGAACCGGTTCTTCGCTGCCCTCGATCGCCGGAACGTAGCGCCGCTTGCCGTTCGCCGACGTGCCGGTGATCGACACGTCCGCGCCGGTCGATGAGATCCGCGCGTTCTGCGCGTACACACCCGCGCCCGCGACGGCGGCGCTGCCGCCGCCGGCCGTCGCGCCCGTTCCCGTAATGCTCATCGCGCCGCCGGTGCCGAGCGACGTGCCGATGATCCGCACGCCGTTGCCCCCGACACGCCCGGGCGAACGCTGCACGACCGCCCCGGTGCCGTGAACGTCGACGTCGCCGCTCGCGGACAAAATCACCGGAACGATCCCGCCAGCGCTCGTGCTGAGCGAAGCCCGCAGCAGGCTCACGCCGTCGCCGGTCACGCTGCCGATGCCGGTCGACACCGAGGTCGAAGTCGAAAGCGAGGCCACGGTCTGCACGGCGGGCCCCTTGCCGTCGATCGAAATGCGGCCCGTCTGCGTCTGCACGAGCGGTGCGTTCGCCGTGCTGATCGAGTTGATGTTCGTGGAGACGGACGCCGCCACCATGCTCACGCCGGAACCCGACACCGATCCGGTGTTGAGCGCCTGCACCTTCGGCCCGTTGCCGTTGAGCGTGATGCTGCCCGCGCCGCCTGTGCTCAGCGCGACCGACGATCCGCCGATGGCGATGCCCGAGCCGCCGACCGTTCCGCCGCTCACGGTTCCCGTGACGCTCGCCCCGTTGCCCGTAACGAAGATATTGCCGGCGTCCGAAACGACGGACGGGCTGAAGGGAAAGCCTTGGCCCCCGTCCGCCGCGATGCTCACGCCCGAGCCGGACAGCGTTCCCCCGGTCAGGTTCGCGATCGTGGTCGCGGAGGCCGAAATCGAGACGTTGCCCGAGCCGGTATGCACGAGCGGACCGACGCCCGAGCCGAGGAATTCCGGCCGCAACATCACGCCCGCGCCGCTCACGCCGCCGAACGCGGTGCCGATCGACATCCCGTTGCCGATGATGTTCACGTTTCCCGACCCGGTCCGTATGACCGTGGTGCTCTGGTCGAGGCGTGCCGTCGGCGCGATCAGAACGCCGCCGCCGCTCACCGAGCTGACCGCGCTATCCATCGCCGGTCCCGTACCGGTGATGGAAATGTTGCCCGTCGTGGTACTCAATAGCGCCGTCGACGGACCGAGCGATGCCGGACGAAGCGCGACGCCGTAGATGTCGGTGAACGTCTGCACGCGCTCCTTGGTGGTCGGCGCGCTGCCTGTGATGCTGATGTTGCCCGACGACGTGCGCAGGCTCGATGTCCCGCCGATGGCGACGCCCGCCGGCGCCCCGAAGTCGCCGCCGGCCTGCCCCGACACGGAAATGTCGCTGACCGAAGTGGCGATGCTCGAACTGCTGATGGTGACGGGCGCATAGGCCTGGTTCTTCGTTAGGCCCACGTCCGTGTCGCTGATCCCGAAAATCGTGTCCGGAACCTTGAGCGTGCCTTGCCCGTTGATCGTCACCGAGCCGCTCGCGAGACCGGTCGGGCCTTGCGGCACGGTCGTGTCGATCCTGGAGTCGATGATGCCGACCGCCGCGCCGTCGAAGCGCTTCGCGGCGGCGGGCGTCCCGGCAACGCTTTGCGGCACGCCGATGGCCAGATAACCGCCATTCGTGCTGATCGACGCGCCGGAAAGCAGAATGTTGCTTTGCCCCGAGGCGCCCGTGTTCGCGTCGAGCACGACGTTCAGCTTGCCCGCCGGCCGCTGGTCGCCCGCCGCGCCGCCGATGGTTCCGAGCACGGTGATGGAGCCGTTGGCGCTCAGCGTGAGCGTGCCTTCGTTGTCGGCGGCGGTCTTTGTGATGCTCGTCCCTTTCAGCATCGTGATGTCGCCGTTGTATTCGCCTCCGCCGTCCTTGCTGGTCGAGATCGTCACCGACGCGCCCCGGTCCAGTTGCGACGTGATGTCCGACGCGAGCACGTAGCTGTCGCCCGCGCCCGGCGTGAACGTCACCGGATTCGTCGTCGTGGAAAGAGCCGGACCCAGGCTCGTGCTGAGCGCCTGAAGCGAGCAGCATGACGTGCTGTCGGTGGTGCCCGTGCTCACGCTCGACGGCGCCGTATTGACGATTTCGATGCTCGACGGATCGAGCAGCCATTGCCCGCCGTGCCCGCGCAGCGCCTCGACGTGAATCCGCGCACCGTCCGTCGCCAGATACTTGCCCGACGTCTCGACGAGCCCGCCGTTGCCGCCGCCCGGCCCGCCCTTCGCGGAAAGCTCGCCGTACACGCGCGCCGCTTCCGTCCCGAACATGACGATGTTGCCGCCGTCGCCCGCGACGAGCGCATCGGCCATGACGTGCGCGTTCGGGCTCATCCAGAGCGCATCGGCGTTGACGATGTCCGGCGCCTTGCCCGCCGCGCCGCCGCCCACACGCACGCGGCCGCCGCCGCCCGCGCCGCTCGCGTCGACACGCGCACCGTCGCTCACCGCGACGTGGTAGCCGGTCACGTCGATCTGTCCGCCCTTGCCCGAATCGGGCGCGCTGACATCGACGCTGCCGCCGATATCCGTCTCGCCCGCCGATCCGCCATCGAGCACGATGCGCCCGTTGCGCGACTCGACGCTCCTCGCGCGCACCGTGCCCGTCTGGTTGAGCACGCTCGCCGCGGCGTCGTCGGCGGCGCGCGCCGACATCACGATCTGTCCGCCGTCCGCCTGCAGCGTCCCCGAATTGCCGATGAGCGCGTTCGCGACCTTGTCGTTCACCTTCAGCATCGTGAGGCCGTCGCCCGCGAAATCGAGCGTGATGTCGCTGCCCGCGCCGATCGCGATCTTGCCGAGCGTCGCGCTGACGAGTCCGCTGTTGTCGACCTGCGCGCCGAGCAACGCGACCGCGCCGCCGGTCGCGGCCGTGATCGATCCTTGGTTCGACACCTTGCCGGCCGCCGCGCCGCCCTGCGCGAAGTGATATTTGCCCGCGAGAAACGCGTCGTTCGAAATGCCGAGCGTCGATGCGACGAGCGATCCCACATTCACCGATGCCCCGCGCGCGAACACGACGCCCGCCGGATTCACGAGAAACACTTGCCCGTTCGCGTTGAGCTGCCCCGCGATGCGGCTGACTTCATTGCCGACGACGCGATTGAGCAGCACCGCCTGCGCCGACGGCTGCGAAATATCGACGCGCTCGTTGCCCGCGATCGAAAACCCGTTCCAGTTCACGATGCCCTTCTGCGAGCCTTGCGTGATCGTCATCGACGTCGCGTTTGGCCGGTTGACCGTCACGCTGCCCGCCTGAACCTGCTCGCCGACCGGCAACGCGAACGCGCCCGGCGCCGCGACGACCACGAGGAGCGGCAACAGCGCGGATACCCTCAGATCGGCGCCCATGTGACGGGCGGCGCGTCTGGCGAAACGCCTGATCGCGCGCTCCCATTCCCGGCGATGCCTGCGGGTCCGTAGGCAGGTGATGTCGCTCATGTCGAACTCCTCGTTTCCTGTTTCCGCGCTAGAACGATTTGGATACCTGCACGTAGACGCGCGGCACCTTGTCGTCGCCGGTGGTGTCGGCGCGGGTCGTGCGCCAGGCTACGCTCGCATCCACGGTGATGCCGTACGGCCCGCTCCAGAACGCGCCGAGACCCACGCCGCTGCGCGTCACGGTGTTCGCGCCCTGTCCGGGAATCGAGCGCGCGTTGTAGCGGCCCACGCCGATATCGAAAAACGTCGACAGCGTGAGCGACGGAATCACCGCATAGCGAAGCTGGGCCGTGGCAATCAGCCCTTCATCGACAACGGATTCCGACGGCGAATACGCGCGCACCGCACGCGGCCCGCCGAGCGTGATGCGCGACGAGCTGTCGAGGTTCTGGTTCGCCCATTGCCCCGACACGCCGACGAAAAAGCTCGTATTGCGCGTGATCGCGTTCAGGCGATTGGCCTGCATCGTGAGGCGCACGCTGTTGCCTTGCGTGTTGCGCCCGAACGGTCCCTGATCGATGGCCTCGGCGAGCGCCGAATCGATGTTCAGATGCGCGAACGCCAGTTGCACGTCCGCGCTGTTGAAGCCGCCGCCGAGAAAGCTGTCGCGGCTCTCGTACGACAGCCCGACGCTCGCCACATACAGCTTCTGCGGATTGTCGAAGTTGACGCTGTCGATCTTGTCGGTGAGCGAGCGGTATTCGAGCGCGCCGCGCAACAGCAGGTTCTGGCTGCGCGAGCGGATCAGCGGATGCGACACCGACGCGGTGACGACATCCGCATCGCCATGCGCGTTCAGCGAGGAGAACTGCTCGCCGAGGTAGTAATACAGATGCGAATACGCGATGCCGACGCGCGTGCCGCTCGCATCGACGGGCGCGTCGTAGCCGATGCGTCCGTAGACGGTATCGGCGCGCTCGGCCGCGAGCAGGTTGATGTCGAGGTTGTCGCCGATGCCGAACGGCGACGCGAGCCGTCCCACCGCGCCGAGCCGCCAGCGCCCGGCGGGCGCCGCGCCGTAGTCGTCGACGGAAACCGCGAAGTTCCAGCGGCGCGTCGGCTCGACCGTCACGTTCAGATCGACGGTGCCGGGCGCGCTGCCCGTTTCCAGCGCCGAGCTCACGCGAATGCCGGGCAGGTCCGACAGCAGGAGCATCGTGCGTTCGAGTTCGTTTTGCCGCAGCGGCTTGCCGGGCTCGATCGCGGCGAGCCGCGCGCGCACCATCGATTCCTTGACGGGCGCGCCGGGCGCCATCGTCAGCCGCACGCGGCCGATCTTGCCTTCGAGCACGGTGAACGTGACGTCGCCGTTCGTCACGTCCTGCGGCGGAATCACGACCTGCGCGAGCGGATAGCCGCGCTCGCGATACGCCTGCGCGACCTTCGTGCTCATGGCGTTCAGATCGTTGATCGACACTTCCTGGCCGATCCTGTCGGAAACGAGCGCGAGCAGCGTGTCCGAGGGCAGCGTTTCGTTGCCCGCGAAACGAATGCTCTTCAGCGTGAACTTCTTGCCGTCCGGCACTTCCGGCGCGGCGGCCGGCGGCGCGGGCAGCGCGCTCGAACCGCCCGGCGGCGGCGCGGACGTCGACGGACGCGGCTGCTCGTTGAGCAGCGTACCCGCGCTCGGCACTTGCGCCGTGCCCGGCATCGGCACCTGCTGCGCCCACGCGGAGAACGCGCTTGCACAGACGATGCCGACGCCCGCCGCACGCGCTTTCGAACGTGAGGAAAAGCATGGGGATTTCGTGGCGTGGTTCACTTCTGCAATCCTCACCGGTGATCGGAAAACGTCTTTCAGCGCGCGACCGAGAGCCGCC
Source organism: Caballeronia sp. ATUFL_F2_KS9A (assembly GCF_023630765.1). Taxonomy (NCBI): domain Bacteria; kingdom Pseudomonadati; phylum Pseudomonadota; class Betaproteobacteria; order Burkholderiales; family Burkholderiaceae; genus Caballeronia; species Caballeronia sp. ATUFL_F2_KS9A. The sequence continues at coordinate 13,154 of NZ_JALQEK010000052.1, read as the reverse complement.
AGTTGCCCATCAGATCGAAAGGCGCCCAGTAGAACGGATGAGCGAACTTGCCGTCGGCGAGCACGGCGAGCTGCGCGTCGCGCATCGCGTCGATGGCTTCCTCGCCCTTCGTGAGCGCGCCGTAGAACGTGCGCATGGTGAGCGCGGTCGATTCGTCCGAAACGGGCCACATCGACACGAGCAATGCCGACGCGCCCGCATAGAAGAACGCCCGCGTGAAGCCCATGATTTCGTCGCCGCGCTCGATGCGCCCGAGCGCCGTCTCGCACGCCGACAACGTGACGAGCGCGACCGAATCGAACTTCAGGTTGTAGATGTCCTGCGCGAGCATCGGGTCGGGGCCGTCGGCGGGCTGTTTCGCGGGCGCGAGCAGCACGCGCGAATGCAACGGATCGATGGTGTCGGCCTGCGCATGCGTCGCCACATGCACGATGCGGCCCTCGGGCGCGTTGTCGCTGAAGGTCTTGCGCGTGACGTCGCCTTGCAGAAAGGTCTCGCGCTGCGCGAAGAGCGGTCCGATCGCGCGGACTTCGGCTTCCGCGCCGGGCAGATCGAATTCCGGCGAGATGCGCGGATTGCCGAACGCGACGAGATTGCTCGCGATGCGCTGCTGCCGCCGCACGAGCTGCACCGCGATGCTCGCCGATGGCGCGAGCGCAAGCGCATGCCGCTGGATCAGAAACCCTTGCGCGTTCCTCAGCGCCTGAAACGGCATGTAATGCAGCGAGCCGTTCGGCACGATGACGATCCGTTCGTTCGGCCGCAAGCCGAGCGGCTGAATCAGGAGCGCATCGAGCTTCGCGCCGTAGGTCAGCGCCTGCGGACGTCCGCGGATGATCGACGTGCGGAAATCGCCGACGGCGAGCGTCATGTCCTTTCGCGGAACCGGCAGCGTGAAGCCCTGAATGCCGTCGCGGCGCACGACCCACGCGATCAGCTTGTCGGGCAGGCCGTGATATTCGACGATCGCCTCGCCGGTATTCAGCGCGCTCGTCACGTCGTCGAGCGAGAGCGCGCGGCCGTTCAGTTGCGTTTCATCGACGTTCGTCGCGAGCCGGTTGCGCACGACATCGAGCAGCGCGCGACTGCGGCTTCTCTCGGAAAGCGCCCACGCCTGCTTGTAGTCGCCGTCCTCGACGACGAGCGCGATCGTTTCCTCGAAGACCGTCTGCGTATCGGAGAACAGGCCGGTCTTGAACTCGTCGCTGCGAAAGCGCGCGCGGATCGTTTCCGAATCGTCGAGCGCGGCGAGCCAGGCTTCGCGCGCCTTGCCGCGGTCGCCGAGCGCGAGATACGCGCGGCCCATGCCCTCGTGCGCCCACAGGTTGTCGTAGCTCGCGTCCGAGCCGCCTTTTGTGGCGCTTGCGGAAAACGCTTCGAGCGCCGCCTGCGGCTTGTGCTCCGCGAGCAGCAGATTGCCTTCGATGCGCCTGCGCAACGGCGCAAGCAACGTGTCCTTCACGCCGGACGTTTCTTCGAACGTGGCGCGCGCGCCGGCCGCGTCGCCGGTCTCGATCTGCGCGTTGGTGATCGAGAGGAGCACCATCGGCCGGTAGCGCGCCGACGCCGTCGCGAGCGCCGCGCGATATTCCCCGAGCGCCGCCGACGGATCGCCGCGCCGCGCCGCGATATCGCCGAGGATCTTGTGCGCGGGCGCGAGCACCTGCTCCGGATTCTTCCCGCCCGCCGCGATGGCTTCCTTCGCGTAGCGTTCGGCATCGTCGAGATCGCCCGCATAGCTGTACGCGATGGCGAGATCGCGCCGCGACAGCGCGGCGAGATGGGCGTTGTCCGTCTCCCGCGCGACGACGAGCGCCCGCGACGCCGCCTCGATGCTCTCGCGGAAATCGCCGCGCTCGGCCGCCGCCACCGACATGCTGCAATACGCGTAGCCGTCGAGCTTCACCTGATCCCGCGCGAGCAGGAGCCGCCCTTCCTGCGACAGCGTCGCGATGGTTTCCGCGTCGCGCACGCGGGCTTCGGCCTGACGCGCGGCCGGCGTGAGCGCCTGATCCGCCGTGGCCGCATGCGCCTTCTGCGCCGTCTGCGCGCAGACGTTAAGCATTGCAAAGAGCGCGAGCCCCGCGCATGTCCGCCCGATCGGTTTCACGAACGCCCTCCTCGATGACCGCCGCTTCGCACTGGCGCTACCGGCGAAGCGCCAGCGCGGTGCCCTCACTAGACGAAACACCGCGAGCGATTTGAAAAGCGCGGCGTTTTCGTTCGTCTGTTGTGGTGTCCGAAGCCACTTGCGAAGTCACACGATCCGATGATGGAGAACCCGCGTCCGCGTCTTTGCGCACTGCTCTTTTGCGCGCTCGCGGCGAGCGCCTGCAAGTCGCCGCCGCCGCCGCCCGCGCCGACGGTCGTGCGTATCAGCGTGAGCGCGCTGGATGGCGCGAATCCCGATCACGCGGGCCGCCCGTCGCCGGTCGTCGTGCGCGTGTACGAGCTGAAGACGACGGCCGCCTTCGACAGCGCCGACTTCTTCACGCTCTACGGCAAAGAGCAGGCGACGCTCGGCGGCGATCTCAACGCGAAGAACGAATACGTGCTGCGGCCCGGCGACAGCCGCAGCGTCGAGCAGACGGTGCAGCCCGGCACGAAGTTCGTCGCGGTCGTGGCGGCGTATCGCGACATCGAGCGATCGCGCTGGCGGGCGAGCGCGCCGGTGCCGCCGAACCAGACGACGCTGATGAACGTGCGTATCGACGCCGCCGACGTATCGATCGCCGCGCAGCCCGCGCCGCCGCCATCGGGCAAGAAGAAGTGACAGCGCGCGCCGGTTTGCAAATCCGCCGCGCTGAATCGTTCTTTGAGCATCGAGCCCAAGCCCATACGAGGCACCATGACCTGGCACCAACGCATGATCTGGTCCGAGGGCCTGTTCCTCGAACCCCAGCACTTCCAGCAGCACGACCGCTTCATCGAGCATCTCGTGCGCTCGCACGCGCGCGCGACCGAGGCGTGGTCGTGGGGCTGGGCCGCCGTGATGCTCGACGAAATCGCGCTCGGGCTCGGCAAGATCGCGCTTGCGTCGGCGTTCGGCGTGCTGCCCGACGGCACCGCGTTCTCCTTTCCCGACGACTTCCCCGCGCCGCCGCCGCTCGACATTCCCGCCGGCACGCGCGACGAGCTCGTGTTGCTTGCGCTGCCGCTCGCGCGCGCGGGCGCAAAGGAATTCGACGCCGATGGCGCTGCCGATGGCCGCATCGACGGATTGCGCTTTCGCACGACGGATACTTCCGTCGCCGATATAACGACGAGCACGGACCGCGTCGCGCAGATTCGCGTCGGCGCGCCGAACGTGCGGCTCATGCTCGCGCGCGACGCGACCGACGCCTTCGCGACCATCGGGCTTGCGCGCGTGCTGGAACGGCGCGCCGACAACCGCGTCGTGCTCGATCCCGGCTACATCCCGCCGATGCTCCACGCGCACGCCGACCCGCGTCTCTTCGGCTATGCGCAGGAACTCGCCGGCCTCGTGCATCAACATGCGGATCGCCTGGCGAGCCGCCTCGCGAATCCGGGGCGCGGCGGCGTCGCGGAGATCGCCGATTTTCTGCTGCTGCAAACGCTCAATCGCTTCGAGCCGCAGTACGCGCATCTGTTGCAAGTGCCGCTACTGCATCCCGAACGCCTGTATCAGACGACGCTCGCGCTCGCCGGCGATCTCGCCGCGTTCGACGAGCGCCGCCGCGTGCTCGCGTATCCGCCGTATTGCCATGACGATGTCGCGACGTCGTTCGAGCCGCTCATGCGCGACGTGCGGCAACTGATCGGCATCGTGCGCGAACCCGACGCCGTCGCGATCGAGCTGCAAAGCCGCAAGCCCGGCGTGCGCGTCGCGCTCATCAACGATCTGGAGCTCGTGAAGAGCGCCGGCTTCGTGCTCGCCGCGAACGCGCAGATGCCGGGCGAAGCGCTGCGCACGCGCTTTCCGACGCAGGTGAAGATCGCGCCCGCTGAAAAGCTGCGCGATCTCGTCAATCTCGCGCTGCCGGGCATCGGCCTGCGCGCGATGCCGGTCGCGCCGCGGCAGATTCCGTTTCACGCGGGCTTTTCCTATTTCGAGCTGGATCGCGGCGGCGAGCTGTGGAAGGAGCTGGAGCAGACCGGCAACCTGGCGATGTACATCGCTGGCGAGTTTCCGGCGCTCGAACTCGAATTCTGGGCGATCCGTCATTGAGCGAGGTCATCGACGAACATGACGAACGACGACGATCCCTTCGCCGGATTCGAATCCGATCAGACGATGATCAAGCCCAACCCCGGCGCGCGGCGGCGCCGCGCGGGCGGCGGAAGCACGCAGGGACCGTTCTCGGCGAGCGGCGCGGCGGCCTCCGGGCAGCGCGCGTTCGACGCCGCCTTCGCGACGGGCGGCGCGGTGAATCCGCTGGTCGCCGCGTGCGCGCCGCTGTTGCAGCTCGCCGCGCGCATCCGCACGATGAGCGCGTGCGCCGATCCCGCCGCGCTGCGCGACGCGCTCGCCGCGGGCGTGCGCCGCTTCGAGGACGAGGCGCGCACCAATGGCATCCCGGCGGAACAGGTGACGGCGGCGCGCTACATCGTCTGCACGATGCTCGACGAAGCCGCGTCGGGCACGCCGTGGGGCGCGGGCGTCTGGGCGCGGCAAAGCCTGCTCGTGACGTTTCACAACGAGGCGTGGGGCGGCGAGAAGGTCTTTCAACTGCTCGCGCGGCTCGCGCAGAAGCCCGCGCAACATCTGCATCTGCTGGAACTGGCGAGCATGGTGCTCGCGCTCGGCTTCGAGGGACGTTACCGCGTGGCGGCGCAAGGCCGGCAGACGCTCGACGCGATCCGCGCGCGGCTGTATCAACTGATCCGCAAGGAGCGCGGCGAACCGGAGCGCGCGCTGTCGCCGCACTGGCAAGGCGTGCCGACGGCGCGGCGGCGCACGACCGACGTGCTGCCGGTTTGGGTCGTCGGCGCGTTCGCGCTGCTCGTGCTCGCGCTGGCGTGGCTCGCGATGAGCTTCCAGCTCGGACGCCTCTCCGATCCCGCGTTCGGCACGCTCGCCTCGATCCGCGCGGGCGCGCAGCGTCCTCTCGTCGTGACGCAGGCGGCGAAACCCCGTCTCGCGGAATTCCTCGCGCAGGAAATCCGCGATGGCCTCGTCGCCGTCGATGACCGCGTCGACCGTTCAGTCGTCACGCTGCACGGCGACAACGTCTTCAAACCCGGCAGCGCCGAAGTGTCGGGGCAGACGCGGCCGCTCATCGAACGGATCGCGGCGGCGCTGAAGGCGGTGCCCGGCAACGTGCTCGTGACGGGCCACACCGACGACCGGCCGATCCGCTCGGCGCGCTTTCCTTCGAACTGGGAGCTGTCGCAGGAACGCGCGGCGAACGTGCGCGACCTGCTCGCGGCGACAATCGCGCCTTCGCGTCTCAAAGCGGAAGGCAAGGGCGACGCCGATCCCGTCGCGCCGAACGATTCGCCCGCCGGCCGCGCGCGCAACCGGCGCGTCGAAGTGACGGTGTTCGCGAAGCCCGGGTCCTGACATGAAAAAAATCCTCTCGATCCTGTTTCATCCGGTGCTGCTGCTGATCGTCGGGCTGCTGCTCGTTGCGGCTGCGATCTGGATCGCCGGGCCGCTCCTGTCGTTCGCGCGCAGCTATCCGCTCGAATCGGCGATGTCGCGTTACATCGCGATCGGCTGCGTCGTGCTGCTCTTCGTGCTGCGGCGGCTCTGGGCCGCGTGGCGCGCGCGGCGCACGCAGGCGGCGCTGTCGGCGGGACTCGCCGCGCAGAGCGAAAGTCCGCGCCGCGAGGCTGCCGCACCGAGCGCCGGCGAAGCGGAAGTCGCGACGCTCGGCAAGCGTTTCGACGAAGCGCTCGCCGTGCTGCGCGAGGCGCGCATTACCGCGTCCGGCAGAAAACCCGGCTGGCGCGACTGGGTCACGCTCTCCGGCCGGCAATATCTGTATCAATTGCCGTGGTACATGTTCATCGGCGCGCCGGGCGCGGGCAAAACCACTGCGCTGGTGCATTCGGGGCTGCGCTTTCCGCTCGCCGAGCGCTTCGGCACCGACAAGATTCGCGGCGTCGGCGGCACGCGCAATTGCGACTGGTGGTTCACCGACGACGCCGTGCTCATCGACACGGCCGGGCGCTACACGACCCACGAAAGCGACCGCGACGCCGACCAGACCGCATGGCAAGGCTTCCTCGCGCTCCTGAAAAAGACGCGCCCGCGCCAGCCGATCAACGGCGTGCTGCTGACGCTCGCCGTCCCCGATCTGCTCGCCGCGACGCCCGCGAGCACCGACGAAACCGCATCGACCTTGCGCGCGCGCATGCGCGAACTGATGCAGGCGTTCGGCACGCGCTTTCCGGTCTACGTGCTCGTCACCAAGACGGATCTGCTCGCGGGCTTCACGGAGTTTTTCGCGGATATGTCGAAGGAAGAGCGCGCGCAGGTGTTCGGCTTCACGTTTGCCTACGAGCCGAAACGCACGCTCACGCAGGCCGCATTCGGCGAACGGATCGATGCCGAGCTGGACGCGCTCGAAGCCCGGCTCGTCGCGCGTCTGCCGGAGCGCCTGAACGCGGAAAGCGGACTCGCGCAACGCGCCGCGATCATGAGTTTTCCGCAGCAGTTCGCCGCGTTGAAGCCGCTCGTCGCCGATGCGCTGCGCGCGACCTTCGTCCAGTCGAAACACGACGATGCACCGCTTTTGCGCGGCGTCTATTTCACGAGCGGCACGCAGGAAGGCACGCCGATCGATCGCGTGCTCGGCTCGCTCGCGCGCGCGTTCGGCATCGAGCGGGGCGTGCAGCCGCCGCGTCCGTCGAGCGGGCGCAGCTTCTTTCTGGAGCGGCTTCTGACGCAGGTCGTGTTCGCCGAACAGGGACTCGCCGGATCGAATCTGCAATGGGCGCGCAAGCGGCATCTGTGGCGGCTCGGCGCGTATGCGGTCATCGCGGCCCTAACGGCTGGCGTGCTCGGACTCTGGGGCACGAGCTATGTGCGCAATCGCAGCTATGTCGCGAACGTCGATCACACCGCGCGCGCGGCGAAGGAAGCCGTGGCGGGGACATCGGCGGCGGGCACGAATCTCGTCGCGCTGCTGCCGTTGCTGTCGGCGGTGCGCGGCCTCGCATCGACGCCTCAGGTCGATGCCGCGCATCCACCGATCGCGATGCAATGGGGCCTCTGGCAAGGCGCGAAACTCGACGCCGCCGCGACGCTCGCGTACGAGCGCCTTCTGACCGATCTGTTCCTGCCGAAGCTCGCGGCGCGCATCGAGGAACAGGCGCGCGGCGCGACGCCCGCGAATCCCGGCTACGCGTACGAAGCGCTCAAGGCGTATCTGATGCTGAATCAGCCCGATCATCAGGATGCCGATTCGCTCAAGGCGTGGATTCTCACCGACTGGGACCGCTCGCTGCCGCGCGAGGTCGGCAACGAGGAGCGCGCGGCGCTCGCCGGGCATCTCGATGCGTTGCTGGCGCGCGGCCTCGTGCATCCGAATCTGCCGTTCGACGAGCGTCTCGTCGCGCATCTGCGCGCCATGCTCGCCGCCAACACGCTCGCGCAGCGCGTGTACGGGCGCGTGAAGCAGCAAGGCGTCGGCACGGATTATCCGGAGTTCACGATCGCGCACGCGGGCGGGCCGAACGCGTCGCTCGTGTTCACGCGTTCGAGCGGCGCGCCGCTCACGCGCGGCGTGGCGGGGCTTTATTCGTTCGACGGCTATCACAAGGCGTTCCTGAAAGCCGTCGATGAAACCGCCGCCCAGCTCGCCGCCGAAGAGCCGTGGGTGCTCGGCATCCGCGATCAGGGCGGCCTGCCGCGCGGCGATCCGGCGGCGATGCAGCGCATCACCGAGGACGTGCGGCTGCTCTATCTTCAGGATTACGCGCGGATCTGGACCGAGTTCCTGAACGATGTCCGCATCGTGCGCGCCGACACGCTGTCGCAATCGACGCAGATCGCGCGCATTCTCTCCGCGCCCGATTCGCCGCTCGCCGCGCTCGCGAAGGCGGCGTCGCGCGAAACGACGCTCGGCGCGAAGCCCGAAAGCGAAACGACCGTCGTCGATCGCGCGGGCGACAAGCTCGGCGCGGCGCGCGAAAAGCTGCTGAAGGTGATTCGCGGGGCCGATCCGACGCAGATCGCGCCGGTCGCGCCGGGCGCTCAACTGGAAAGCATCGTCGATGACCGGTTCACCGGCCTGCGCGCGCTCGTGACGAGCCCGGGCGCGGGGCAGCCCGCGCCGATCGCGCAGACGCTCGCCGTCATCAACGATGTCTACACGTATCTCAGCGCCACCGACGAAGCCCTGCAGCAGAAGACCGCGCCGCCGCCATCGGACGCGCCGGCGAAGCTGCGCACGCAGGCCGCGCGCATGCCCGAGCCGATCCGCACCGCGCTGCTCGATCTCGGCAGCCAGGGCGCGGCGCAGTCGCAGGAGGCGCGGCGCGTGAATCTGTCGGCGGACCTGAAGGAGTCGATCTCGGCGTTCTGCGTTCGCGCGGTCGGCGGGCGTTATCCGTTCAACCCGAATTCCGCGCGCGACGTGCTGCCTGAAGACTTCGGCGCGCTGTTCGCGCCGGGCGGCAAGTTCGACGATTTCTTCCAGAAGAACCTCGCGCCCGACGTCGATGTTTCCGCGAAGCCGTGGGCGTTCAAGAAGTCGGATTCGTCGGCGTCGCAGATCAGTCCGGCCGGTCTGGCGCAGTTCGAGCGCGCCGCGACGATCCGCGGCGTGTTCTTCCGCGGCGGCGGCAAGTCGCCCGCGCTCGCGCTGCAGTTCAAGCCGCTCGACATGGACCCGTCGATCCTCTCCTTCACGCTCGACGTCGACGGGCAAGTGCTCACCTACGCGCACGGCCCGCAGATCGCGACCGCGATTCAGTGGCCCGGCACGCGCGGCTCGGGACGCGTGAGCCTGCAACTCACGCCGCCGCCGACGAGCGGCGCGAGCAATCTGGTGTTCGAGGGGCCGTGGGCGCTGTTTCGCATGTTCGACCGGCTCGACGTGCAGCCGACCGATCAGCCGGAGCGCTTCATCGTCACGTTCGATGTCGAAGGGCGCAAGACGCGCTTCGAAGTGACGGCGAACAGCGTGGAGAATCCGTTCCGGCTCGCCGATCTGCGCAAGTTCTCCTGTCCGGAGCGGCTATGAACGACGCGCTCGGCGGCACGCTCGCGGACGACGGCGCGGCGATCGCAGGCTGGTACGGCAAGCTGCCGTCGCTCGGCGATTTCGCGGCGCGGCGGCTGTCGGACGCGTTTGTCGCGCCGTGGGACGCATGGCTCGCCGAGCGCGTCGGCGAAACGCAGCTCGCGCTCGGCGACGCGTGGCTCTCGATCTATCTGACGTGCCCGGTGTGGCGCTTTTTCGCGATGCCCGGCGCCATCGCGCCGACGCTGGGCGCATGCTGGACGGGCGTGGTGATGGCGTCGGTGGACCGCGTCGGGCGGCATTTTCCGTTGACGATCGCGGCGTCGCTGCAGGCGGCGCCATCGACGGGCGGCGAAGTCGCCGCGCTCTGGCAATGGCTTTCGGCGATCGAACATGTCGCGCTCGCCGCGCTCGATTTCGATCACAGCATCGAGCGGCTCGACGAACAGCTCGCCGCGCTGCCGGTGCCGCAGCCGGCGAACGCCGGCACGCGCGCCGCCATGCTCGACGAACCGTGGATCGCGCAATCGGCCGCGACGCTGCCCGATTCACTCGCGCGCACGCTCGCGCCGCTCTGGCAAGCCGAGATCCAAGGGATGAGCCTGTGGACCGCCGCGCAGACGGCGCCCGCTTCCGACGAGCCCGACGATCGCGACGATCGCGACGATCGCGCGCCGCGCCCGATCACGATCTGGCCGGCGTACGGCCTGCCCGACACGGCGCTTTTCATCACCCTGCTGCGGGACTGCGGATCATGAATGCGACGGGCAGGCTACCGGAAGAAGGCGGCGGCACGACCGGCAACGCCGGCAAGACCGAAACCAATCCGGGCGACGCGGGCGACGACAAGACGGTGATCGTCAGCGGCGCGCGCGTGCGTCGGTCCGACGTGGCGGGCGCGGGCGCGCCTTCATCGACGTCCGACGCGCCGCCCGCGCACAGCATCCTGCCGCCCGGCACGCGGCTCGGCGAGTTCGAGATCGTGCGGCTCATCGGCGAGGGCGGCTTCGGCATCGTCTATCTGGCCTTCGATACTTCGCTCGACCGCTACGTCGCGGTGAAGGAATACATGCCGGCGGCGCTCGCCTCGCGCGTCGGCGTGACGCAGGTTCAGGTCAAGTCCGGCCGCTACGAGCCGATGTTCCGCGCCGGTCTCAAGAGCTTCATCAACGACGAGGCGCGGCTGCTCGCGCGCTTCGATCATCAGTCGCTCGTGAAGGTGTACCGCTTCTGGGAGGCCAACGGCACCGCCTACATGGCGATGCCCTACTACAAGGGCGTGACGCTCAAGGAAACGCTCCGGGCGATGAAAAAGCCGCCCGACGAAGCCTGGCTGCGCGCGCTGCTCACGCCGCTCATCGACGCGCTCGCCGTGCTGCACGCGTCCGACTGTTTTCATCGCGATATCGCGCCGGACAACATCATCCTGCTGGAGGAAAGCCATCGGCCGGTGCTGCTCGATTTCGGCGCGGCGCGGCGCGTGATCGGCGACATGACGCAGGCGCTCACGGTGATTCTCAAGCCGGGCTACGCGCCGATCGAACAGTACGCCGAAGTGCCGTCGATGCGGCAAGGACCGTGGACCGATCACTACGCGCTCGCCGCGCTCGTGTATTTCGCGATCACCGGGCGAACGCCGCCGCCTTCGGTCGGGCGCGTGGTCAAGGACAGTTATCAGCCGCTCGCGAAACTGGCGGCGGGCCGTTACTCCGACCGATTCCTGAAGGCGATCGATCATGCGCTCGCGGTTGCGCCCGCGCATCGGCCGCAGACCGACCGGCAGTTCGCCGCCGAGCTCGGCATTTCGCTCGACGACGCGCCCGCGCCGCGCACGGCGAAAAGCGCGGCGCGCAGGCGTATCGGCTGGGCGGCCGGCGCCGCGTGTCTGCTCGGCGCGGCGGCGACGCTCGGATGGTTCGTGCCGCGCTTCACGTCGCATCATGCGCCTTCGGCCGAGCGCGTCGCTGCTTCGGCGGTCGTCACGGCTTCGGCGCCTGCGCCGGAGGTCGCGCCCGAAGCGCCGCCGCCTCCGCCGCCCGCCGCGCTGCCGCCTTTCACGCCCGATGGCGAATTCGCGCGCATCGTTTCGCTCGCCGATCCGTCGTTCGATGTCAAGGTGGACGTGCCCGTCGCGCGCGCCGTCGTCGACCGCGACTTGTTGCGCTTCGCGATCACGAGCAATCGCGACGGCTATGTGTATGTTTTCGTCGTCGATCCGGCGAATCAATATCTGCAACTGTTTCCGAACGCGCTCGATACCGACAATCGCATCGGCAGGAAGAAGCGTCTCGTGCTGCCGCGTCCGAGCTGGCCGATGCAGGCGGGCGAGCCCGTCGGCGCGAATCATTTCGTCGCGATCGTTTCCGCCGCGCCGCGCGAGTTCCCGGCGCTCGGTCTCGCGCACGACGCCGTCTTCGCCAGTCTCTCCCCCGAGGCGCAGAACGCGGCGGCCGCGCAGCGGACGCTCAGCGCATCGCCGTTCGCGGGCGTGCCGGCGTGCGGCGGCAACGCGCCGTCGTGTCCCGTCGCGTATGGCGCGGCGACCTTCAAAATCGATGTCGTCCGTTCGTCTAAATAGAGAAATTCGAAGCGAAAGCGAAGCGCTTCGGCCGCGAGACGAGGGCACCATGGCATCACGAACGAGCGGCGTCGCCGCGCAGCCGGGCATCGCGCCGGGCGCTTCATCCGGAACGGCGCATCCGCTCGCCGCCTTCGCCGCCCTTGCGTTGACCGCGGCCACGCTCGCCGGATGCGCGGGCGCGCCGCCCTCGCCCGCCGTGCGCGCCGATGAGGCCGCGCCGCCCTCCGCGCCAGGCGACGACGCGCGCATGGTCAGCGCGACAGGCGCGGAGCCGGGCATCGCGAATCCGTCGCCGGCGAGTCCGTCGGCGTCGGTCGGCATGAACGCCACGCCTTTCGCGACGAAGAACGCACTCTATACGCCCGTCGCCTTCGCGAGCCTGCCCGGCTGGGCGACCGACAACGTCGCCGAATCCTGGGACGCGTTCCGGCGCAGTTGCGGCGTGCTGAGCGGCAAGCCGGCGTGGGCGGCGCCCTGCGCGGCCTCGCGCGGCGTGGATGCGCGCAACGCCGCCGCGGTGCGCCGCTTCTTCGAGGACAACTTCACGGTCTATCAGATCCTCAATGTCGACAGAAGCGCGCGCGGCGTCCTGACCGGCTATTACGAGCCGATCCTGAAGGGCAGCCGCGAGCGCCGCGCGCCGTATGTCTATCCGGTCTACGGCGTGCCGACCGACATGCTGTTCCTCGACGCCCGCCGCCTGCCGCCCGGCGCGCGCGGCACGCCGGTTCCGGCGCGCATCGAAGGACGCAACGTCGTTCCGCTGTCGACCGTATCGATGAGCGGCAAGACGTACACGCTGCGCGTCGGCGACAGCGTGCCGGACATCCGCGACAAGAAGCTGCGGCTGCGCCGCGAAGGCGCGGATATCGTGCCCTACTACGCGCGCGCCGATATCGAGCGCGGCATGAGCCGCGCGCCCGTGCTCGCCTATGTGGAAGACCCCGCGATGCTCTACTCTATGCAATTACAGGGCGCGGGAAAGATCGTGCTGCCCGACGGCAAGAGCGTCATCCGTCTCGCCTATGCGGAACAGAACGGCTTCGCGTTCAATCCGCCCGTCGCGAGCGCGGGAAGCAAGGGTCGCAAGATTCTGGTGCGCGGCGTGGAGATCGATCTGGAAGAAGGCAGCGTGAGCACGCAGAACGCAAAAAACGATGTCGGCGGCGCGGCTTCCGACGATGTGCCTCAGTCCTCGCTCCTGCGCGGCGCTCAGGATGCGGACGCGGACGGCGCATCGCCCGCCGTGCATGGCGACGCCGACGGTCCGCCGCAATCGCCGCTTCTGCGCGGCTTCACGCTCGCGAAGAGCGCCGCCGTTCCCGCCGCGGGGGGGGGGGGGGGGGGGGGGGGGGGGGGGGCCGGCGGGGCCGCCCCCCCCCCCGCCCCCCCCCCCCACCCCCCCGCGACGGCGCCGG